>NZ_SOCA01000003.1:300000-600000 GCF_004364345.1 Prosthecobacter fusiformis | reverse complement strand
TCCCAGAAAAAGCGCCAGCACGACGCCAGCCAGAGTCCACTCGATGACGTAGTCTGCCACCCCCACGATGACATCCCGCTGAGGCAGCTCGAACCACACCATCTGCGGCAGGATGCAAACCACACCCGCGAAAAGCCCCGCCGCTGCGCAAAACGTCAGCCTGGCAGGAAAAGCCAGCACCGTCTGGTGCAGCAGGGCACCCAGGATCAGCGCCGCCAGAAGGGACCTACCAAAGCTCCACCCCAGGTTTGCATTCATGTTCCAGTCATGCCGGCCCGGCCGCACGATCGCATACATATACGGCCCTTCATCATTCGCTTTTCGATGGCCTGCCTCCAGTCTTTTCTGCTCTGCTGGATCTGCATAGGACACCGCTTTTCTGGGATACGGCAGCACATAAAGTCCGGTACCATGCGTCGAGTTTTCCTTGATGACCTCGCTCACGGCGGCTTCATCTTTGAAATCATGCATGCCCTGGTCATGCCAGCTCATCACCATCCAGGACACAAATCCCCAGGCAAAGGAGATGATGGCAGCGAGCAGTGCGGCGAGTAAGAATTTCATCCCCTCCAGTTTGCAGCCCGCCTGCAGATCTGACAACCCGCCTTTTTAACTCACCGGCGTCAGCAGCGGCTCATTTGCAAAATGTGCTGCCACATTCGCCACACACAGCATCGCCATTGCCCGTCGTGTTTCGTGAGTGCCACTGCCCACATGTGGCAGCAGGACCACCCGGTCACTCCCCAGCAGCGCTGCCGGTATCTCCGGCTCCTTTTCAAAGACATCCAGCCCCGCCCCTCGGATGGCCCCCGTCTCCAGAGCTTCCACCAGAGCCTGCTCATCCACCACGCTCCCACGTGCAATGTTGATGAGCGTCCCCTCAGGCCCCAGGGCTGCCAGCACCTCCGCATTGATCAAGTGCCTCGTTCCCGGCCCCCCTGGACATGCCACGATGAGAAAATCAGCCATCTCAGCCAGGCCGGTCACACTTTCACAGTATGGGTAATCCACTGCCTGCGGCGTCCGGCCATGATACGCCACCTTCATTCCATGCGCACTCAGCCGCTCGCCAATGGCCTTGCCGATGCGCCCCAGCCCCACGATGCCCGCCGTCTTCCCCCTCAGTGCATGCGCAAGGGGAAAGGTCCCCTCCAGCCACTGCCCTGCCCGCACAAACCGCTCCGCCACCGCGAGCCGTCGGCTCGTCATCAGCACCAGCCCCATGGCAATGTCTGCCACATCATCCGTCAGCACATCCGGGGTGTTCGTCACATGGATGCCGCGTCTCCGGCAATAGTCCAGCGGCACGCCATCATAGCCCACTCCATAGACACTGATGATCTCCAGCGCTGGCAGCCGGTCCAGCAGTTTGTCCGAGGCCATGCTGGCACCGTACATGATGACCGCACGGATCTGTGGCCCCACCGCATTCAGCAACTCCTGCTTGTCCTCCGTATGGTAATAGTCATGCACCTGGCACACTTCACTTAGAGGATCTGTCAAAAAATCAGGCACCGGGGCCAGGAGGAGGGCAGCGGGTTTCATGCAGGTTCCTCCCGGTTGCGCATGAAATCCGCCGTCTGTGCAAAAAAGGCCCCAATGGCAGGCACATGCTCCACCGGAAATTCCACCTCCCGCATCGCTGCCCCCATCAGGTCCAGCCAGCGGTCCCGCTCCGCCACTCCGATGGCAAAGGGCATGTGGCGTCCCCGTAACCGTGGATGCCCACGCTCCTGGATATAAGTCTGGGGACCGCCAAAACGGTAGATCAGAAAATCCGACAACCGTTTTTCCGCCCCTTCCCAGTCTCCCGGCGGATACATCGCGCCGATCAGGTCATCGCCACGCACGCGTGCATAGAAAGCCGTCACCAGCTTACGCAGGCGTTCCTCGCCCACTTCATGATAAAGATTGCCCACAGAATCCATGGGGCAGACTCATGGCCAGACTCACGGTCATTTCCAGCCCAGGATAGATTTTGCGCAAGCCAAGTGTAGAGAATCCCTCTGCCCATGCCCCCCTTCGTCCTTTCTTCAGACCCCATCCCCGATGCCACCTCCCCTTTTGGCCCTGGGCAGGGGGCTGAGGTGCGTTTCCTCGGCATCGTCCGCGAGTTGGAAACCGACCGCGACATCTCCGGCATCGATTACTCCGCCTATCTACCCATGGCCTCCCGCATGCTGGAGCAGCTCATCGCCCAGGGTGGCCAGGATTTCGGCCCGCATCAGGTCTTCATTCAGCACCGCCTCGGCTTCGTAGCAGCCGCAGAACCCTCCATCCTCATTTTCGTCCGCACCAAGCACAGCGCGGAAGCCTTTGACCTTTGCCGCTGGTATTTGAAGGAAATCAAAACCCAAGTCCCGATTTGGAAAAAACCCGTTTTTAGCCCACCGCCAAAGATCACCGAGGCTGATGATCAACCTGACTAAAAATGTTTTGCTGAATTTTCATAACCTTTAAACGGAGTCGAAATAAACGCAGGCACCTGCTTCAATGGGAACTTTGAGAAGGCACGGCTCTTGATACATTCAGGCTCCTATGCCTCCCGCTTTCTCCAAACGCGCGATTTCCTGCTTAGCCGCCCTCAGCTTCTTGCTCACGGGCTGTCAACTTCCTGAGGAGGGCGTGTCAGCCACTGTGAAACGGGCTGAATCCGTTGGTCAGGGCCCTCTCTATACCGGGGCTGCCGAATTGAATGTCCCCATCCGTGCCTCCGCCATCAACGACGTCGCTCGCATGCTCGCCGGCATGGAGGCCTATGCAGGGCAGACTGCCTTTGCCGCCGTCCGGGATTCCTCCGCCTGGCCCTATCACCAGCAGCAGATGAATGCCATGTGGAGCCGTCACGAACGAGGACGCGGGGAAAGAATCCGCGCCTGGGCTGCCCTGGAAATCGGCGATCTCCAACGTCACCGTGCCCTGTTTTATCCTTTCAGCGGCCCGGACTTCCTCTTCGCCAATGAAATCTTCCCCTTGGCGGAAACCTACATCCTCTGCGGTCTGGAGCCTGCGGAACCTCTGCCAGACCTGCGTACCCTCAGTCCCGGTGAAGTCGCCCTGGGCCTCGACGGACTGCGAAACTCCCTCAGCAGCATCACCGATGCCGGATACTTCGTCACCAAGGACATGCGCAATGACCTCCAGTCCACCCGCTTCCGTGGCACCTTGCCCGTCCTTCTGGCCTTCCTCGCCCGCACCGGAGCCACGGTGGAAAGTGTGGACATTGTGCAACTAGACGGCACAGGCACCCCCGTCCTGGCTGGTGTCACGGGTGGTGCAGCTCCCGGTCTCATGATCCGCTTCCGCTCCAGCATGGGCAGCATGAAGCGCCTCTTCTATTTCCGCCAGGACCTGTCCAATGGCAGCACCCGGCCGGGCGGGGCCTTCCTTACCTTTGTGGCCAAGCAGGGCTATCCACCCGCCCTGGTGAAAAGCGCCTCCTACCTCATGCATGACAGCGGCTTTTCCAATATCCGCACCTATCTCACCCGCTTCACCCCCGGCATTGTCCAGGATCCCTCCGGCGTACCTTACCGGGATCTTGTCAATGCCGGCCTCACTGTGGATCTATACGGCAACTACCAGGGCACCCTGGGCATCTTCAGCCAGCAGCAGCCGGATCTGACCGCAGCCTATTACAGCGGACAGCACCGGGTACAGCCCGTGGATTTTGGCTTCGGTTACCTATATAACCGCTCCACCACCAGCCTCATGGTCGCCCGGCGGCGCTAATGGCAGGAATACCCTGCTCCGCGGCAAAAGACTCCATCTGGAAAATCTATAAAATCACCATTGGCTGATTGCCCTTGTGATGTGGGATGTTAGCTTCCCATCCGCGCACCGCAGTGGTGCGTATAGACTTTCATTCCTATGCAATGGCTTTCCTCTCTCGGCACTGTTGGTGAAGTGCTCCGCATCATCATCCTCATTTTTGAAGTCCTTCTCGTCTTCAACCTGATGATTCTCGTCCACGAATGGGGCCATTTCCTCGCCGCCCGCTGGCGTGGACTCAAGGTGGAAGCCTTCTACATCTGGTTTGGCAAGCCCCTGTGGAAAAAGACCATCAACGGCGTCGAATACGGCCTTGGCAGTATCCCCGCCGGCGGTTTCGTCAAACTCCCCCAGATGGCCCCCATGGGCACCATTGAAGGGGAATCCACCTCCGAAGAGCCTCTTCCGCCCATCAAGCCGCTGGACAAGATGATCGTCGCCTTCGCCGGTCCCCTCTTCAGCTTCGGCCTCGCCTGCGTCTTCGCCCTCCTCGTTAGCTGGCTGGGCAAACCCCAGTCCGAAGCCTTCGTCACCACCACCATCGGCTACGTTGTTGAAGACAGCCCTTCCGCCAAAGCCGGTCTCAAGGCCGGTGACGTCATCAAGAGCATCGATGGCCTCCCCATCCGCCGCTTTGAAGGGTTTGTGGACAGCGTCCGCTGGGGCGTCATCGCCAGCGAGGGCACCGAAATCCTTTTTGAAGTGGACCGTCCCGGTGAAGGCATCAAAAAAATCCCCGTCTCCGCCCTGTGGCCGGATGTGGACAAAAAGCCCAGCTCCTGGTGGAAAAGCATCTTCGAACGCCCCGTCCTCCGTGAAGTCGGCATCATGGGCAAATCCACCCCCATGGTCGGTGCCGTCCAGGAAAACAGCCCCGCCGCCGATGCAGGCCTGCAGCCCAATGACGAGATCCTCAGCGTTGATGGCATTCCCCTGCTCAGCCCCGTTCAGTTGCGCGAATACCTCGAAGACAAAGGTGGCAAATCCGTCCAGGTCCTCGTTCGCCGCACAGACAAAAAAGCAACAACCGCCCAATCGGTTGAGCTGACCGTCTCCCTGACCCCTCGTATTCCCGACAAAGCCCCGCCGGAATATGACCGCCCCATGGTCGGCATCGAATGGCACGCCACAGGAGAGCGCAAGCTCGCCTACCCTCCCGTGTCCGAGCAGATCTCCGACGCTGCCCGTAGCATGTTCAGCATGATCAGCAAACTGGTCTCTGGCAATTCCGACATCAGCCCTGCCCACATGAGCGGCCCCGTCGGCATTGGCCGTGTGTATTACAACCTCCTCCAGGACCCTGCTGCACTCCTCCAGATCCTCTGGTTCAGCGTCGTGCTGAACATCAACCTCGCCATCATGAACATGCTGCCCTTCCCCGTGCTCGATGGCGGCCACATCACCATGGCCATCGCCGAAGCCATCCGCCGCAAGCCCCTCCACTCCCGCGCCCTCGAATGGATCCAGACCGCCTGCGCCCTCACCCTCTTCGGCTTCATCTTCTTCGTCACCTTCAAAGACCTCGGAGACATCTTCATCGGCGGCGGCAACAAAAAACCCAACCCCTCCGAAGAACTCAAATGGCTGCCCAAGGATCAACGGCCCGACACGAACTGAACATTTGACGCACCAAGGTTGCTGCGCGTAATTTAGTTTATGAAATCGGTATCTTCATTTCCTCGCAAGTCGAAGACTGCCTCTCGTAAGGTTCTCAAAAATTCAAAACTCGACGCTTCTGGCTTGTCCTGGCTCTTGAACCGGGAACTGCCTGCGCAGGAACAGCTTCCTGAAAATCCGGTGCTTGTTCTCCGACGCTCGTGATCTGGTATGCTGATGCCAGCTTTCTGGTGTCCGCCTTTGGCGAAGATACCAACACCGCCGAAGCCAAAGCTTGGCTGCGAAAATGCACTGATTTTCCATTACTGATCACGAGGTTGTCTGTTTTGGAAGCCGAAACGGCTTTGCGTGCTGCCGTTGCGGGGAAACGGCTTTCCGAGCAACAAATGACCCTGGCCATCGCTGGGGTTCATCGAGCCACTTTGGAGGGTTACCTGCATCGAAAAGACGCACCTCAACATCAATGGTTTCCCCAGGCCCATCGCATCAGCGCTCATTCGGGAACATCTTCCATAGGCCGCGCATTGGACATCCTGCACATCTCTGCTGCCTTAATCTTCAAAGCCGATGGCCTGCTAACCTTTGATAAAAACCAGCGTATGCTCGCAGAATCTCAAGGGCTGAAAGTTCAGCCATAGTAAGAGCTCTCCCCCACATCCCTCAATCAGCTCTCCTGGACTGCCCCATCCACCTGTTCTCCAGGTACCAACCCGTCGAAAAGCTCCCTCACCGCCACCGTCACCCCTGGCAGGCTCCCGCAAACAAGCGTTCCCTCCAGCGAAACGCTCTCCACACGAGCATAGCCCGCTGGCGTCGGTTCCCGATAAACTTCAATGGACTGTTGCCGCGCATTGACGATCCAAAATTCAACCACCCCGGCCTCAGCATAAATAGCCGCCATCTCCCGGTCCTCCTCCAGCGTAGATACCGAGACCTCCACCGTCAGAAGTGCGGTGACAGGATGAGCCACATAATCACTTTCACTCCCTGACACCACTGAAACATCCGGTTCCGGTTCCGAGTCAGCCAAAGTGAGGGGGTCTTCCTTACGCACCCAATGCGTACTACCGACCCACGTTTGCAGCAACTGCAACAGCCGCCCCACCAGTTTCACATGCAGAATGGATTTAGGCATCTTCTCAACAATCACTCCCCGGATGAGTTCCGACCTCTTCGGCACCATGTTCTTGGCGATCATCTCATGCCACGCCGCCACCGATAATGGCAGGGCACGCTTTTGAAAAGCGGGCTTAGTCAGCAGGTCAATCATACCCCTAAATTACCCCTTCTCACCAATCCCGCAAGCCGTACAGTATTCATCACTCTCCGAGTGATGCGATTCCCCCCAAGTCCGCCCCATAGCCATCACGCCACAAATCCCCATCCAGTAACCCGTTCCCCATCGTTCCCCCAATCCGTCCCCCCTCCACTCCGCCATTGCACACCCGCCACCTTGGAGTTTGATACACCCCACCCCATGACTGCCACCAGCCTGCTCCGTTACTGCCCTGACCTCTACCATTACCAGCGCCGCGAGACGCGCCTGGTGACTGTGGGCAATGTCGGCATTGGGGGCGGCAATCCCATCCGTGTGCAGTCCATGATCACCAGCGATACCCGCGATGCCGAAGCCTGCATCCGCCAGTCCCTGGATCTCGCCGCCGCAGGTTGTGAAATCGTCCGCGTCACCGCCCAGACACGCGTCATCGCGGAAAACCTCCAGCACATCCGCGATGGCATCCGCGCCGCCGGTTGTGATGTCCCCCTCGTTGCCGATATCCACTTCAAGCCCGATGCCGCCATGGAGGCCGTCAAGTGGGTGGAAAAAGTCCGCGTCAATCCCGGCAACTACGCCGACAAAAAGAAGTTCGCCGTCAAGGAGTACACGGACGAGCAATACGCCGAAGAAGTCGCCTACATGGAGGCCCAGTTTGTACCGCTGGTTCAGGAGTGTAAAAAACTCGGCCGCGCTATGCGCATCGGCACCAACCACGGCAGCCTTAGCGACCGCATCATGAACCGCCATGGCGATACCCCCCATGGCATGGTGGAAAGCGCCCTCGAATTCGCCCGCATCGCCCGCGCCAACGACTTCCACAACTTCCTCTTCTCGATGAAGGCCAGCAATCCCAAGGTCATGATCGAGGCCTATCGCTTGCTCGTCGCCCATCTCAATTCCCTCGGCAGTGATTGGAACTACCCCATTCATCTCGGCGTCACCGAGGCCGGCGATGGCGAAGACGGCCGCATCAAAAGCGCCATCGGCATCGGCTCCCTCCTTTCCGATGGCATTGGCGATACCATCCGCGTCTCCCTCACGGAGGATGCCATTTATGAAATTCCCGTCGCCCAGGCCCTGGTAAAATCCGTTCAGGCTGGCGTCCGCGACGGCCACTGCGGGGCCACCAGCAGCACCCTGCCCATCAGCTACGATCCCTTCACCTACAGCCGTCGCGCCACGGACCGCCTAACCATTAATGGTATCGAAGTCGGCGGTGGAGCCACCGTTGCCGTTTTCACCTCCCGCCGTAAATGGGATGCCGTTTCCCACAAGTTCGACAAGCTTGGCGACTTCAAGCCTGAGATCGTCGTCGAAGACAGCGGCGTCATCGCCATCGACCCCCGCGAAGACACTTCCCTGCACGACCTCAACTCCTCTGTCGATGCCCGGCTCGTCACCGTCGCCGATGGCCTCGATCTCGCTCCCATCCACGCTTTCCGCCTCCTCGCGGCTAAGCTGGATGCCCGCCACTCCATCCTCCTCAAAGACACCCTCCTGGGCGAGGCCGCAGCCACCCCGGAAACACCCCAGGACTTCACCAGCAATCTCCTCACCGCCGCCACCAACATCGGCTCCCTCCTCTGCGATGGCATAGGCGATGCCGTTCTGGTCAATGGCGAAGAAGCCCCCGGCCAGTCCCTCCGCCTCAGCTACAACATCCTCCAGGCCGCAGGCGTCCGCATCTTTAAGACCGACTACGTCGCCTGCCCGAGCTGCGGCCGCACCCTCTTCAATCTCCAGAGCACCACCCAAAAAATCCGCTCCTCCACCGGCCATCTCAAAGGCGTGCGCATCGCCGTCATGGGTTGCATTGTGAATGGTCCCGGCGAAATGGCCGATGCAGATTTTGGCTACGTGGGCGGCGCTCCGGGTAAGATCAATCTTTATGTCGGCAAAACGGCCGTCAAATTTAACATCCCGGAAGAAGAGGCCGTCGAGCGACTCGTGGACCTCATCAAGGAGCATGGCCGCTGGTTTGAGGCTCCCCTCGCAGCCTGATCTCGGTAAAGGAAAGCGCACATTCCACAAATACCTCATGCAGCGGCCCGGCCCTTGCTCCATGAAGTTGGAACCATGCCTTCTGACCCCAACCGTCCCGGTGTCACCCTCACTCGCGAGGGCACGCATTTCACGGTCTTTTCACGCCATGCCACCCACGTAGATCTCTGCCTCTACGCTCCTTCGGACCCCTCCCGCGAAACCGCCCGCATCCGCATGACCCGCGGGGAGAGCGACCTCTGGCAGGCCTTTGTGCCCAAGGCCCGCGCAGGCCAGCTTTACGGCTATCGCGCCCATGGTCCCTGGATGCCCGGCAGCGCCCTGCGTTACAATCCCAATAAACTCCTGCTGGACCCTTACGCCCTCGCCATCGTCGGCAAGCCGGATGGCAGCACTGGCATGCTCGGCACCGGCGGCACCACCCACTTTCCCGGTGCCTTTGACAACGGGGCCGAAGCCCTCAAATCCGCCGTTGTCGATACCTACTACAACTGGCGCAAAGACGCCCCCCCACGCATCCCATGGCAGGACACCGTGCTCTATGAACTGCACGTCAAAGGCTTCACACAAAACCACCCAGACGTACCCAAAAAACTCCGGGGCACCTACGCCGGTCTCGCCCATCCCGCCGTCACCTCGTATCTGAAAAAACTCGGCGTCACCAGCCTTCAGCTCCTCCCCGTCCACCAGCATCTGGATGACCAGTTCCTCCTGGAAAAAGGCCTCACCAATTACTGGGGCTACAACACCATCGGCTTCTTCGCCCCCCACAACGAATACGCCTCCAACGCAGACCCCACCGTACAGGTGCGCGAGTTCAAAGACATGGTCAAAGGCCTCCACGCCGCCGGGCTCGAGGTCATTCTGGACGTCGTTTATAACCACACCGCCGAAGGCGATGAACGCGGCCCCACCCTCCTCTTTCGTGGCCTGGATGACCGCATGTACTACCGTCATACCTTTGACGAGCACGGCTCCAATTACATCAACATCACCGGCTGCGGCAATGCCGTGGATTCCGCCACGCCCCCCACCCTCCGCCTCATCCTCGATAGCCTCCGCTATTGGGTCACAGAGATGCATGTGGACGGCTTCCGTTTTGACCTCGCCGTCACCGTCGCCCGGGATCATCATGACAATTACGATGCCAATTCCCAGTTCCTCGCCGCCGTCGCCCAGGATCCCGTCCTGTCTCAGGTAAAGCTCATCGCCGAGCCCTGGGACATCTTCCGCATGGATAGCTACCAAGTCGGCGGATTCCCCGAGCCATGGCGTGAGCTCAATGGCAAATATCGCGATTCCGTTCGCCGCTTCTGGGCTGGGGATGAAGGCTCGACTGCCGAATTCGCCAAGCGCATCTGCGGCAGCCAGGACGTCTTCGGCTGGAATCAGCGCCCCGCCCTCAGCACCATCAATTTCCTCACCAGTCACGATGGTTTTACCCTCCTGGACCTCGTCAGTTATGCCAGCAAGCACAACGAAGCCAATGGCGAGGACAACCGCGATGGCGACAATGCCAACCACAGCGTCAGTTGCGGCGTCGAAGGCCCCACCCAGGACCCCCGTGTGCTCAATCTCCGCGCCCGCCTACGCCGCAGTCTCCTCGCCACCCTCATGACCTCCGTCGGCGTCCCCTTCATCAATGCCGGGGATGAGCGAGGCCGCACCCAGAAAGGCAATAACAACGCCTACTGCCAGGACAACGAGCTTAGCTGGATCGACTGGAGCCAGTGCGATGAAGAGATGCTGGATTTCACCCGCCGCATCATCGCCTTGCGGAAAAGCATGGCCAATCTCCGCCGCACCCAGTTCTTCTCCGGCCAGACAGATCCAGCCACTGGCATCGCCGATGTCACCTGGCTGGAGGGAGATGCCAGCCTCCTCTGCCATGAAGAATGGCACGACCCCAAGCGCTCCTTCTTCGGTGCACTCTTGGATGGCCAGCCTCCCGTACTCCTCCTCTTCAATCGCGGGGATCTCCCTCAGACCTTCGAGCTCCCCGGCACCAATGCCACCGTCTGGAGCCTTATCTTTGATACCAGCCTCGTCACCGGCTTCCTTCCCCCAGATTCACGCCTCATCGAAGGCAGCGTCTCCTTCCAGATCAAAGCCAGCTCCATCGCCTGCCTCCGCCTCAAACGCGGCCCCGCCCTCGCCAACGCCCATTGCTAACCCCCCGGAGCGCGGACGCCCCCGTCCGCAAAGCAACAACCCATCGCCGTCCCCCCGGAGCGCGGACGCCCCCGTCCGCAAAGCAACAACCCTCACGCCCCCGGAGCGCGGACGCCCTCGTCCGCAAAAATCTTCAGACCATCCCTGCAAATAGCTGAGCATCAGCAGTTTCCCACTCCCCGTCCCCCCGCCCCCAAAATAAATCACCCAAAGCAGGCGATAGCTTGGCACATCTGAGGCTGTTTGTTAAACAGCGCTTATGTCTGACCTCACCGACTCCTCTCCTGCCGCCCCCGCCCTCACAGAAAAGGAAGTCATCGAAACCCTCGCCGGGGCCAGGGAGCGCATCATCGCTGAGGTCGGCAAAGTCATCGTCGGCCAGACCCAGGTCATCGATGAAATGCTCATCGCCCTCCTCTCCGGCGGCCATTGCCTCATCACCGGTGCACCCGGCCTCGCGAAAACACTTTTGGTTAAAACCGTCGCTGATGTCTTCGATCTCAGCTTCCACCGCATCCAGTTCACCCCGGACCTCATGCCCTCGGACATCACCGGCACCGAGATCCTCGAAGACACCCCCACCGGCCGCAAGCTCGTCTTCAAGCCCGGCCCCGTCTTCGCCAACATGATCCTCGCCGACGAGATCAACCGCACCCCGCCCAAGACCCAGGCCTCCCTGCTGGAGGCCATGCAGGAGCACCAGGTCACCGTCGCTGGCAACACCCTCCACCTCCCGGAACCCTTCTTCGTCCTCGCCACCCAAAACCCCATCGAGATGGAGGGCACCTACCCTCTCCCTGAAGCCCAGCTCGACCGCTTCATGCTCAACATCGTCATCGATTACCTCAGCGAGGATGATGAAGTCTCCGTCGTCACCCGCACCACCGGCGGCAAGCCCCAACCCGTCCAGCGCCTCTTCCACGGCCCCCAGCTCCAGGCCTTCCACGGCGTCGTCAAAAAAGTCCCCATTGCCGAAGACGTCGCCCGCTTCGCCGTCCGCCTCTCCGCCGCCTCACGGCCCGGCCGTCCCGGCGTCCCAGATTTTGTCAATGAATGGGTCTCCTGGGGAGCAGGCACCCGCGCCTCTCAATGCCTCGTGTTAGGCGGAAAAACCCGCGCCCTCCTCCACGGCCGCGCCCACGTCACCCTCGACGACATCCGCGCCATGGCCCACCCCGTCCTCCGCCACCGCATCCTCATCAACTACCGCGCCGAAGCCGAAGGCGTCACCGTCAGCAAAGTCATCGACCGCCTCCTCGAAACCTTAAAGTAAAAACGAGCAAGTGCTCAGTTCTCAGTCCGCAGTGCTCAGACTCAGCCACACCCCAAAGCCCCTCCCCGTCCCCCAAAAAAATCTTTCTACCCAAAATCTTTCTACCCTCTCCGAACTGCGCACTGCGCACTGCATACTGAGCACTTTCTCCCATGCCCTCCCACCTCGATACCGCCGCCCTCGCCCGCATCCGCTCCCTCGAGCTGCGGGCCAAGGTCATCGTCGAGGGCCTCTGGAAAGGCATGCACCGCAGCCCTTATCACGGCTTCTCTGTCGAGTTCAGCGAATACCGCGCCTATGTCCAGGGCGACGACCCCCGCTCCATTGACTGGAAAGTCCTCGCCCGTAGCGACCGCACCTTCATCAAAAAATTCGAGGACGAGACCAACCTCCGCTGCCAGCTCGTCGTGGACCACAGTCGCTCCATGCAGTTCGGCTCCGGCCCCATGACCAAGGCCGCCTACGCCGCCACCCTCGCCGCCACCATGGCCCTCTTCCTCATGCAGCAGGGGGATGCCGTCGGCGTCACCACCTTCGGCCAGACTCTTCAAGAGCACATCCCCGCCCGCAACCGCCCCGGTCACCTCCGCCGCCTCATGCTGGAGCTTGAAAAGCCAGCCCCTGCTGGTGCCACCTCCCTGGATCTCAGTGTCAAACAGCTCGCCGATCTTGTCCGCAAACGCGGCCTCATCTGCCTCGTCTCAGACCTCCTCGCCCCCGTGGACAAGCTCGAAAAACAACTCGGCTGGTTAGGCGCCATGGGCCACGACGTCGTCCTCTTCCACGTCATGGACCGTGCCGAAATCGACTTCACCTTCGAAAAGTCCGCCCACTTCCGCGATGCCGAAACCGGCACCGAGCGCTTCATCGACCCCGCCACCGCCCGCGATACCTACCTCAACCGCCTCACCGTCCACCGCGACTTCATTCGCCGCGCCTGCGAGCGCCAGGCCATCGAATACCACTGGACCCCCACCGACACCCCCCTCGAATCCGTCCTCTTCGATTTCCTCTCCGCCCGCGCCCGCAAAAAAGGAGGCCCCCGCCGATAACCCCCTTGGTAGGGACGCGCTGCGCCGCGTCCGACTTGTCCTCAATGGAGATCCCCCCGTCCTAAACACTCTCATCCTCCCAAAGCCCCCGCCCCCAACCCCAAAAAATCTTTCTACCCAAAACCTTTCTACCCTATCCCCGCCCGATCCCCGCGAACTGAGCACTGAGCACTGAGCACTGAGCACTGAGCACCGAGCACCGAGCACTCAGTCCCCCTCCCCCATTAACCCCACATGACCTGGCTCTTCCCCCTCTACCTCCTCGGAGCCGCCGCCATCATCGGCCCCATCCTCATGCACCTGCGCCGCCGCCCGCCGCAGGACCGGGTGGAGTTCAGCTCCCTCATGTTCCTGGACGCGCAGCCCCCCATGCCCGTCAGCAAGCGCCGCCTGGAGCACTGGCTCCTCCTCCTTCTCCGCTGCCTCGCCCTCATTCTCCTCGCCCTCATGTTCGCCCGCCCGCTCTGGCGCGGAGAGGAAACCGCCGCCCTCAGTCAAAACCACGCCACCCTCATCCTGGTGGACCGCAGCGCCTCCATGCAGCGCGCAGACCTCTGGCCCCGCGCCCAGGCCGAAGCCGCGCGCCTACTCGCCGCCGCCACCCCGGCGGACCGCCTCGCCCTCGCCACCTTTGACCGCGACTTCACCCCACTCTGGACCTTCTCCGAGGACGCCTCCTCCGCCAGCACCCGCACCGCCACGGCAAATCAGCGCCTTCAGCAAACCCGCCCCGGCTGGGCCTCCACAGATCTCGGTCTCGCCCTCGTCCAGGCCACCACCCTTTTCACCAGCCAGCCCGGCCTCACAGGACTCAAAAAACGCATCATCGTCCTCACCGATTTCCAGGAAGGCACCCGCCTCGATGCCCTCCGCAGCCAAGTCTGGCCAGAGACCATCGCCGTCTCCCTCCACCGCCTGGACGCCCCAGATTCGGACAATCTTTCCCTGTCCCTCGCCGCCACCACCACGGAGGATAACAATGAGGATGACAACACCGCCTCACTGCCAACCTCCTCACCCCGCCGCCCCACCGCCCGCCTTCGCCTTTCCAATACCCGCGATTCCAAAGCGGCGAATTTCACCCTTGCTTGGGAAAAAGGCGGCGCAGAAGCCATCACCGGTTACCTCCCACCCGGTGCCACCCGCGTCCTCACCGCCCCTCCCATCGCGGATGAATCCCAGGCCCGCACACTCCTCCTCACCGGAGATGCCTGGGATTTTGACAATCGCGTCTTCATCGCCCCCCCACAGCCCCGCCCCGTCCACATTCTCTTCATCGGAGATGAATCCACCCGCAACGAAGCCGCCTCCCCCCTCTTCTACCTCAGCCGCGCACTTCAGCAGACCCCCACTCTCCTTCCCACACTTCAGGTTATACCCTCGTCCTCCGCCACCAGCATCCCGGCGGAAACCGACATCGTCTTCACCTCCGGCACCCCACTCCAGCTCCCACTGGCCCAGGCCCTCCACACCTTCATGGAAAACGGCGGCATGGTCGTCACCGTCGTGGAGGATACCACCACCCCCGCCATCCTCAGCACCCTCTCCAGTGCCCCGGCCGCCGCCATCGCCCTCAGTCCAGCCGCCCCTTCACAGGATTACCTCATGCTGGCCCAGGTAGATATAGCCCACCCCCTCCTCCGCCCCTTTGCCGACGAGCGCCTCCGGGACTTCACCAAACTCCGCTTTTGGAAACACCGCTCTCTGTCCCTATCGGAGGCCGCCACCCCCTTCCTCAAGGTCATCGCCTCGTTTGATGACCGCACCCCCGCCATCCTCACCTCCTCCCCCGGAAAAGGCACCCTCATCCTCCTCACCAGCGGCTGGCACCCCGCCGACAGCCAGCTCGCCCTCTCCACCAAGTTTGTCCCCCTCCTCTACGGCTGGCTCGAAGCCGCCGGATTCCACAACGAACCCGCCTCCTCCCTCTTAGTAGGAGATGCCTTCCCCCAAGAAGCCAACACCCAAATCCTCACCCCCGACGGCCACCCCCTCTCCCAATCCACCGCCCTTACCCCCGGCCTCTACACGATAACCGGAGCGCGGACGCCCTCGTCCGCATCCCAAACACAAAGCCCTTCCCCGTCCGCCCCCATCTCCCCCGGAGCGCGGACGCCCCCGTCCGCAACTCAAACACCCTCCCCGTCCGCCCCCTCGTCCCCCGGAGCGCGGACGCCCTCGTCCGCATCCCAAACACAAAACCCCTCCCCGTCCGCCCAAACCCCCCGCCTCATCGCCGTCAATCTCCCCCCCGAAGAAACCCGCATCACCCCATTAGAGCCTAACAAACTCCTCGAATTCGGACTCCCCCTCGACTCCCCTTCCACAGACCTCACCCCCTCCCCTCCTGAAGACCGCGAGCGCCTCGCCACCACCGAGCAAGAAGGCCGCCAACGCGCCTGGCTCTGGCTCCTCACCGCCCTCCTCCTCCTCCTAGCCCTCGAAACCTGGCTCTCCGGAAGAATCCGCCACCCCACCCCCCAGCCCACGTATTCATAAATGGAGCCCGCACGCCAGTCCCATGGAGCGCACGCGTCTCGCGTGCCGTGTTTCGCGTCCCGCGGAACACCGTTCTCAAAACCACGACTGTCCACCGTTAACCTCCAATAATCCAAACCTCCCACGTCCCTCCCCTCTCCAAATCCTGTAAAAACTCCCCCTTTCCACCCTCGAGCCCCGTCCCCCCAAACCTCCCCCATCCCCAAAAAAATATTTCTACCCAAAAGCTTTCTACCCTCTCCCCGCCCCCAAAACTGAGCACTGAGCACTGAGCACTGAGCACTGAGCACTCCCCCCCCTGCCCCCCTCCCCCATCTCTCTCACCCCGCCACCGCCATGATCGAACAACAGATCCTCAAAGAAAAATTCCAGGCCGCCCACCGCGGCTGGCAGGGCGCGCACACCTCGTTCAGTTACTTCCTCATCTATCTCGCCGCCGCAGCCACCTGCATCCTCATCGGTTGGAAGGTCCAGGCCCTCTCTTGGATGACCGGCACCGCCCCATGGTGGCTGCTCCTCGCCCCCATCCCCATCGCCGCCATCCTGGCCTTCGCCCTGACCCGCCGCATCCGCCAGCGACGCTCTGTCGCCCGCACCCTGGAGACCCGGCTCCCCGACCTCAACGGCCTCCTCCTTACCGCCGAGGGCCTGCTGGACAAGCCCGATCTCAACATCCTCGAACAGCGCGTCATCTCCGCCGCCACCGACCACGCCGCCAGTCACGACTGGACCGCCACCCTCACCCGCTCTCAGTCACGCCCTCTTCGCTGGCTCATGTACTTCGGCCTCCTCCTTTGGGTGAATGCCTTCCTCTTCATGAACCATCGCTGGAACCAGGCCCACAACCCCTCCCAGCCTAACCAAATAGCCGTCAAAGAAAACGCCACCCCCTCCCCGTCTCCATCCGCCCTGTCCGTCACCCTCACTCCCGGTGATACCGAGATCGAGCGCGGCTCTCGCCTCATCATTGAGGCCACCTTCGCCCAAGATGTCCCCGCCGAGGCCACCCTCGTCGTCACTGAACCCGATGCCGACGCCTCCGTCCGTGAACGTATCCCCATGCGCCTAACCATTGATGGCCAGGTCTTTGGTGCCCTCATTACTCGCGTGGACAAAGACGCCCGCTACCACGTCGAATTTGCCTCAGAGAAATCCCAGCAACACACCATCACCACCTTCGTCTATCCCGCTCTCGAACGTGCCGATGTCAAGATCACCCCGCCCGAATACACCGGCCTCCCCTCCAAAGAAATCAAGAACACCCTCAAGGTCACCGCCCTGGAAGGCAGCGCCCTCGACTTCACTTTCAAGATCAACAAACCCGTCAAGGAAGCCGAACTCTTCGGCGAGGACAGAACCATCATCCCCCTCGTTCCTTCTCCCACAGACCCCACCGTCCTCACCGCCCGCATGAAGGTGGACAAATCCCAAAAGTGGCGTCTCCACCTCGTTGATGACAAAGAGCGCGCCAATAAAAACCCGCCCTGGCTCAGCCTCAAAGTCCAGTCCAACCAGCTCGCAAAAATCGAAATCGTTTTCCCCAAGCGTGACATCCAGGTCTCCTCCATCCAGGAGCTGCCTGTCGAAGCCAAAGTCTGGGACGACCTCGGCGTAACCAAAAGTGGTGTCAGCTTCAGCCTCGCTGGCAAGAGCAAGGAAATCACTTTCAAGCACGGCATTACCCAGCCCGCCAAAAAGCAGGACGTAAAAGAACTCCTCGCCCTCGAGCATGAAAGTGCCGAGCCGCGCCAGCTCGTCAGCTACCATTTCTGGGCTGAGGATACCGGCCCCCAGGGCGAGGTCCGTCGCTCCATGAGCGACATGTTCTTTGCCGACGTCCGCCACTTTGAAGACATCTTCCGCGAAGCCGAAGCCCCGCCTCCAGAACCCGGCATGTCGGAGAAAAAAACCGATACTGACAAACTCGTCGAACTCCAAAAACAGATCGTCAATGCCACCTGGCGCATTGTCCGCGAAACCAGTGCCGGTCGCACCATGGAAACCGCCGCCCCCGATGTGGAGGTCGTTCACGAATCCCAGGCCCTCGCCCTGGACCAGACCAAAGAAGTCATGGAAAAGGTCGAAGATGTCGAAATCAGAACCGCCCTCACCGAAGCCTGGAAGAGCATGAAGGACGCGCTGGATCCTCTGGATCAAGCCTCCTCCGAAAAGAAGCGTACGCCTCTGAACCAGGCCCTCACCTTTGAACAAAGCGCCCTCGAATGGCTCCACCGCGCCCAGAGCCGCGAGCACAGCGTCATGCGCCAAAAGCAGCCCAGCCCTCCCGGCAGCGCCTCCCAACAGGCGAAGCAGAACCAGCTCATGAATCTCGAGCTCAAACAGGAGGAGCAACGCTACGAACAAGAAAAACAAGCCACCCCTGAGCAGACCGCCGAGCAACAGGAAAACCTCCAGGTCCTCAACCGCCTCAAGGAACTCGCCCGCCGCCAGGAAGCCCTCGCCGAAAAAATGAAGGAGCTTCAAAAGCAGATCGAAAAAGCTGAAACCGAGCAGGAAAAAGAACAGCTCGCCAACCAGCTTCAGCGTCTTCAAGACGAGCAGGAACAGCTCCTCCGCGATGTGGATGATCTCAAGGAGCGCATGGAAACCTCCGAAAACGCCACCAACATGGCCGAGGCCAAAGACCAGCTTGAGCAAACTCGCGAGCAAGTCATGGAAGCCGCAGAAAAGCTCCAGGAGGAGAAGCTTGCCGATGCCGCCAATGCCGCCACCCGCGCCCAGCGTGACCTCGAGCAGATGCAGGAAGACTTCAAGCAGAAGACCGCCAAACGCTTCAGCGATGAAATGAAGCAAGTCCGCCAGCAGGCCCAAGAAGTCGCCGAAAACCAAAAGCAAATCAGCGATTCCCTCGAAAATCAAAAGACCCCCGATGCCAGTAGCGACACCAGCAACGCCCTGGAAAAAATGCTCGATGGCAGCCAGGTCGCCCGCCAGATCGAGGAGCAAACCACCCAGGTCAATGACCTCCTCGAAAACATGCGCCGCATCAGCGAGCAGGCCGAAGGCAACAACCCCCTTCTTCATCGCCGCCTCTACGAAGCCGTTCGCGATGCCCAGACCAGCGGCCTCGAAGAAAACCTCGAAAAAGCCCGCCTCCAGTCCCGCTATGGCAACCGCCTAGACGCCCAGGAGGCCGAACGCCAAGCCACCACCTCCGTCGAGCAACTCCAAAAGAACGTCGACAAAGCCGCCGAAAGCGTCCTCGGCAGCGAAACCGAAGCCCTCCGCCTCGCCCGCTCCGAGCTCGACAAACTCATCCAAGACATCGAATCCGAACAAACAGACCAGAGCGCCGACACCCCCTCAGCCCGGAGCGCGGACGCCCTCGTCCGCAACGAACAAACCCAAAGCCCCGAAAAGAGCGCCGATACCCCTTCAGCCCGGAGCGCGGACGCCCCCGTCCGCAACCAAGAAACCCAAAGCTCCGAAGGGAGCGTGGACACTCCTGTCCGCAACGAAGCCCCCGGATCCACTCCCTCACCCTCCAACTCCCAGCAAAACCAAGCTTCCACCAGCGAGCCCAACAAAGAAGGCCAACCCGGCCAAAGCCCGCAGCCCGGCGCAGACTCCGAGCGGAGCGCGGGCACCCTCGCCCGCAACCCAGAATCACAGCAGTCCATCGAACAAGGTGCCGAAGGCGAAGGTGCAAAGCCAGGCCAGAGTAAGAGCAAGGGTCAAGGACAGGGCCAGCAGCCTGGCCAAACAGCCCAAAATGAAGAAGGCCAGCAACCCGGCCAAGGCAAGTCCTCAAACCAATCCCAACGCCAGCCCGGCCAAGGCCAAGGTCAAGACCAACCCAACTCCCCTTCCACCGCCAACCGGAGCAACTCAAATACCGGCAGCGATGACCGCCGTCGCACCCTCCAGCCCAATGCCAGCGGCGGTGGAGCCGACGGCGGCGGTGCCTTCTTCTTCGACGAAACCGCCGAGCATCCCGACCGCAGCCCCCTCACCGGCGAAGGTTACGACCAATGGGCCGACCGCCTCCGCAATGTCGAAGAACTCCTCAACCAACCCGACCTCCGCAACGAAGCCGCCAAGGTCCTCGACAACGCCCGCGCCATGCGCATCGACCACAAACGCAACAACCAGGCTCCCCAGTCCGACCACCTCTCCATGCGCATCACCCAGCCCCTCGTCGAGCTCCGCAATCGCGTCGCCGAAGAACTCGCCAAACGCGACACCGACAACCCCATGGTCCCCGTTGACCGCGACCCCGTCCCCCCCGCCTTCCGCGACCTCGTGAAACGCTACTACAAAGAACTCGGCAATGGCAATTAACAACCTGCTGCGCCCGCCAACCCGTAGGGCGGGTGTGTCCGGCACCTAACAGTCCCTTTCGCTCTCCACCCCTCTCGCCGGATTACCCGCCTTTCCCCGAACCCACGTTCACACCAAAGATCCCCCGCCAAAAAAATCTTCTTCTCCCAAATCTTTCTCCCGTCCTCCATGCCCACCCTCACCTTCCAGCACCCCGAGCGCCTCTGGCTCTCACTCGGCCTCATGGCCGTGGTGCTGGTCCTGCTCTACATCGGCTACCGTCGTTCCCCTCTTCGCGGCTTTACCCGCTGGGCCGCCCTCGCTTGCAAAGCCTCCGCCTGGGCCATCCTCGCCCTTTGCCTCACAGACCCTGTCTGGTCACGCAAGCAACCCAAGACTGGCGAGAACGAAGTCATCATCATTGCCGATAACAGCACTTCCTTGGACATCACCGAAAAGCAAGGCACCCCCACCCGCGCCGCACAAATGCGCAAGGCACTCGGGGCAGACGACACCACCCCTCCGCCCTGGCTTGATGAACTCGGCCTCATGTTCCGCGTCAAGACCCAGCTCGCCGACGAACGTCTGCAAAGTGTTGCCGACTTCTCCAAACTCAACTTCACCGGTACCAAATCCGAACTCAACCGCGCCCTCAGCACGGTCCGCAGTGGCGGCACGGCCAGCCGCGTTGCCGCCGTCGTCCTCATCACGGACGGCTCCCCGACCGACGTCGCTGCCCCCGAGGCTTCCACTTCCACCATCCCGGTCTTTCCTGTCCTCGTGGGCCAGAACTCACCTGCCCCCGATCTCCACATCGTTGGCCACAGCATCACCCAGACCTCCTTTGAAGATACTCCGGTCACCATCACGGCCCAGATTGCAGGACATGGATTCACGGGAAAAGACATCGCCATTTGTGTTCTGGATGAAGAGGGCCGCGCCATTGTAACTGAAAAACTTCGCCTAACCAAAGATGACGCAACACAGGCAGTCCGCCTCCGGGTTCCTGCCTTGAAACCGGGTGTCTCCTTTTACCGCCTCGCCGTCATGGAGGCGGAACTCGTGACCAAAGTCACCAAAGACGAATGGAAGTCCCTTTCGAAAGAAGCCACCCTTGCCAACAACGTCCGGCATATTGCTATTGATCGCGGGGCAGGTCCCTATCGTGTCCTCTACGTGTCCGGACGGCCTAACTGGGAGTATAAATTCCTCCGTCGCGCTTTGATGGGCGACGAAGAAATCCAGATGCCCTCCCTGATCCGCATCGCCAAACGCGAGCCCAAATTCGAATGGCGCGGCCGCACCGGCGAAACAAGCAACCCCCTTTTCCGCGGCTTCGGCCAGCAAGGTGAAGCCCAGCGATATGACCAGCCCGTCCTCATCCGCCTCGGTACCCGCGATTCCAAGGAACTCAGCGACGGATTTCCCAAATCCCCCGAAGAGCTGTTTGGCGAATACCGAGCCATCATTATTGATGACCTTGAGGCCGCCTTTTTCACCCAGGAGCAGATGAATCTCATGGAGCGTTTTGTCAGTGAACGCGGTGGGGCACTCCTGATGCTTGGAGGTCAGGAAAACTATCAGGCGGGAGGTTATGACCACACGCCCGTCGGTCGCATGCTGCCCGTCTATCTTGACCGTATCAGCCAGGCTCCCGCCGTCGCCAATGGTCGGCTCAACCTCACTCGCGAAGGCTGGTTGGAACCCTGGACTCGTCTGCGCACCGCCCGCGAGGAAGATGAGCAGCGCCTCGCCCAGATGCCCGGCTTCCAGTCCGTCAACCAAACCTTCTCCATCAAGCCCGGTGCCAGTGTCCTGGCCACCGTCAGCGGCGATGAACAGGACTCCCTCCCTGCCCTCGCAGCCCAGCGTTTCGGTGAAGGACGTGTTGCCTCCCTCATGATCGCTGACATGTGGCGCTGGGGCATGCGTGACGAAGCCACCGCCAAGGACCTCGAACGCGCCTGGCGTCAGATGATGCGCTGGCTCGTTGTGGATGTACCAGACCGCATTCAGATCGTCAGCACTCCTGAGGATGGTCGCATGAAGATCGAAGTCCGCGTCCGTGACCGCGCTTTCCGTGCTGAAGATGATGCCATGGTGAAGATCGAAGTCACCGGTCCCGATGGTAAACCCTCCACCCTCTTTGCCGAGCCCAGCCTCAAAGAAGCCGGCCTCTTTGAAGCCGAGTTCTTCCCTCGTGACTCCGGTCCCTATCGCGCTGCGGCAACCGTTGAGTCCACCGCTGACAGCACGGCACCTGCCGAGAAAATCCTGGGAACCAAGGCAACAGGCTGGGTTCATGATCCACTCGCCGCCGAGTTCGCCTCCGTTAAGCCTGGCACTGAATGGATGGAACGAATGGCCAAAGAATCCGGCGGCCAGATGCTGAGGCTGGATGAGCTAGGCAAGTTGCCGGAGCTTTTGAAAAACATTCGTGTCCCTGTGGAGGAAACGGTGACAGCACCGCTCTGGCATACCCCGTGGGTGTTTGCCTTGGTGCTGGCACTGCTGAGTGCGGAATGGTTTCTCAGAAGGAAAGGAGGCATGGCGTGAACAATCTTCGAACGGCCCTCTGTGTATTATTATACTTATTGTTAGGTATGCCGCAGCCGACGCGTGCACGTGACCTGGAGGTCATGCTCATTGTTGGGGCTGCGGGTGAGGAGCAGTATGGCAAGCTGTTCGATGCCCAGGTCACTGCATGGAAGGAAGCCTGCACCAAAGCCTCAGTGCAGGTCAGTGTTATCGGCCAAGACGGAGGCGAGGATGATCTGAAGAAGCTGGAGTCTGGTTTGAAGAAAGCAGTCAGCACACAAGAAGGCCAGCTCTGGCTGGTCATGATCGGCCATGGAACCTTTGACGGGCGCGAGGCCAAGTTTAACCTGCGGGGACCAGACCTTACAGCGCGGCAGCTTGGTGAATGGCTGAAGCCGATACTCAGGGAAGTGGTATTCATTCAGACAGCTTCAGCGGGGGCGGGGTTTATACCGCCGGTATCAGGGAAGAACCGGGTCATTGTCAGCGCGACGAAAGGGGCCGATGAGATCTACTATACAAGGTTTGGCGAATACTTCGCCCCGGCCATCGGCGGGTTGCCGGAGGCGGATCTGGATCAGGACAGACAAGTATCTTTGCTGGAGGCATTCTTATACGCCAGCAAGATGACTGCGGAGTTCTATGAAAAGGAAGGTCGGCTGGCCACGGAGCATGCCCTGCTGGAGGACAATGGCGATGGAACCGGGACACGGGCGGAGGTCTTTGAAGGGGTGAAGGCGAAGGATACGAAGGCAGACGGGGCTCGTGCCGGGCAGATAGCCCTGGTGCTGAGTGAAGAGGAAACAAAGCTCACGGATGAGCAGCGCCAGAAGCGTGATGCGCTGGAGCGTGAACTGGATGTACTGAAAGGTAAACGAGGTGAGTTCGGGGAAGACTTATACTATACCGAGCTGGAGAAGCTGCTGCGCTCCCTGGCCGAGGTATACGGCGGGGCTTCATAGCAGATCCTTCAACTGGGTGTCGTATAGATTCTGGGCCTGGGCTTCCCCGGCGGCATAGTAGTTGGGCATCTCCCGGCCTGAGAAGGTGACGGGGCGTGAATGGACCGTGCGGGTGACGAGGACCTTCTTGCCATGATGGGCGGCGAGGCGGATACGGTATTCCTGGAGCTGCTCGCTGGCACATTCATGGGCCTTCGAGGCGAGGTGGAAGAAGTTGAAGGGAAAGAGCCTCGGGGCTGGTGCTTCGGTATGGGTGACGCGATGCATGACGATGAGGTCGATGTCATCATCATCCAGCCAGGGATCAATCGGGGCCTCATGAGCCACACCCCCATCAAAGCAGACCATGCCCTGGTGGGTCACTGGGGCAAAGACGGTGGGGATGCAACAACTCGCAATCATAGCCGGGGCCAGGGGTCCGCTGGTGATGAAATGAGTGCTGCAGGTTTCGAGATTGCTGACGGCAGCCATGAAACGGGGTCCGGGCAGGGACTCGATATCGCGTTTACCCAAGACGTTTTCCAGGTAAGCAATGGCACCATCCGTCTTAAAAGCACCCACGCCCTGGCCATTGAAGGTATTGCGGAGATAATGGGTAAGCCACGGGGTGCGGCGGACGAAGGAACGGCGAAAGCGATGCGCGAGGACGGTTTTGCGGATCTCTTCCTGAGGCAGTCCGGAAGCATACAACCCGGCGGCGATGGCCCCTGCGGAAGAACCGCCGACAGCGACGGGTCGCACTCCCAGTGAATGCAGGCGGGCCATAAAACCCGCATGGGTGGCGAAGCCAAGAAAGGAGGAGCCGAGGGAGATGGCGATGCGGTTTTTCAAGCTTCGGAAGTGGAAAGAGGGATGGGAGATACAGCAGGGCGCGGGCCGCAAATAAACATCAGTCCGCCGATCAGGCCCCAGGCCACCATCATGAGCCACCCGGCAAGGGAGGCGGAGACGGCCGTGGCTTCGGGAAGGCCGGTCATGGCATGGACAAGCGTTTCGAAAGTCTTTTCACGGACACCCAAGCCGGAGACGGAAAGAGGGAGGCCAGCGGCGGTATCCACAATGGGCATGGCGGCCATCACCTCCCACAGTGGAGCCTGGCCCCCCACGGCAAAGATGGCACAGAAGAAGGAAAGAAAGTGGGCGGCAAAGATGAGAGCGGAAAGGATGATGGCGAGAAGGGAGCAGCCCCAGGCACGGCGGATGGCATCACAGGCTTGGGCAAAGCTTTTCAGAGGCGGCCAGCCGAGGATCCAGGGCCACTGTTTCTCCCCCCAGCTGTAAAGGCGCGGAGTGAAGGAAATGGCAGAGAGTGTGATGCCAATGACTGAGCCAGCGAGGAACCAGGAAAAGCCTTTTACGATGGCATGGACTTCAGGTCCGTAACTTTCGAGTTGGTGACGAAAGGGATAACCGAAACCGATGAAAAGGATGGCGAGGCCGAAGATGCCGAGCATGTGGTCGAGCATCACTGACACCATGATGGGCAGCTTGCGTGCACCGGGGCGTTTCAGCAGAGCCAGCACTTTGTAGGCATCCCCACCCACGGCACCCAGGGAGGTGATGTTGAAAAAATTGCTAACAAAGGTCAGACGGAGAATGGTGGCGCTGGGAACGGGATGCTCCTGGCCGATGAGGAGAACCTGCCAGCGGAGGGCATGAAACCAGCAGGAAAGACCGACCAAGGCAAAGCCGCCCAGGGTCCATTCCCAATTCGTCTTCAAGGCCTGAAGATGAGGCAAGATGGAAACGGTGAAACGGTGCTCACGGAAAATCATCCACAGCAGTGCTGTGGTGATGCCGATCTTCAGCAGGATGAGCAGGGCCTTTTTCATGCGCCCAAGGTGGCTCAGGCCAGGCCCGCCTCTTCAATGGCCTTGGCGATGCTATCCACACTGTGGAGGATTTCGCGGGCTTTGTTTTGATCACTGATCTTCAGTTTGAAGTGCTTTTCAATGGCCACGACGAGTTGCAGGGCATCCACACTGTCCAGGCCGATGCCATCGGGACCAAAGAGGGGGGCTTCGTCAGCGATTTCGTCCACACTGACTTCCAGCATGAGTTCGCTGGCCATGACTTCTTTGATGCGTTGGCGTAGGTTCATTCGTGGGTGGGAAAAAATAAGAAGTATAAGCAGGTTTCAGACAAGAGCGCCGTCTAGTTTTAAAGAAGCGCCAGTCATATAGCTAGCCTCAGGACTGGCAAGAAAGAAAACAACAGCGGCGATTTCCTCGGGTCGTGCAAATCGCCGCATGGGGGTCTCGCGTTTCACGGCCTTGATCTGCTCATCGCTCCAACCTGTGGGGAGGGCACCTTCAATGTGGCCGGGGCAGACGGCATTGACCGTGATGCCGAGACGGGCGGTTTCCTTAGCCAAGCTTTGAGTTAGGCCGATGACGCCAGCCTTGGCGGCGGCATAATTGGTTTGGCCAGCCGGGGAATGCAGGGCACTGAGGGAGGCGATGTTGATGATGCGGCCCCAGCGCTGGCGCATCATGGGCTGAATGGCGGCCTGACAGCCAAGGAAGACAGCATTGAGGTTGGCATCCAGGACACCGGACCATTGGGGTAGGGTCATGGTGGCAAGCAGGGCATCATCGTGATAGCCGGCATTGTTGATGAGAACGGAAAGGGGGCCGCTTTCCGTTTCGATCTGGGAAAGGGCAGTGGTCCAGGAATCCGGTTGGGTTATTTCCAGAGGACAGAGAAAGGCGCGACCAGGGTGGGATGCGGCGAGGGATTCTGCCTTTTCCCGGCGCTCCCGCACGCCGAGGAAGACCTGGCAGTCGGGGGCTTTTTCCAGGAAGTAACGGGCGGTCGCATGACCGAGGGTGCCATTGGCTCCGGTGATGAGAATGCGACGGGGATCTGACATGGAATGGGCGGGAGATACAAAAACAGCGCCGGAGTACCGACGCTGTTCGAGTTTGGTCAACTGTTCGGCTGCATAAAACTAGGCGGCGGCAGGAGAATGCGTGTCGCAATGCTCAGCCTCAGGCTCGGTTTCTTCCACCTGGGCGTTATCCTTCAGGAACTGAAGGGCGCTTTCCAGGAGGAGGTTATCGCGCATGTGATCGATCGTGCCGGACTTCTGGGCTTCGGCCATGAACTTTTTGACCGGCTTGTTCTGGCGAGCGGCCATGTTAGCCAGGGCGTAAGTGAGCTGCTGCTCGGTGACGGTCAGGCCTTCTTTTTTGGCGATCTGCCCGAGGATGAATTCGGATTTCACGCTCATGCGAGCCTGGTTGGTGGCGCTGTTGAGGATTTCATCCTGCTGCTTCAGGAGGTCTTCCTGGGAGATGCCCTGCTGCATGGCGCGGCTGGCGATGTCATTGGTGCGGCGCTGGGCCTCACGATTGACGATTTCCTGCGGCAGGTCGAATTCCACTTTCTCAAAGATGTGAGCGATGACCTGATTGCTCTTGGCGGTTTCGCGGGACTGCTCTTTGCGGCGGCGGATGGCTTCCTTGATCTCGGAGCGGAGGGTTTCTTCGGTCATTTCACCACCGCCGATTTTCTTGATGAACTCTTCATCCAAGGCGGGGACGACTTTGTCCTTCACGCCTTTGCAGGTGACGGCGAGTTCGATGGTCTTGCCACGAAGGCCTTCGAAGGCGAAGTCATCCGCAAGGGTGATGGAAAGGGTGCGCTGCTCATCCTTGGTGATGCCGACGAGGCCTGCGTAGAAGCCAGGGAGGAAGTCTTCTTCAGCGTCGAGAAGGAACCAGTTTTCTTCGATCTTCTTGAGATGTTCCGGAGCGTCAGGCATGGCTTCAGCCAGGGGCTGGCCGTCGAGGCTGCCAGTGAAACCGAGGACGACGGCATTGCCATTGGCAGCCGGGGTATCGATGTCATCAAAGGAGGCGTAACGCTCACGCAGATGCAGGATGTCGTGGTCCACATCGGCATCGGTGACTTCGATGCGGGGGAGCTTCACGGGGATGCCTTTGTATTCAGGAAGCTCAAACTTGGGTGCCAGGCTCATCTCAGCGCTGAAGCTGAAGCTCTTGTCGGTCTCGTGCAGGATCTTGTCGGTGACGGAGAGAATGTTGAGGACTTCGAGGCCTTCATTTTTGATGGCGGTGCGCAGGCCGTCGTTGATGAGCTGCTTTTCAAGCTCGCTACGGATGTCATCGCCGAAACGCTTCTGTACTGCGGCGGCAGGGGCCTTGCCGGGGCGAAAGCCGGGCAGGCGGACCTGGCTGGCAAAGTAAGCGGTGATGGTGTTACGCTGCTTGGCGACTTCTTCTGCAGGAACGCGGATGTGTGCGATGGCGCGGCAGTTAGGCTGGTGTTCGACGTTGATGTTCATGGCTTGAAACGGGCTAAAAATTCCGTCCGGCATGGCGGCTGGCACAGCGCCCAGGCCGGAGGGGCGCGCAGGCTAGAGCATCTTGGCCCTTTTGACAACCCTGGAACGAATGTAGTTAGAATCCGACTCTGCAGGCGGGTCTTCATGGGGGAAACTGGCTGGGGGCAAGGCGGTGGTTTAACTTGTTTTGCGGATTAGGACACGAGGGGTTTGAATGGGGGTGGGAAAGGGTTGCGAAAGAGGAATGCGTGGGCCGCCCGCTGGAAGGCTGGGGTGAGTATTGCCAGGGGGAAGGAGGGATGGGGTAAAGCCCGCATTTTTCCCCATTTGGGGATTTGGGGGTGTTTTAGCTTGAGGTTCAACGGGTTGGGATGGGGATGGAGTTTCCCCATGGGGGGATGCGGCTTCCTCATCTGGGGAGGTGGCGACTTC
This sequence comes from Prosthecobacter fusiformis, assembly GCF_004364345.1. NCBI lineage: Bacteria > Pseudomonadati > Verrucomicrobiota > Verrucomicrobiia > Verrucomicrobiales > Verrucomicrobiaceae > Prosthecobacter > Prosthecobacter fusiformis. The sequence continues at coordinate 571,814 of NZ_SOCA01000003.1, read as the reverse complement.
TGGAGGGAGGGTTTCCGGGGTGGATTCAGGCGCAGTCGGGGCTGGCGGTGCCACTGAGTTTTTCGGCTTGGCCAAGGGCGAGGGGTGCAGCAGGGGGCGCTCTTTGGGGAAGTGGACGCAGGCGAGCAGGGCGGTATCGGCCATGTGGGCGTGGTAGGTGATGAGGCTGCTGGGATCGCTGGGGCGCGCGGAGAGGTCCTGGGTGAGGGTGTGCTGGTTGAAGGTGGCGAGGATGTGGCGCTCCTCTTCCATGAGGGGAATGGGCGCGGGCTGTTGCTCTGCGGGGATGGGCTTGAGGAGGTGCCAGCCTTTGAGGCGACAGAAGAGGGTGGCGGCGCGGAGCTGGAGGGGGAGGACTTTGCGGGTGCCGTTCATGACCTGCCAAAGCCAGGCGAGCATCTGGTCCTGGGTCTCGGGCATGAGGAGGAGGGAGGGAGCGAAGCGATCCCGTAGATGGGCGGTGTGGGGGAGAGTGGATTTGAGGTGGTTGACGCGGTCCTGGATGTCAGGGTCCTGGGCGAGTTCTTCGGCGCGGGCTTTGGCGTTGTTGGGACTGAAGCCGGCGAAGTGGTAGGCGTTTTTAGGCTCGAGACCGGAGGCGAGGTGGAAGGCGAAGGATTCGTGGCGGGGCTCTTTGAGGGTGAGGGGCGGGATCATGACGATGAATGGTGTTTAATGATGTATGAGGATGTGAAGAAGAGGACGGGGTGGGGTGAGAATGGGGTAACATCGGGGAGGTGGAGAGGAGGATGCAAGGGGGTACGGGGGTGACTTGGGCTAAGTGGGGAAAAAAGATGGGAGTGGTGGAGTGGTGGAGTGGTGGAGTTTTGGGGGGGATTGGGCAGAGGGTAGAAAGATTTTGGGTAGAAAGATTTCTTTTAGGGGGACAGGGGAGTGAGCGAACGGGGGTGCCTGCTTTTTTGGGTGGTTTTTTTACAGGATTAACAAGATTTCAGGATTAACAGGAGGGGGAGAGAGGGTGTTTGGGGGTGGGTTGGGGCGGACGGTGAGGTATTGGGGAAGGCAGGAGTGTCTATGGTACCTTGGGGGAAATTGATTTTGCGTGGAGGGGGATGTGGGGTGAGGGTGATGGAGTGATGGAAGCTTTGATTGTTGTTGTGATCATGATTCTCATTCCGGTCTCGGTCTGGCTGACCGAGGTGTACCGGCGGCGTTGGAAGTATGCCAACCAGATGGGCGTGAGGGAGGGAACGGAATATCCGAATAATCATCATCTTCTGGGTGTGGGGTATTTCCACGCGGCGGCGGGTGTGTGGTTTGTGCATCCGTGGAATGAGTTTCGAGAGGGCCTGGGCTTTTTTTGGGAGGGGGAGTGGCATCCAGAACCTGATCTACGGCAGGTCTTGCCATCCCTGCCCGCTGCGGGGGAAGTGGAGCGGGCTAATGCGGCCTGGCGAAAGGCAGACCCTGACCGGATGGCCCAATTTTGGGGACGGGTGGAGAGGGGCGGTTTTGGCACGGCGGTGGAACGCCGGGAAGGGTCATGATCCGGCGTGTGATCCACCCACGAGGCGACTGGCAGGCGCGTGTGGAGGCAGGCGGGCTAACCTGGCACGGAGAGGGCGGAGGGTGCTGGAATGAGGGTGCGTTTTATGAATTTACGGAGGCGGAGCTGGGCCGTATCCGGACAACGGCACGGGAGGTGTATGAACTGCACCTTCTAGCGGCGGCCCATGTGGTACGTCATGGGCTGTGGAGCAGGCTGGGGGTGCATGAGGCGGATGTGCCGATCCTGAAGGCATCCTGGGAAAGGCAGGATTGGAGCCTGATGGGCCGGTTTGATTTTTTACTGGATGAACAGGGGCAGGCGAAGCTGATCGAATTCAATGCGGAGACGGCGCTTTCGGTGATCGAGACAGGTCCTGTACAGCGAAAATGGCAGCAGGAGGTGATGCCGGGGTATGGGCAGTTCAATGAGCTGGAGAAGAGCCTGGTGGCTGCATGGCGGCGGTGCGGGAGGCAGCATGTGCACTGTGCCTGGCGACCCCGGCACCCAGAGACGGCAGGAACGCTGCGCTACCTAGCCGGGCTGGTGCGGGAGGCGGGCCTGCGGGCAACGGTGATGGCGATGCACAGCCTGGGGTGGGATGCTGGGCGGGGGAGTTTTGTGGACTGCGACGGCGAGCCTGTGGACTGCTGCTACAAACTCTATCCCTGGGACTGGATGCTGAGGGAGCCGTTTGCGCGGTGCCTGATGGACAGTCAGACGGTGTTTGTGGAACCGGCGTGGAGACTGATGCTGAGCAGCAAGGGAATGCTGGCGCTGCTGTGGGAACTGTTTTCCGATCATCCGGCGCTGCTGCCTGCCTATGCTGATGCGGACCGCCTGGGAGCATCGTTTGTTAGGAAGCCTTTTTTCGGCAGAGAGGGAAACAATGTCTGTGTGGTGGAGAACGGGGAGGTGGCGGAGGAGCTAACCGGGGAATGTGGGGACCAGCAGCAGGTGTATCAAGCGCGGGTGGTGAATGGTGGGTATACAGGGCGGCAGGCTCAACTGGGGGTGTGGATGGTGGGAGGTGAACCGGTGGCGCTGGGCATGCGTGAGAGTGAGCGGCTGATCATCACGGGTGACAGTGCGTTTGTGCCGCATGTGGTGAGGTGATGCGGGGAGAGGTGGAGTGGTGGAGTTTTGGTGGGGGATTGGGCAGAGGGTAGAAAGATTTTGGGTAGAAAGATTTTTTGGGGGTGGGGGGGTGGGTTAGCGGACGGTGCGGTATTGGGGAAGGCAGGAGTGCCAGGCGCACTTGATGGGGCGGACGGGGGCTTTTTGGGGCGGACGGCGCGGGCAGGAGTGCCCACGGTACTTGAGGGGGCGGACGCCCACCTGCTGGTGCAGGCGGCTACGGCACCGGGCAGGCAGGAATGCCAGGCGCACTTGATGGGGCGGACGGTGGCTTTTTGGAGGGGACGGCGCGGGCAGGAGTGCCTACGGTACTTGAGGGGGGCGGACGCCCACCTGCTGGTGCAGGCGGCTACGGCATCGGGGAGGCAGGAGTGCCAGCTTCACTTGATGGGGCGGACGGGGGCTTTTTGGAGGGGACGGCGCGGGCAGGAGTGCCCACGGTAATTGAGGGGGGCGGACGCCCACCTGCTGGTGCAGACGGCTACGGCACCGGGGAGGCAGGAGTGCCAGCGTCACTTGATGGGGTGGACGGGGGCTTTTTGGGGCGGACGGCGCGGGCAAGAGTGCCCACGGTACTTGAGGAGGCGGACGCCCACCTGCTGGTGCAGGCGGCTACAGGTGTGGGCGGACGGGCTTTTTGGGGCGGACGGCGCGGGCAGGAGTGCCCACGGTACTTGAGGGGGCGGACGTCCACCTGCTGGTGCAGGCGGCTACGACACCTGAACGACCACCTGCTGGTGATGCAGGTGGGTATGGGCGCGGTTTCGCGCGGAGTTTACCTGGGGATGGCAGGTCAGCTGGACCCATCCGGAGATGGGGAGGGTTTAACTTTCGGCCTCGTTGTGGCTTTCGATGACGGCCCAGGCGTTGTGGTTATGAATGGACTCGAAGTTTTCGGCTTCCACCCGGAACCATTTGATCTTTTTATGGGCGGAGGCTTTCTGGGCGACGCTGCGGACGAGGTCCTCGACAAAGACGGGATTGTCGTAGGCGGCTTCGGTGACGAATTTTTCGTCGGGGCGCTTGAGGATGCTGTAAAGCTGGCTGCTGGCGCTGGCTTCGACGAGTTCGATGAGGTCCTCAATCCAAACGGGCTGGCGAAAGCGAACGGAAAGGGTGACGGTGCCGCGCTGGTTGTGGGCACCGCGCTCGCTGATGGCCTTGGAGCAGGGGCAAAGGGTGGTGACGGGGACCTCGACGGTGACGACGTAATCGATTTCATCACCTTCGGCATCGACGGCGAAAATGACGCCGTAATCCAGGAGGCCTTCGGCCTTGGTGACGGGTGCGCGCTTGGCCCGGAAGTATGGGAAGCGCATTTCGACATGGGCCTTGCGAGCATTGAGCCGGGAGAGGAGCTCCTTGGGCATGGCGGCGATGCTGGCGACGGTGAGCTCACGGCCATGGGCGTGGAGGATCTCCACAAAACGGCTCATGTGGGTGCCCTTGTAATGGTGTGGGAGGTCCACGGCCATGGTGACGGTGGCGACCGTGTGCTGCTGAGCCTGGTCGCGGTCACGTATGCGCAGGGGGAAACGCAGATTTTTTACGCCGACGCGATCAATGGCGATCTTGCGATCATCGCGCTCGTTTTGGGTGTCTTTGAGATTGGGCATCCGAGAATAAACGAAACAAAATTTCCCACTGCCGCAGCAAGCAACAGTGGGAAAAAGATTTTAAGCCGCTGGGGGGCGGATCAAGGCAGAAGGTTCACCGCACGGGCACGCTTGACTTCGCGAGTCACTTTGCGGTGCAGCCATGCTGGCAGACCGGTGGTGCGGCGAGGGATCAGCTTGCCAGTCTCTGTGAGGAAACGGGACAGCAACTCAGGGTTGGTGTAAATAAGCTTCTCAACCGGGATGTCCATCCGACGGCGGGGCATCCGGCGGTTGTTCTTGCGGAGGGAGATGAGGCGTTCGGTAGTCTTGGGTTGCATGACAGTGAAGGCAGCGGATTAGCGGATCTCCCGGTGCAGGGTGCGGCGCTTGAGGAAGTGGTTGAATTTCACTTTCTCAAGACGGCCCGGTGTGCGCGGGCTTTTTTTGTTGCGAGTGCTGACGTAACGGGACGTGGGCTTGCCCTCCGCCTTAGCTTCCGTGCATTCGAGGATGATGATTTCGCGTGCCATAAAATTGGGGGCAGGAGACTAGACTACTCTTTGCTGAAGTCAAGCGACTCATTGCTATTGCTGCTAGAAGAGGTGGTGGTCTCTTCTTCATCACGGTCGTCATCGGCGTCATCGGCGGTCTCATCGAGACCGAAAAGGGAGCGCACGGGACGGTTCCAACGGCCGCTACGCTGTTCACGCTCAAGGCGCTCCTGGCAGACGACGGTGAAGCGGGTGAAGGGGAGGGCCTCAAGGCGCTCTTCGGAAATGGTATCGCCGGACATTTCGCAAATGCCGTACATTCCTGAGTCAATGCGCTTGAGGGCTTCATTGATTTCATAGATGGCGTCCTGCTCTTTGGCGAGAAGGCTGAGGGCGAAATCGCGGTCATAGGCATCGCTGCCGGCATCGGCCTGGTGCATGCCGAAGGCGGAGGAATCGCCGCCTTCACCGCCACGAAGGTTTTCGTTGGTGACGCCTTCAGCCGAATTCAGATATGCGTCCCGAAGCTCCGCGAGGCGCTGGCGCTGCTTTTTCAGGAAAGCGGCAGGAAGGACAGGCTTCTTTGGAGGGGAATCCATGGTGATGCCTTCATCCTCCACACGACCGGTGCGGCGCACGTTGGTGATCTTTGGAGCGGGGGGTGCGGCCTTGGTCTTGGCAGGTGCCGCAGGTGCTTTTTCAGCCTTGGGGGCCGGGGCGGCTTTTTTGGCTGGGGCTGGCTTTGGCTCAGGGGCAGGGGCAGGGGCTACAGCCTTGACTGGTGCCTCTTTTTTAGCAGCGGCGGCTTTTTTGGCCGGGGCGGCTTTTACTGCGGCTTTTTTAGCTGGAGCGGCAGGCGTCGTCGCGGCCTTTTTGGCAGCGGGTTTCGTGGCAGGTTTGGCTGGGGCTTTCTTCACAGGGGGAGATTTCTTGGGCGCGGGTTTCGCCGCCTCATTCTTCACGGGCTTAGCCGGGGATTTAGATGCGGGGGTGGCCGCTTTGGCCTGTTTTGGGGCAGGCTTGGCTGGGGCTTTTTTCGCAGGTGGGGCCGGAGCTTTGGGCGCTGGCTTCTTTTGGGCAGGCATGGCTCGTGAGGTTGGGGCGTTGGTTCGCTGGACTTCCGCCCGACAGATGAAGGGGCGGAAAAGAGCGCGGATAGTGCGGTGCTTTCGTAAAAATGGCAACCGGAATCCCCAGCAGAATTTCCACTGGCGGAGAAAGAACGCGCGGAAGTCAACGTGCGGCGGTGATTTCCCGGTGCAGCCAGGCGCGTGCATAGGCCCAATCCCGCTTGGCGGTGGGCTCAGAGACGCCGAGTACCTCCGCCGCCTCTGCAAAGGTGAGGCCGACGAAATAATGCAGCTTCACCAGCTCGGCCTTGCGGGCGTCCTCTACGGCGAGTTTATCCAGGGCTTCATGCACGGCCAGGAGTTCATCATCCTGGACGGCGGGGGCGGCGATTTGCAGTCCATCTTCCAGCTCCACATGCTCCTGCCCGGAGCCGTGGCGGACGGCTTTTCTCCTGCGGGCGCGATCAATGAGAATGCGGCGCATGGCCTCCGCCGCAGCGGCGAAGAAATGCGACCGGTTTTGAAAACTGGCATCTCCCAGGCGCAGCCAGGCCTCATGGACGAGGGCAGTGGCCTGAAGTGTCTGCCCGGGCAGCTCGCGGGCCATTTTGGCGGAGGCGACGCGGCGGAGCTCGGCATACACTTCGGCCAATAGTTGGTTAGGCGCATCCGCGTTTCCCTGCTGGCAGGACTGGAGGAGGAGCGTGATCTGGTTCATGGCAGGGGCTATCATATCCAAAGCGTGGCGGATACCAGGGCCAATGCCAGCAATCCGGCACTGAGGAGGGTGACGGTCACGCGCCGTTGAGTGATGGCGGTGAAGAGGCTCTGCAAGGCGAGGCCGAGACCGGGAAGGCCGCAGAAAAACCAGGCCGCCAGGGCGAAGGGCTGCACCAAAAGAATCATGAGCAGGCGCTGGTGGACGGAATCCATGCCCCGTGGAGAAAGCGACTGACTGGCCAGCCAGCCGCCCGCGAGGGAGAGCGTGAGGAGGAGCAGACTGGTGAGAAGATCCTGAGCCAGATGGACGGATGGTGCGGTGAGTGATTCCGGTTTCATATCTGCTCATGCGGGGCGGCAGGAGGAAACGGATCATGCTCTTGTGAACTTTTTTATGAGACGGTGACGCCAGCCAGCTTGCGGGCATAGGCGAGGGTATCGATGTCTTCAGGCGTCTTATCCGTGCGGATGGCCTTGATGCGAGGAAAGCGAAGTGAGAGGCCGCTGTCATGGCGGGTGCTGGCCTGGATGGAATCAAAAGCGATCTCCAAAACGGTGTCCGGGATGACGGTGCGCACGCTGCCTTTTTGCTGCAAGGTGGTGCTGGTGAAGTGTTCCGTGAGCGTTTCGATCTCGGCATCGGTGAGGCCTGAGTATGCTTTACCGATGACCCGCAGGGCACCATGCTCATCCCGCACGGCAAAGGTGTAATCACTGAGCACATGGCTGCGTTTGCCATGGCCCTGCTCGGCTTTGACGACGACGACGTCCAGAGTGGCGAAGGCTTTTTTCAGCTTTAGCCAGGCCTTTCCGCGTCGCCCGGGAGTGTAGGCAGTAGCGGGGTCTTTGGCGATGAGGCCTTCGTTATTCCGACGGCGGGCCGCCATGAATGCGGCCTCAATTTCTACCTCTGAACGGACATGGTGAACATCGATCAAGGTCATGCCTGGGGGCATGGTCACGGACTCCAGGGCAAGCCGCCTTTGCGCCAGAGGCTGGCTGAGCAGGGAGCTGCCGTTTTTCCAGAGCAGGTCAAAGACGACGTACCTGACACTGATGTCACTGGGTAGAAAAAGATCCGCCTGATCCCGACGGCCTAACCTTTTTTGCAAATCAAAGAAGGAGAGCTTTTTGTCTTCTGCATAGGCGATGATTTCACCATCCATGATGACTTCATCATGCAGGCCGACTGCTGCCTGGGTGATCTCGGGAAACTGGACGCCGATGGGTTTTAAATCGCGGGTATAAATTTCCACCTTGCCGGTGCTGCGATGCAACTGGGCACGGATGCCGTCATACTTGTCCTCCAGCCACACCTCCCCTGCCCCGTCTGGCTCTGCGCCCAGCATGCGCTGCCAGATGTCTGCGGCGGTTTCTTCAGGAGTAGCCAGCATGATTTTGATGGGCACCATGGGGCGCGGCACGGCCTCATGCAGCCGCGCCTGACGGGCCAGAACGGCTGCGCGGCCAATGTCCCCGCTGAGCATGGCGGCCTCACGCACGGCATCGGCAGGTTGCTGGAAAGCGGTGGCGATGGCTTCTTCGATGAGGCCTTCTTTGGAGCCCATGCGCAGTTCACCCGTCATGAGCCGCACGAGCCAGGAGCCGGTGTGGGCGGACAGGTGAGCCAGCCTTTCACGAAGGAGTTTTGTTTTGGGCAGCGGCCCACGTGCCTCCCGCAGTTCTCGGAAAAAATGCGCGGTTTCCTGAAGATCCATGTCTGCCACCACGAGTGGGCAACGGCTGAGGACGAGGTAAGCGGTGCGGCCTGCATCTGCCTGGCTGCGTGAAAGCGTGCGATACTCCGCATCGCTGAGGCCGGAAAGCTCCTGAAGAGAACGGCGGATGACGGCCCAGCCGGTATTCAGCGGGCCTTCGCCGCCTGCGGGATCAAAGAGAAGACCGGAGCAGTAACGTACGGCCAGTTCCAGATCCGTTTCCTGCTCCAGAGCACGCAGGTAATCGGCGAGTAAAGACACCTTTTTTAGACGGGAAGATTCGGCGGCTGCTTGGGCGCAGACATAGGCCCATTGAGCAAAGCTTTCCGGCTTGCCTTCGGCGGACTCGGGCAAAACTGCGGGCGCGCCTGCCTCCATGATTTTGCGTTTGGGTTGGCCTAACTGGATTTCCAACTGGTCGGCACGTTCCAGGGTCCAGGCTTCATAACCGCGAGCGCGGAGGTCGGCGGCGAATTCCTGGGTATAACCATGCACCAGATAAACTCGGCGTGGGGAGACGGTTTCGACAGTTTCCAATAACTCAGGATAATCGGCATGATCACTGAGCGGAAACACCTCATCCACCTGATAGCGATATTTGGCCCCTGGCTGCATGGCCCAGCCACTGAGCATGGCGGTGCGGCAGGTCTTGAGCTTGCGGATGGCCAGGCTGCGTGCGCCGCTGGGAGGGAAAAGAAGCACATGGCCTTTGGCTTCGGCAGCAACGAAGGGACGGTAGGCGGGCAGCTTTCCCAGCAGCGGGGCGACGACTTCGGTCATTTCCAGGATGGACTTGTGCACCATGACCGGCAGCCCGGCATCACCCAGGGCGCAGAGGATCTCCTGAGCCTTGCCTAACGAATAACCTAACAATACAGGGATGCCGCCATCATCCAAAGTTTCACGCACCCATTTTAACATGGAGGCGACAATTTCACCCGTGGGCGGAAAGCGGAACTGCGGCAGGCCAAAGGTGGTCTCCATGATGAGTGTATCCGCATGCAGAAGCTCACAACGCTCCGAACTGAGTCCCTGCCGCAGCTTATAATCCCCGGTGTAAAGCAGGGTGGCACCATCCGCAATGCGGGTGAGATGCAGCATGGCGGAGCCGACGATGTGACCGGCAGGGAAAAGCCGCAACTTCCAGCCCTCCCACTCAAACACCTGGCGCATGGGCAGGGCCTGAAAGGAGCTGCTTTCTTTGACCCCGTATCGCGCACGCATCAGCTCCAAGGTAAGCTCCGAGGAAAAGGTGAGCTGATGCCGCGCAACGTGGTCGCTATGGGCATGGGAGATAAAGGCCCGCTCCACGCCGAAGTGCGGGTCCAGCCACAGGTCCGCCTCAGGCAGGTAAATACCTTTGGGATGAGTGACCGTGAGAAGCGGGGGCATAGGCTTATGGATACGTATGCGGATGATTTTAGGCGGGTGTGGAAAAGACAGGGGGCTTAAATAAAAGCGAACGAAAGCCGCATAGCTGGCGGCGGCGCCAACGTTGTAAAGGAATGATCCATCAAGCCCGGCTCGGAGTGACTTTTGCTATCCTCCTGTTCTGCCCGCATTTATCCAGAGCAGACATCACGCTTCCAGATCTGGCCAATGTGTCTGTGGATCTGGTCATTCCTGCCATCAGCGAAGGAGCGGCGGGGGCTGGCAAACGAGTGATTCAGACGACCGTCGGCTGGGAGGGGACGAAGGTGCATCATGCGCTATACCTGCCGACCGACTGGGAGGCAGGGAAGAGCCTGCCGGTGATCGTGGAATACGCGGGCAATGGCGGGTACAGGGGTAAATTCGGCGATACCTGCGATGGCACAGTGGAGGGCAGCCGCCTGGGCTACGGCATCACCAGTGGCCAGGGCTGTCTATGGCTGTGCCTGCCCTATGTGGAAAAAGCCGAAGGCACGATGCGCAACGCCACCCAGTGGTGGGGCGATGTGGAGGAGACCAAACGCTACTGTCTGGCGACGGTGAAAGACGTGTGCCTGAAATACGGCGGGGACCCAGCACGGGTGGTCCTGGCGGGCTTTTCGCGCGGCAGCATCGGGTGCAATTACATCGGCCTGCATGACGATGAAATTGCCCGGTTGTGGTGCGGCTTCATCTGCCACAGTCACTATGATGGGGTGAACGTCGGCTGGCCGTATGCCCATGCGGACCGGGCCTCCGCTCTGACGCGGCTAAAGCGTCTGAATGGGCGGCCGCAGTTCATCAGCCAGGAAATGTCCACGGCCGCTACTGAGGAATGGCTGAATAATACCGGGGTGGCTGGCGACTGGACTTTTGTCCCCCTTTACTACCGCAATCACAGCGATGCCTGGGTGCTGCGTGACATCGCGGAAAGGCGAATGGCGCGGGTGTGGTTTCAGCGGGTGGTGGGGAAAAAGTGAAAAAAGTTTGAGGGGTCAGTGGAGCGGCGGGGTAGCACCCGATGAAGACGAACCAACCAAGCGTCTTCATCCAACCAACCTAACCACCTAACTACGACCATGAAGAAACTGACCCTCTCCTTTGCTGCGGCTGCCCTGATGATGACCGGCGTGAGCTGCTCCACCCCGAACACGGACTCAGCCGGCCGTCGTTATCATTCCTCCCCAAATCCAGTCCAGGGCCGGACCGGCATCAGCTGGACAGACACCCGCACCCAAAGGCCAGCCAGCGGCAACGGTGCAGTGCGCTACCATCACTCCACAACCCCCATGGCCAGCAAAACCGGGCTGCAAATCGCCCAGGTGCGCTAGGCTCTTGCATGGATCGCCGAACTGGCTTGCCTGATGCCAACACACCCCACACCTGCCATGAACACACCCGACGATCCTCTCGACGAGCTGCTGTCCCAATGGCAGGTGCCTGGGGAGGCCCCGCCTTCCTTTCAAAGGGAGGTGTGGGCACGCATCGCTGCAGATGAGGCGGACCCGGGTTTATGGGAAAAACTATCCAGCTTTCTCATCCAACCCCGCGGCTGGATGGTAGCAGCCGTGACTTCGATTTTCATCGGGGCCGGCATGGCATGGATGGAGACACGGCCAAGCCGGCTCAATCCTCATGAGGCTTATGTACACTCCATCAGCCCATTCGCCTCCCAGCACCTGGCATCGCACTGAGGCATGAACGTCCGCGAAAAACTGTTCTTCATGGCCCTGGCAGTGATCATCCTGGCCTATTCGGCACATGAGCTGGTGATCCATCTGCGGCCGAAGCCACCTTCCCCCCAGGAGATCGGCCTGGAGTGGCTGAGGCAGGAATACAAGATCCCGGACGAGGCCTATGGAAAGATCGCCAGACTGCACCAGGATTACTTTCTCCGCTGTGATGAGATGTGTGCGACGATGAAGCGCGCCCACCGGCCATTGATCCAACGGAGCAGAAATCCAACGTCCCGCGAACAGAAATCCGCTGCTCTGAGCCGTGAAAAGGCAGTTTGTGAAAACTGCCTGGATAATATGGTGCAGCACCTCAGGACAGTCGCTGCCCTGATGCCGCCTGCCGAGGGAGAACGCTTCCTTGCGGATATCCTTCCTGAAGTCATCAACCCTCCTGAGCTGCAAAAACTGCGCTCTCAGGTGACCCCTCTTCAATGACTGCCCCCGAGGACGACGAGGACAGACATCTCATGATCGCGCTGGCCGGGGGGAACGACCCGGCGCTAAACGTCCTGATGCGGCGGTGGAACGTGCGCCTGACCAGTTATCTGGATCGTCTATGCGGCAGTCATGCGACGGCGTGTGATCTGGCGCAGGAGACTTTTGTGCGCGTTTATAAACACCGGCACCGCTTCCGCACGGCCCAAAAATTTTCCACGTGGCTCTTCGCCATCGCCACGAATCTGGCCCGAAACCACGCACGCTGGCAAAAGCGCCATCCGGTGACCCTCCTGGAGCCTGAGCAGGTCTCTGACTTGCCACTACCATGTGGACAGCCCTGCCCGAGCGGCCATATGGAACAGGAGGAACGTGCGGAGGCCGTGCGCGCGGCCATTTTAAAACTGCCCCCGGAACAAAAGGAAACGCTAATCCTGTCCACCTACGAAGGTATGACCCATTCGGAGATCGCCACCATTATGGAGACGTCAGAAAAGGTGGTGGAAATGCGGCTCTACCGGGCAAGGAAGCAATTGAAGGAACTCCTGCAACCCTGGCTGAAAAATGTATGAGTAGACTGACGATTCCGTCACAAACCGAAGCCTTCCATTGACAGGAGGGGGCTTTTCCCGGTAACACAAGGAGACATCTTACCCCCACGATGAACTTGCCCAATCAACTCACCCTCGCACGTCTGGTGCTTACCGGGTTTTTTGTGGCCTGTTTTTACCTTCCCTGGGCGAGTTCGTATTCCATCGCCGTCATCATCTTTGGCATCGCCAGCTACACGGATTACCTGGATGGCAAAATCGCCCGGGACCGGAATTTGGTGACAAATTTTGGCAAGCTGTTTGATCCGCTGGCGGACAAGATCCTCATCGCTGCCGCCTTCATCCTCCTCTCCGTGGATAAAACGATCCCCTCCTGGATCACTATCGCCATCCTGTCCCGTGAGTTTTTTGTGACGGGCATCCGCCAGATCGCTGCTGGCCAGGGAGCTGTGCTGGCGGCGGAAAAGCTGGGTAAACACAAGATGGTCTGGCAGATCATCACTGTGCTTTATTTCATGCTGAGTGCGGCCTCGAATGAGCCACTTTTTGGCTTCCTAAAACCCGTGTTTGCGCCCTCTACTCTCCACGTGTGGGTGGGAGGATTCATCATCTATTTCACGACCGCGCTGACCCTGGTCTCCGGCTTCAGTTACTTTTGGAAAAACCGGCACTTGTTTAACGATGCGTGACAGTAGGACGAGGATGTGCTACTAATTCACGCATGGTCCTGGAATCCATCCCAGCTCTGACAAAATTGACTTCGGATGAACGCCTCATCCTCGCGGCGGAGCTATGGCGCGAAAACATTGTCAATGAAGAAGGCGATACGGACCCTGAAATGGTGCAGATGCTTCGCGAGCGCCTTGAAAAATACCAGACACAGCCAGAGGCTGTTTCCACCTGGGATGACGTTAAAGCCCGGCTTACCGCCCGATGAAGCGTCCAGAGCTGATTTGGACGGCTGATGGTGAGGCGGATCTTCGAAAGCTCTATAATTGGATGGAGGAACATTCAGAACAAGCTGGGGACCATTTTATTGTGGTGGTAGATAGCGCACTTGAATTGCTCCGCTCTTTCCCAGAAATGGCTCCAATGTATGAACCGCCATTCAGACGCTTGCTGATCGGTAAGCGAGATATTGGGCTGTTTTATGCCGTTGAAGGACGACGGATTGTGGTACATGCGATCGCGTTTCTAAATGGCGACAGTTCACAGATTCAGCGGCGGCTTGGATTGTGGTCTTGAGATTGCCGAGGGAGTTCGTTATTTTCGGAACATGTCCGCCGAAGCCCAACTATTAGCCCTGGATCTCACGCTGCCTCCTGCCCCGCCCAAGGGAGGTATTTACAAGCCGGTCGTCATCGTGGGAAACGTGGCGTACGTTTCTGGCCACGGCCCTTACCTGGCGGATGGAGGAATGACGCGAGGCCGGGTGGGTGAAGACCTGGATCTGGCCGAGGCACATGAAGCCGCCAGGCAAACGGGACTGGCCATGCTGGCGACCCTGAAGAAGGAGCTGGGCAGCCTGGACCGTGTCAAACGTGTGGTGAAACTGCTGGGCATGGTGAATTCGACACCCGAATTTTCGGACCATCCCAAGGTGATCAATGGATGCAGCGAACTTTTTGCGCAGATCTGGGGTGAAGAAAATGGCATCGGTGCGCGCAGTGCTGTCGGCATGGGGTCATTGCCGGGGCAGATTGCAGTGGAGATCGAAGGTATCTTTGAGCTGCATCCGTAAAGGAGCTCAATCGTTAAGGCCGTATGCCAGGCCCACTACTTCCCCATCCTCATCATCAAAGGAAATGCGCATGGGGCGGCAGCAGACTTCGCAATCATAGTCCACATCGCAAGGCGTCTCCGTGACGAAGGGGGCGGGGACTTCGAACTCCTCAAAGCAGGAGGGGCAGGTGACAGGAACAGTATTCATGGATCAGGAACCAAAACGTTTTACCAGTTCCTGCTGGCGGTAGTGAAACACTTTTTCATGCATCGGCTGCACATAAAGGGCATGGACGATTTCACTGAATGGCCAAAAGGGCAGCGCATACACCACATGATCCGTCATTTCCGTGCTGGTGTCCGAAAGGGCGCGGAAACTGTGGCGATGATGCCAGAGCTTGTAGGGACCGAAGCGCTGCTCATCCAGGAAATAGGAGCCGGGGACCACGTGCTTGATCTCCGTCACCCAGGTGCGGTAAATGAAGGGGGCCAGTTGCAGACGGTACCAGATGAGCTGCCCAGGATGCACGGGTGAGACATCCCCGCCCAGTGTCTGGAAGCGCATGTCCGGCGGGGTGATGTCATTGAGATTGGCTGGATTGGAAAAGAAAGCCCAGGCCTGCTCCAGCGGGATGGGCAGAACCTGAGACTGGCGGAATTCGCGGAGATGCATGTCACCTTTACGCGGCTGATGAGGTACCGGGCGGCAAAGCTTTTAACGCGGAGGCTGTAGGCGGTCGGGGACATTGTCATTCTCCTGATCAAAGGGCAGCATGTCCTCAGGATCGGCTGCGGGACTGGTATCAGGAAACCATTCTTCACTGAGAGAAAGCGCGCGCCAGAGATGCTGGGCACATTCCGCACGCGTCAGCAGGTGGGCCCCGCGATCTTTGTCCAGCAGTCCTGGCGATGCAGGCAGCCCCAGCGCGGTGAGCCAGCGATGCAGCGTGCTCCAGGTGACCTTTCCGTCAGGATCCAAGGAGGCCTTTTGAGGACCACCCTCATCTAAGGATACAAGTGCCTTGATATCAGCGCGGTCCGTGTCAGCGGCTGGCACATCGAGGAAATTTGCATCTTTTCTTTGAAACTGGTCTTTCGGCTGCCGTGTGGCCCGATACAGCCGGGCCAGAATGCCGGCCAGTTCACGACGGGTGACAATTTTCGTGGGCTGAAAAAACACGCTGTCCGTCTCCGGCAACCAGATGAGCCGCACGGCGAGCAAGTTGGCCGCTTCAAAATGGGCATCCTCCGGCAGTACATCCTGCCACGGGAATATGAGCACACCTGGCCCACCGTGACCGCGTACCAGTTTTTGCTGAAGCTCACGCACCAGCGGCATGGAGGCTACCACCTGGCGTGGCTGGCTTTCCTCCCGCAGGGACATCCAGGCCAGGGTGGCGCTGGCCTGGCCGATAAGCATCATCTGGTTATGCAGGCGCAGGGCCGACTGCACCACGCTGCTGACGCCGATGTTTTTCCCTGCGCCTAACAAACCATTCATCTCCACCGGCACCAGGCCGCGCAGCGGAAAGGTGGCCCGGTCCGTATCCGTGTGCCAGCCACGGGACTCCGTGTGCACATACTGCCAGGGACCGTTGCGGTCTTCTGTGAGAAACTTCCGGCGGGTGGGGTGGAAATCAATGTTGAACTGAAAACCCAGGATGGAATCTACTGCCAGCACATTGGCCCATTTGGGCTCTTTCGAATCGGCGCGGATGTGGTTTTCGTTCAGCATTGCCAGGGCTTCCAGTCGCAACCCCTCGCGGATGTAGGGTTTCGGCGGCAGCCGGTCGGGGGTGCCAAATTCATCCGTCAGCTCCATGTAGCGGAAAGACTGGGGAAAATCCCCCACACGCTCATGCACCTTCGTCTGCAGATGATGCAGAAAGCTAAGCGCATGGGCTTTGGCATCAGTGAAGATGATCCGCCGTTGTGCAGGTGTGAGGTCCACGATGTTTTTCTTCGATGCACCGACTTCGGTCTTTTCCAGCGCCTCCACCACGGGCTGCGGAAGCTGGCATAACGGATAGTCTTGTACCGGCCAGTTTAAAAACGTGGCCTCCGTTCCGGGGGCGAAACCGTTGTGCCAGCGGTCCACCAACCTGCGATGGGTATAAATGCTCCAGCCGCTGCTGGCGTAAATGCCTGCGCTCATGTCGCTATCCACCCAGGGACGTGTTTTGTCCACGGCGGCGAACGAACGCGCATCATAAGTGGCAGGGGGTGGGATGACACTGGCCTTGCCTGCCTCTCGCAAAACCACGCACCAGGAGAGCGGATTCATCTCTTGTCGGCCGGCTTCATCATAAGCCTCCGGTGCGCTAGGTTCATGAAAACGTGATCGGAGGTCCGGCCCGGCCCCGTAACGCGCTCCGCTGAGGCGGATGACATCGCCCCAGTCAGAAGCATCCATGGTTAGGCGTGCGTTCACGGTCAGGGATTCCGGCTTGCCCTGGGTATGCTGAAAGTCCACACCCGTCACCTTTCCGTCGATGACACTCACCTTCACCGGCTCCCAGTCGCGCTCGATCCGCAATACTCCGCTCTCCACATACGGCCTCAACAGATCCTCAAAAATTCCAGCCGCCGCCGCAGGTTCAATCGTGTCCGTACCGCAGTAGGCATTGCCGGGGGTGGCCTTGCCATAGGTGGCGGAATTGTGTGCCCGGATGCGCTGCACCACTTCAGCGAACAGGCCACTGCGGGGAAAATTCACGCGCTTGCCGCCCACGGTGGTCCATTCATCCAGACAGCCTACTCCCTCGGCACTGAACTGCCCGCCCAGCCACTGGATGTCATTCACTAACACGATCTTCTTCACCCCCAGCCGAGCTGCCTGCACAGCCGCTGCACAGGCAGATTCATTGCCACCGACGATGAGCAGATCCGTTTGGATGACCTCCGAGCGGGCCACACCGGAAAGCAGCAGAAGAGTAAAAAGGAAAGATTTCATAGTTGTGTCATGGGCTGCACCATGGGCCAGAGGGTGAGTTCTTCAGTGACCAGGTGCGCGGGAGCCTCAGCCAAACCAACAAGGACGTGCCCCAAATCTGCTGGGGAAATGCAGCGTGAAAGAATGTCCGCATCCCGGGGAGGCAGACCTGCGGCATCCGTGAAATCCGTCTGCCCCCAGGAAGGCAGTACGCTGGTCACCCGGATCCCATGAGGGCGCAATTCGGTCAGCAAGCATTTGCTAAACATGAGCAATCCTGCCTTGGCTGCCGAATACACACTCCATCCTGGCCAGGCATGTTTCGAGCAGGCGCTGCCGATATTCACGATCAGCCCGCTACCCTGCCTCTGCATGATGCCCGCCGCCCGCGCACAGCCCAGCATGGCCCCGGTGAGATTGCTGGCGATGGATTGAACGAGGTGCGCATCCTGCAAAGCACTCACCGGTCCGATCTTCACCCCTTCCCCGGCGTTGTTCACCAATACATCCAGCCGACCTGTCTCCTTCATCACCGTTTCCATAAGACGGTCCCAGGCTGCGCCATCCGCCACATCAGCGACGAAGGCATGCGCGCCGATGCGCTGGGCCGTTGCATTGAGCACCTGTTCATTGCGTCCAGTGATCCACACACTTGCACCTGCTTTTATAAATGCCTCTGCAATGCCGGCTCCGTAACCGCGAGAGCCGCCTGTGACGATGACTGTTCTGTTGTTCATTGAACTCATGTTTGAAAGAATGAATCGCACAGAAGATCAGTCATCTTTCTTTCTGTTTGCAATATCAAACCTGTGTTGAAATAACAAACAACGATGAAATATAAAAAACCCACCCCAGACACGCCCTCCCTAGAGCGCTATCGGGTGCCCATCCTGGACCGGACTTTGGACTTGCTGGAGCTACTGGTGCAAGAGCCGGGCGGGCTCACTCTCACGGCGATGACGGAGAAGCTCAAAATGCCTAAAAACTCTGTCTTCCGCATTGCCACCACGCTGACGCTGCGCGGGTATGCCATGAGGGATGTGAGGACCAAGAGCTACCGCGCCAGCCGCAAGCTGCTGAGCCTGGGCCATGCGGCCATGGGCGGTGAGAGCCTACTGCAAGCGGCGTGGCCCGTGCTCACGGCGCTGCGGGATGAGACGGGAGAAACAGCACTCATCGGCAGCCTGTCCGGTCACCAGGGTGTGGTCCTCGATCAGTCTGTTTCGCTTCATCCGGTCAAGGTCGTGGTGGAGGTGGGCCATGCCTTTCCCCTGCACACAGCCGCCCCAGCGAAGGCAATGCTCGCCTTTTTGGAAAAACCCGCCTGCGACCTGCTCATCCAGCAGATTCGCTTTCAGAAAAAAACGCCTCGCACCCTTACCTCCGCCCGCGCATTTCGCGCAGAGCTAAGCCGCGTCAAAACCCAGGGTTTCGCCCTGGATCAGGCGGAGGAGAGCGAGAGCTTCACCTGTGCAGCAGCCCCTGTTTTTGATCATCACGGTCAGCCCGTGGCGGCGCTATGGATTTCAGGACCCGTGGACCGCCTGCCCATCCATTCCCTAGCCAAGTACGGCTGTATTGTTCAGCGGCATGCTGATAGCCTGTCTCAAAAACTGGGTTGGCCTGGGCGCTAAGTGCTCAGAAAATGCCGAATAACCAAACCAAGGTTGTCGCAACGCATGTAACGTGGCAAGATTCACTCACCACCATGCCACTCGCAGTTTATCACATTCTTCATCTTGTCGGTCTTATTCTAGTCTTCATCGGTTTTGGAGCCCTGCTTTCCACGGAAGGTGCCAAGTCCTCCATGAAATGGCACGGCACAGGCCTGCTCATCAGCTTGGTCTCCGGATTCGGAATGCTGGCTAAAATGGGCCTGTTCAGCGCCCTGCCCGTCTGGGTTTACATCAAGCTGGCCCTGTGGCTGGTGCTCGGCGCTCTACCAGTGCTGGCGAAACGCCGCGTGGTGAAGCCTGTGGTGGTGGTCGTCCTGGCCGCATTCATCGGTGCCACGATGGGTTACCTGGGATATTTGAAGCCCGTCTGGTAAGCCCTGTTTGACTTTAGGAAACGCACGAAGTGGAAGCCCGCTTCGTGCGTTTATCCTTTTAGCCCCTGTGTTCGTAGTCATGAAAACGCTCTTTTTCTGCCTGATGTCTGCCACCGCCTTTGCCCAGCCTTTGAAATATCCCGACACCCGCCAGGATGCATCCGTCTTTGACGACTACCATGGCACCCGGATCGCTGATCCCTACCGCTGGCTGGAAGATGACAACAGCGAGGAAACCAAGGCCTGGGTCAAAGCCCAGAATGAAGTGACTTTTGGTTATCTCAACAAGCTACCAAAACGCGACGAACTGCGCTCCCGTCTGGAAAAACTGTGGAACTACGAGCGCGTGGGAGCCCCCTTCGAGGAAGGCGGCCGCTGGTTCTTCAACCGCAATTCAGGACTGCAAAACCAGAGCGTTTTTTACGTGACCGAATCCCTGGATTCGGAACCACGCATTTTGTTAGACCCGAACACGCTATCTAAAGATGGCACCACTTCCCTGACGGAAACGGCTCCGAGTCCGAATGGAAAACTGCTCGTCTATGGCCTGTCCAAGGCAGGCAGCGACTGGCAGGAATTTCGCGTGAAGGACATCGATACCGGCGAGGACCGCGAGGACGTACTGGAGTGGATCAAATTCAGCGGTGCCTCCTGGGCCAAGGACAGCAGCGGATTTTATTACAGCCGCTACCCGCAGCCGAAAGAGGGTGCGGCCCTGACCGAGGCGAACAAAAACCAGAAGGTGTATTTCCACAAGCTGGGCACCCCGCAAAGCGAGGACCGCCTGGTCTATGAACGCCCGGACCAGCCGGACTGGGGCCTGCACGCCTACGTCACCGACGACGGGCGTTACCTCACCTTCACCGTCACCGAAGGCACGGACCCGAAGAAGCGCATCTTTTACCAGGACCTGGACGCACCTGATGGCAAGGTCATCGAACTGCTCAATGACTTCGATGCTTCCTACGGTTTCATCGATAACGTCGGCAGCCTCTTTTATTTCCGCACGGATCTGGATGCCCCCCGCTACCGCGTCATCGCCATTGATGTGACCCAACCCGCTCGTGAAAACTGGCGCGAAATCCTGCCACATACGGCGGACAAACTGGATGGCGTCTCCATCGTCGGTGATCAACTCCTGTGCGAATACCTCAAGGACGCCCGCTCAAACGTGCGCGCCTTTGATCTTGAGGGCAAGCTCATCCGTCAGGTGGAGCTGCCCGGCATCGGCACCATCGGCGGATTTGGAGGTCGCCGCCGCGACCTGGAGACCTTTTACTCCTTCACCAGTTTCACCACGCCCGGAGCTATTTATCGTTACGACATCGCCACCGGCAAAAGCACCCTTTACCGCCAGCCAAAGGTGGACTTCGACGGCAGCCTTTACGAAACGAAACAGATCTTTGCCACCAGCAAGGACGGCACCCGCGTGCCCATGTTCATCGTCCACAAAAAAGGGCTGAAACTGGACGGTAATAATGCGACCCTGCTCTACGGGTACGGCGGCTTTAACATCAGCCTCACCCCCAGCTTCTCCATCGGCCGCACCGTCTGGCTGGAAATGGGCGGCGTTTATGCCATGGCCAACCTGCGCGGCGGGGGCGAATACGGTGCCGACTGGCACCGCGCCGGCACCAAGCTGACCAAGCAGAACGTCTTTGATGACTTCATCGCCTGCGCGGAGCATTTACAAAAAGAAGGTTATACCTCACCGAAAAAGCTGGCCATCATGGGCGGCAGCAATGGTGGTCTCCTCGTCGGTGCCTGCATGACCCAACGGCCCGAGCTCTTCGGCGCTGCTTTGCCAGCCGTGGGCGTGATGGACATGCTGCGCTTTCACAACTTCACCATCGGCTGGGCCTGGAAGAGCGACTATGGCAGCAGTGAAAAGGCGGACGAGTTTCAGGCCCTGCATGCCTACTCCCCACTGCACAATTTAAAACCCGGCACCCGCTACCCAGCCACGATGGTCACCACCGCAGACCACGATGACCGCGTCGTCCCCGCCCACAGCTTTAAATTCGCCGCGCGCCTCCAGGAATGCCAGGCCAAGGACGGCCCGCCTGTCCTCATCCGTATCGAAACCAGCGCCGGTCATGGTGCGGGTACGGCCCTGAAAAAGGTGATCGAAGAGACGGCCGACGAATGGGCGTTTCTGCATCAAGTGCTGGAGATGGAGTGAAGGCTGAAGGGCCTTCTATGCGTTTCTCTCCTCCCGCCGGAACTGCTCCAGTTCCTGGCGGAGCGGTTCCCAGTAAGCGCGATCCAGAGCCTTCTCTGCACTGACTTCGGCGTCCAACGCAGCGCGAAGGGCATCCATGTCGGGGTTACGGGCGAGGGCGAGCAATGGCCGCTGGGACTCCAGGGCAGCGGCTTCGGTGGGATAACGGTGGCAGAGCTCTTGAACCAATTCGGGGGTTCTTGCCTCCGTCAGCCAGAAATGGATCCACTCCGCATTGGCGTGTTCACTATTCTCACGATAGTGAATGGCGACCAGGAGTTCAATCATGGGCCAGTCTTTGCTGCGCTGAGTTTTCTTCGCCTTGACGAGATCCGGCACGCTCAGGAGGTGATATTCAGCCCCTGCGTCATCACCATAGGTTGTACGGCGCGCCCAGAGGGTGGCGAAAGGGGGGACTCCGCGCATCTGAGTCATGACGTCCACCCTCAGCCCCTCGACTCCGGGTGCCTGGCAGCGGAAGTGGATGGCATGACCGCGCTCCAGAATGGCAGGATCAAAACGTGGAATGGCAATGCGCTCCGCCTTCAGTTCGGCCAGGGCGCTGTGCAACCTCTCATAGTTTTCATCATCTGCGCACAGGGCAAAATCAATGTCCTTGCTAACTTGCGCCGCGCCGTAAAAGACGCAGGCCTGCCCTCCCATGAGCAGCGCCTGGACGCCATGCTTCTGGATCATCAAAAGGACTTGTCGGATCGGGGTCGGGATCAAGGCTGCCTCCCATGGCTAAGTATTGGGCGAAGAGCTGCTCGCTGCGCCGGAAACGCTCCAGAGGGGTGAGGTCCACCCACTCCTTCCATTCGTCCGGCAGTTGCTCATAAGTCATTGCATTCTCATGCTATCACAGCAGCCAGGGGCGGCAAGGGACAGTTGGGCGGCGTTTTCAACACCCCGTTTTGCTCTTTCGCCCCTCCTTATTCCCCACAAAAAAGTTGTCGCAGTGTCTGCCGGGTGGATAAGGTGAGGGATTATGGCCTCGCTCAATAAAGTCATGCTCATCGGCAATCTCACCCGCGATCCGGAGGTGCGTTATACGCCCAAAGGAAGTGCGGTGTGCGACATGGCCATTGCCGTCAACCGGCGTTACCTCACCGAAAGCGGTGAGCGCCAGGAGGAGGTGACGTATCTGGACATCGTGCTCTGGGGCAAGCAGGCCGAGCTGGCCGGGCAATACCTGGCCAAAGGCCGCTCCATCTTCATCGAAGGCCGTCTGCAAATGGATACCTGGGAGGACAAAGCCACCGGTCAAAAGCGCAGCAAGATCAAGATCGTGGCGGAAAACATGCAGTTTCTGGATAGCAAAGGCGGTGCCCCTCCCGGAGGTGGCGGCGGCGGTGGTGGCAATTATGCCGGTGATGACGAAGGATATAGTGCCCCCGCACCCCAGCAGCAGCGCCGTCCAGCAGCCGGTGGCGGCGGGGGGGGAGGAGGGTATGGTGGCGGCGGAAATTCAGGCGGCGGCGTTGGTGGTTACCAGCGCCCGGCACAGCAGCAGCGTCCTGCCCAGCGCCAGGCACCTGCGCAGCAGGATGACTTCGGCGAAGGCCCAATCACCGAAGGCATGGAAGATGACGACATCCCGTTTTGATGCCTGGGTGCGCCGCGTTTGCGCATTACTACACCTCACTTGGCAGTTCTCTAGGATTCGTCGGCTTCGTGCGTTCACGCTGTGACCGCACTCAGTTTTGTCATGGGTGCGGCAGCAACCAGCCGCACATCCATGAAAGCCCTTATCCCTGCCCTGCTCCTGACCTTCATCAGCATCACTGCCGTCTTGGCGAAAGGTGGCCCGCCTATCAATGAACTCTGCCCGGTGGATGGAAAAGCTGGTCGCGTCATTTACCGGGTCTTTTCAGAAAAAGGCACCATCATCTTTTGCTGCGCCACCTGCCTGGACACTTATCAAAAAAGCCCAGCCAGTTACCCCGTGGCACCAAAGGCCGAGAAATAGAGACGCCGCTTGCATTCCACCAGGATTTCGGGCTTGAATCACCGGACTCCTGCCATGCATACCTCTCCCGCCCGCACTCCCTGGTACCGCGTCCTGTACATCCAGGTGCTCATTGCGGTGGCCATCGGCATTGCCATTGGTCATTTTTATCCGGAGACAGGCAAGACCCTGGAACCGCTGAGCAAGGGCTTCATCAAGCTGATCAAGATGATGATCGCCCCCATCATCTTCTGCACCGTCGTCCACGGCATCGCCTCCATTGGCGATCTGAAAAAGCTGGGCCGCGTAGGTGGAAAGACCCTGCTTTATTTTGAGGTCGTCTCCACCCTGGCCCTCATCATCGGCCTCATCGTGGTGAATACGCTGAAACCCGGCGTCGGGTTCAATGCGGACATATCCACCCTGGATGCCCAGTCTGTAGCCACGGTCCATGAATACGCCAGCAAGAGCAAGTCCCTGAGCACCACAGACTTCCTTCTCAACATCATCCCCAATGCCTTTGTGGGAGCCTTTACGGAGGGCAACCTGCTTCAGGTCGTCTTTGTGGCCCTGCTCACTGCCTTTGCTATCTCCGGCCTGGGAGAGAGAGGCAAGCCCATCCTTCATGTGGTGGACCGCGTCGGCGAGTTGTTCTTCGGCATCATGCGCATCGTCATCAAGGTCGCTCCCCTGGGTGCGCTGGGTGCCATGGCCTACACCATCGGCAGCTACGGCATCGGCTCCCTCCAGCGGCTGCTGGCCCTCATGCTAGGCTTTTACATGACCTCCGCGCTGTTTGTGATTGTGGTGCTGGGGCTCATCGCCCGCATGGCAGGCTTCTCCATTTTTCGTTTCCTGGCTTACATCAAAGATGAACTGCTCATTGTGCTGGGCACCAGTTCCTCCGAGACCGTGCTGCCGCAGATGATCCAGAAGCTGCGTGGCCTGGGCTGCGCCCCCTCCACCGTCGGCCTCGTCATCCCCACGGGCTATAGCTTTAACCTGGACGGCACCAATATCTACATGGTCATGGGAGCCGTCTTCCTGGCGCAGGCGACGAATACCCCGCTGGACCTCAGCCAGCAGATCAGCCTCCTCCTCGTCGCCATGGTCACGTCCAAAGGAGCCAGCGGTGTCACCGGGGCGGGGTTCATCACCCTGGCCGCCACCCTTTCCGCCGTCCCTAGCATCCCGGTCGAGGCCATGGCCCTCATCCTGGGCATCGACCGCTTCATGAGCGAGTGCCGCTCCCTCACCAATCTAGTGGGCAATGGCGTTGCCACGGTCGTCATCAGCCGCTGGGAGGGAGAGCTTAGCGCCGAGACCCTACAGGCGAACATGCGGGACCCCATCCCACTCCCTCCTCCAGATTGATTCACTTTCATCTCTGGCGTACCGTTTCCCAGCTTGCATACCCCGCCCCTCCCGTGCGACTTTAAAGCATGGTCGCCCGGTACCCACGGTTCCTGTCCGCGCTCCTCATGGCTTTCCTTGCGGCCATGCTGTCTCCTCGTCTCGTCATGGCTGAAAATTTGCGCATCGGCCTCGTCGGACTGGATTCCTCCCACTGCGAGCAGTTTACCCTGCGGTTGAATGATCCCGCCAATCCCAGCCACATCCCCGGCGCACGTGTCGTGGCCGCTTTTCCTGGCGGCAGTCCGGACCTTCCAGAAAGCGCAGCCCGCGTCGCCGGTTTCACTGCGACGCTGAAAGACAAGTACGGTGTCCAGATCAAAAGCAGCATCACCGAGGTGTGTGCCGCTGTGGATGCCGTCATGATCCTGAGTGTGGACGGCCGCCCCCACCTGGAGCAGGTGCGCGAAGTCATCCTCTCCAAAAAGCCCTTCTTTCTGGATAAACCGGTGGCCGCTTCGCTCAAGGACGTTGTCGAAATTTACCGTCTGGCTGCCGAGGCCAAGATCCCTATGTTCAGCGCCTCCGCCATGCGCTGGTATCCGGGGGTGGTGGAGGTGGCCACCGCAGAGGCCACACCTGCCATTGCGGCCATATCCTATGGGCCGGCTCCCATCCTGCCCCATCATCCTGACCTGTTTTTTTACGGCATTCATGCCACAGAGGCCTTGTTTACGGTGATGGGCACTGGCTGTGTCGAAGTTCGCCGCACTTCCACAAAGACAGCCTCTGTCGTCACCGCCATCTGGCAGGGAGACCGCATCGGCACACTGCACGCCATCCACGCGCTGCCCATGGGGTCAGCGAATTACAAGCTGACCCGTTTCGGGCAAAAGGGCGTGGTCGAACAAAAAAATCAGGGTGACTACACGCCCATGCTGAGGGAGATCGTCAAATTTTTCCAAACGGGGCTGCCCCCCGTCACTCCGTCACAGACCTTGGAAATATACGGTTTCATGGAGGCTGCTGAGCAAAGCCAGCGCCAGGGGGGCAAGCCAGTCAATGTCCGCGAGGTACTGCGAAAAGCAGGCACCCCGGATGCATGGCTGATCCCGGAAGCTCCCGCGCCCAAGAGCTGAGCAGCTTTACAGAACCGGCAAAGGGCAAAAGCTCCTTTTGTACGACCCATTTCCCGCACCGGGCGCGAATTTTTAACGTAGACCTGTTCCATCTGTCTCATTCTACCGGTTAGACATCTTGACCGAACTTCGACAATTCGTGCATATTAGACAATAATTATTCGACAGATTATTGACAATTGTTTGAACAAAGGTCTTTTTGTCGATGTCTGGAATAACACTGTCCCATAGGCGTCTCACTTTTACCCCCCTTATTGCCATGACTGAAGCCATTGATCCTGAATTAGAGCGTCAGATAAAGGAAGACGTGCAGTTGATTCAACGGATTGCCGAACGCGACTCCGCTGCCTTCCAGACCTTTTATCGCAAATACTCCGGCCTGATTTTCGCCGCCATTTCCAACGTACTGAATGATCACCACGACACAGAAGACGTGATGCAGGAAGTACTGGTCCAACTTTGGAACAAAGCCCACCTTTACGAACCCCGTAAAGGCAAGCCCCTGACCTGGTTGACGACCATGGCGCGTAACCGTGCCATTGACCGCATCCGGTCCAAGCAACGGCGTTCCCGCCTCAACGATGATTTCGAATCCGAGAATAAAAAACTCGAGTTTGAATTCCAGGAATCAGGACATGAAATCCTGGAGGAGAAGGAGCGCGACACCATCGTCCAGCGTGCTGTTTCCAAACTGAATGACGACCAGCGGCAGGCCATTCATTTGGCTTACTTCACCGGTCTCACCCAGGCGGAAGTGGCGGAGCGGCTCAACGAACCCTTGGGCACCATCAAAGCACGTATCCGGCGCGGCGTCAGCCGCCTGGAGACTTTGGTGAAGCCACGGCTGGCCTAACTTTAACGTCAGATCCCAGGTCGGTCCTGGGAATCATTTTAACCACCCCGCATGGCACGCCTCAACGGCGTGCCATTGCTTTGGCGGGTGCCTTCTTGCTTTTGACAGGGGCTTTGGTCACCGGAGCGGCGACTGGCTCCTCTGTGGAAGCATGGGCTTCCTTCAACAAGCGCAGTTCTTTTTCGAGTTCCGCCAAACGCCGGGATGTAGCGTCCAGTTTCCTGGCTACCAGCCGGGCCACGAATTCAAAAAGTGCGGCATGAAACGCAGGGTCTTCCTCACGAGGATGAATGTCCTGAAGGAATTTTTGGTCCACTGCCAGACAGAGAGCACGGCTGCCCGCGATGACAGAGGCGGCACGCTTGTCCTGATTCACCAGGGCCAGTTCACCGAAAACATCACCCACACGGGCGATCGTGGCCACTTTTTTCCCGGCCACCTTCACATCCAGCTCACCGCTGAGGAGGATGTAAATGCGCGAATCAATGGATCCTTCGCGAATGATTGTATCTCCTGCGTCACACTGGAGCAGGCTGGAAGAGTTCAGCACTTCGTCAAGCTGGTCCTCCGTGAAGCTGTTGAGGAAAGGCACCGCACTTAGCGGTGCAGGCAATTGCCCTTCCTCGTGAATGTAAGCATACTCTTTCATGGAATGCGGCTCACTATTTCACGTCTCCGCGATGATGAACAGAGCAATCCCCATGCAAAGCCAACTTTTTTATCCCCCGGTCAGGGGATGTACTTAGGTACCGAAACAGCGGTCACCAGCGTCCCCCAGTCCCGGCACAATGTAGCAGCGCTCATTCAGACCCTCATCCACCGCCGCCGTCACCACAGGCACATCTGGATGTTGGTCGGCGAAGGCCTGCAATCCAGGCGGACAACTCACCACACAGATCAGGGTGATGCGCGTAGCCCCTGCTGCCTTTAATTGCGTGACCGCACTGCAGGCACTGCCACCGGTGGCCAGCATCGGGTCCAGCAGAAAAACATCCGCCTCCGGCAGGATAGCTGGCAGCTTTGCATAATAAGGCACCGGCAGCGCCGTCTCCTCATCCCGTGCTATGCCCACGTGCGCCACCGTCGCTTCCGGCACCAGGGGTAAAATAGCCTCCTGCAAACCTAGACCTGCTCGCAAAATCGGAACCAGCACGATGGGCCGCGCCAGAGCCACTCCTTCTGTCTCCGTCAAAGGCGTCTGAATGCGTACCGTCTCTGTTCCCAGACCCCGCGTCGCTTCCATAAACAAGATCTCCGCCAACCGGTGCAGATGCCAGCGGAACTGACCACAGGGCGTATCCGTACTGCGGATCGTCGTGAGATGAATCTGGGCCAGCGGGTGAGTAACGATGACGGGAGGGATCATTCAACATCCTGCGATAGCGGATACCTGCTGGCAACCGGATTGAACCCGGCATACTAGCCTCACTATTTTCACGACTTGTCACAACTCTGGGGGCTACCTGCTTGCGCAGCCCATGATCCTTCTGGTTATTGCGCTGAATGCAGATGCCGAGGTTCCTATGCAGCTTTGCCAAACCTATGCGCTAATTCACTTGTCCAATTCCCCGCCCCACTCTCCGCGTGGGGAAGAAAAATCCCCACTTGGGGAGGCCATCCCCTCGCAATCCTTTCATCATCAACACATTTAGCAGCTAAGTCCCCGAATGGGGAAAAAACGCATTCCATCCCCAGTCCCGATTTTAGCCAGACTCGTTTCAGGCATCGTTCCCATCTCCATGTCCGCCGCAGCCTCCATCAAACTTACTCGCGAACAGCGCGATTCTCTCGCCGCAGCTCTCAGGATATTTGAATCCCATATCGTCAGTCGTGGGGCAGCATTGATGAGGGAGAGGGCCGTGCGCAGCCTGCGTTGGGTGGAAGATGGACTCGGGCTCGAGGCAAAGGTTCAGGGTGGCAAGCTCTACACGACCACGATTTTTTTCGATGGCGAGGAAGCCTCCACTCATTGCACCTGCCCCTTTGCGCGTGGTTGCAAACACGCAGTGGCCGTGGTCCTTGAACTGAACAAGCATGCAGGCACAGAAGTCCGCCCCCTTCCTTTGACTGAAGGAAAATTGACGCTCCCTGCCGCAGAAAAGAAAGCTGATCTTCTTCCACCGGATTCACTGGCTGGTCAGGTCCAGGCCAAAATCGGTAAGCCTCTGCCCAAACCAGCTCTTCAATTCCTAAACGCCGTCGAGCCCTGGTGGCTCAATAAAGTCGCCGTTGTTGAACAGTTGGTTCTTCAACAGCTTTGTGGGCGCAGCAATTACTGGGGCTACCGGCAGGCCATCTTGTGGCCAGATGAACTCCCCCCAGCCGACATTTGGGAGTTTTTGGCCTACCTGGCTGCAGCCATGAAAAAAGCGAGCCTGGAAATGCCCGCACCGTTGTCTGAGGTTGTGGATTTGAAGCTCCAAAAAGAGCTGCTGAAAAAATGGGAACGGCTGAAGGAGATTGCCCAATGGAAGGCCGACCTGGGACGCTGGCAGGAGCCAGACCAGGAGAGCGGAGCACTGGCACCGGAGCTCAGGCTCGTGCTGCATGCCACGGCGGCCATCATCCAGGTACGCCACCCTGGAGATGCGGACTTTAGCAAGGTGACACAAAAGCTTCTCAAGGAGCTCAGTCAAAATCCTGTTTACGGTGCGGTGGTACCACAGCTCAGCGCAGGTTCCAGCATTGTGCTGGAAGCCTGCCAGGATGCCTATCGCCATGTGGCAGGCTCTGAAATCCCCCCCATGGCCGATGAGTTGAACCGCAGCCTGGCACGGTTGATCGGCAGCCCTGAACTGCTCTACCAGCACGTCGCCTCCGCCAGCGGCGAGCCTGTTCAGATTGCCGAAGAGCCTTTGAAATGGGTGCTGATGCACCCAGCAGAGCCGACAGGAAACTATAAGCTAAGCCTTTGCACGGCTGAAGGAAAAGTACCGCCTCCGCCTTTGGCCATCCTTCCTGGCAGCCCTATGCATTATGTCACCAGTGAGGTGATCTACCCCCTCTCCTATTGGCCCTTTAAAAAGGAGCGGCAGTTCTGGCCTGTCATCATCCCAGCACAGGCATTAGAAACTCGTGAAGGTGTCAATGCACTGGCCAAACTGGGGCTGGAAGCCCCACCACGGCTGGCGGGTAAGATCAAGCTCGTCAAAGCGGAGATCACCGTACGTTGCGAGGTACACCGGCATCCCAATTCCCCGAGCGAGTATTTCCGGCTAGCCGCCAAAGCCCAATACGGCGGCCTGGAATCCCCCAGCATCTGGAACGGCAGCCACTGGATCGCCAGCTACCGCTCCGCAGTATCCCCGCCGGATTCTACACAGCTCATCCAACTCGACAAATCAGCCGTGCCTGCCGCTGGAGCCTGGCTGCGCCAGATGCCTATGCGGCCCGCCAGCAATGGAGAGGAACAGGTGGAACAACGCATCGTCGGAAAAGACTGGCCAGAACTCTTCCTGCAATGGCTGGCCCGCCGACCCGATGAAATCTCCGTGCATCTGGATGCGGAACTGGCCACCCTGCGTGACGGCAGTGTGGCGGGTCAAGTGCGCCTGGAGATTGAAGAATCCAAGAACGGCGTGGACTGGTTCGACCTCAGCGTCGCCCTGGACGTCAGCGACCACACGCTCACTCAAGAAGAAATCAACCTCCTCCTCAAAGCCAAGGGCAAGTGGGTGAAACTGGCAGGCAAAGGCTGGCGGAAACTTGAATTTAACCTCTCCGACCAGCAGGAGCAGGACCTCGCTGAACTGGGTCTTTCAGCCAATCAATTCACTGGGGAGAAACAACGCCTCCATGCGCTTCAACTCGGCAGTGTTGCCAAAGGGGATAGTTCTCTTCTTCCGGCTGACCATGTACGACAGATCCGCCGCCGCCTGGAAGAAATCGAAACGCGGGTCACTCCGGCCCAACCCGCTGCCATCAGCGCGACGCTACGGCCTTATCAAACGGAAGGTTTTCACTTCCTGGCCTACCTTTCCACCAATGGCTTCGGCGGAGTGCTGGCGGATGACATGGGCCTGGGCAAGACCCTCCAGGCCATCACCTGGATCGCCTGGCTGCGTGCCGAACAAAAAGTGCAGGAAACCATTCTCGTTATCTGCCCGAAATCCGTCCAGGACAACTGGCGCGCTGAGGCAGCCCGCTTCAGCCCGGATCTGCGGGTTGAAGTATGGAACCGTGCGAATGCAGGCAAAACCGGAATGGATGGTCAAACGGACCTCCTCGTCATTCATTACCCACAGCTCCGTATTCATGAAGAAAAACTCCGTGATGTTAAGTGGGGCGCCATCATTCTGGATGAGGCTCAGGCCATCAAGAATCCCACCTCACAAAGCGCCAAGGCTGCGTGTGCACTGGAGGCCCGTCATCGCCTGGCCCTTACAGGCACTCCCATCGAAAACCGCCTGCTGGACCTCTGGGCCATCTTCGCTTTTGCCATGCCCGGCATCCTCGGCAGCCGTGCCAGTTTTAACCGGATTTTTGACGCCAACGAGGATCCCCTGGCCCGCCGTCGCCTAGCCGCCCGGACCAAACCATTCCTCCTGCGCCGCACGAAAAAAGAAGTCGCCACCGATCTGCCCGACCGTGTGGAAGAAGACCTCATTGTCGAAATGGAAGGCCTTCAGGCCACCCTGTATCAGGCTGAAATCAAACGCGCACGCGCCCAGCTCCTGAAGGTGGAAACCAGCCGTCAGCTTGACAAATTCCGCTTCAACATTCTGACCAGCCTCCTGCGGCTGCGCCAGATCTGCTGCGATCCACGCCTCGTCGGCCTGGACCAGGAAACCCTACCCTCCAAGGGCAAGAAAAAAGCCAAGGGAGAATCCCAGGTGGAAAGCGCCAAGCTGCTGGCGCTGGTGGAGCAACTGGAACCGATCATCGAAGAAGGACAGAAGGTGCTCGTCTTTTCACAGTTCGTGCAGATGCTCGAAATCATCCAGGAGGAAACGACCAAGCAAGGATGGACCACCTTCATTCTCACAGGAGACACGGAAGACCGAGGTGCCCTGGTCACCGCCTTTCAGGAACACGACGGACCGGCCGTTTTCCTCATCAGCCTTAAAGCCGGCGGCTTTGGTCTCAACCTCACCGCCGCCAGCTACGTGGTCCTCTATGATCCCTGGTGGAATCCTGCCGTCGAAGCCCAAGCCATCGACCGCACCCACCGCATCGGCCAGAAGCAGACCGTCTTCGCCTACCGCCTGCTCATCAAAGGCAGTATCGAAGAAAAAATCCGCATCCTGCAAAAGCAAAAAGGTGACCTCGCCAACGACATCCTCGGCGAAGAAAGCTTCACCCAAGGCCTCACCCTCAATGATTTTAGTTTTCTGTTAGGATAGCCCTAACTTGACACCGGAATTTGACTGGTAAAAGGATATTTGATTATGAAAACGCCGATGAGACCCCTGATGTTTTTATTGATGCTGTGCAGCCTCATGCTCTGCCAATGCACCACCATATCTCCAGAGGCGAAGGCGAATATTAAAAAGGTAGTCGTCGCGACCAATGTAGGTCACAAAGTGACTCGGCAAAAAGTTGGGTTCACGGCATTTGGCAATTCAGCGATCTCGAGTATCGAAACACCCGAACTGCGGAGCGAAGTACAGAAGATGCTAAAAGCGGAAATCAGCTCCCGTTTTCCCACAACAGTTTTCGCCTCGGAGCAACCACCGCCTAATCCAAAATCCATGTTTGGAAAATATCCAGACTACAAGACTTGGGCCAAGAATTTAGCGGCCAAATATCAAGCTGATGCGGTTTTGCTGATTACAGGTATTTATGGCTATCCTTATGCCGCACCTTCCTACATGACAGCGGAAGGCATGGGAATCTGGCACATCGGCGATAATGCCGTGGTCGAAAATTATACATACATCTCTCTGATGGATGCCGTAACAGGTAATCGGCTAGCCTTCTCGACCAGGATGTACGGCGGACAAACGATAAAAGTTCCCGCCCTCGACAATTTCAACGATTACACTTCTGCGGAAAAAACACGACTCATCCAGGCCTGTGTGGAAGAATTTCGTCTAGACTTGAAGGCTTATCTCGACGGCAGCGGGCTATAAATTTCGCCCCCCTTTTACACAGTCTGAGGTATTTTTAATCCTGAGTAACCTCAGGATATTGGGTGCGTAGAAACAACAAATCCGGTGCGTCCTTCTCGCGATGCGTATTCTTTTTCATTCTCCACAACAGACGAGGAGATGCAAAAGGGATAGGTACTCCCTGCACGTAGCGGATCACCACATCTTTGGATGCTTCCTCATAATCAATGCCCGAGGCCGACTTCATTAGATCCACAATGATCTCATCCGCGACCCGAACGACCGTGTATTTTTCCACTTCGCCGGGTTCAAGTTCGAGCACGGCTTTGTCAGGGAGGAACTCAAGGACTCGATAGATGCTTGCTTCATTCTCCAGATCCGTGGCCATTAACAAATCTACGTCCCCCGTTGTCCTCCCATATCCGGCATAAATGATCGCAAATCCCCCGACAATTACATATCGCGCACTGGCCTCATTGAGCTTGCTGCACATGGAGGCAAGATCACTCTCGGTAGGGGCCCTTGAGACTAAGTCGCCTTCTTGCGGTTCATCATTTTCCACATCCATTGATCAGCTTCCTCGTGTGAGTTAAAACGGTAAACACCTTTGGGGCAGATACCCCTACGCTGGCTGGCTAGTACTTCGTTGAGTGTCACTTGCAAACCTGTTCCATTCTTTGGTGCCACGCGACGTCCCACCGTTTTACCGATGGTTTCCTCCAGGTTGATGACGGGACGCGGCTCCATGGGATAAGAATACTTCTCTTTTAAAGACAAGCAATCTTCATGCGAAGGTACTCAGCGCCATCATTTGCCTTTCTTCGCTCCGCGTTTGGGTTTGCCATACATGACCTTTTTCGGCTTGGGCAGGACGCCACCGTCATCGGCATTCAGGCCGGCTTGTTTCTTTAGTTCGCGGATCTGGTCGCGCAGGAGGGCGGCGCGTTCGAATTCCAGCTTGGTTGCGGCTTCGGCCATTTCGCCTTCGAGTTCGCGGATGACTTCGGTTACGGCATAGTCGGCACCGCCCCCTTCGCGAAGGACGTTTTCTTCCATCTCCTTGGCTTTACCCAAGGTTTGCAGGGATTCCTGCACGGCACGGCGGACGGTTTGTGGAGTGATGCCATACTTTTCGTTATGGTCCAGCTGCACTTGACGACGGTAGCCGCTGATACTGAGAAGTGAGCGGATGCTTTGGGTCTCGATATCCGCAAACAGTACGACCTCCCCAGCCACATGGCGGGCCGCGCGACCGGCGGTCTGGATGAGGGAGGTCTCGCTGCGAAGGAACCCTTCTTTATCGGCATCCAGGATGCACACAAGACTGACCTCCGGCAGGTCCAGCCCCTCACGCAGAAGGTTGATGCCGACAAGGACATCGCAGTCGCCTTTGCGCAAGCTGCGGAGGATTTCCACACGCTCAATGGCATCAATGTCACTGTGCAAGTAGCGGACTTTCATGTCCAGATTCCGCAGGTAGTCGGTGAGGTCTTCAGCGGTGCGTTTGGTGAGGGTGGTGACGAGGACACGCTCGCCCTTTTCGATGCGCTGGCGGCAGAGTTCGATGGTCTCGTCAATCTGGCCTTTGAGTGGCTTGATGGTGATGATGGGATCCAGCAGGCCTGTGGGGCGGATGATCTGCTCGACCACCAGTGGCTTGCCCTTGGTGAGGACATCAAACTTTTCCACCGGTTGCGCATTGCCACTGACTCTCACCGCGACGCCTGGCAAAGCAGCGGGTGTGCCTTCTTCCTGGCCGATGCGTTCACGTTTATGCGGGATGTAAGTGGCATTTCCAACAACGCTGTTTTCGATCTCAAAGCGTGCAGGAGTAGCACTGACATAGACAAGCTGGCCCACGGCATCCATGAACTCAGGAAACTTCAGGGGCCGGTTATCTAGTGCACTGGGTAGACGGAAACCATGCTCTACAAGCGTGGTCTTGCGGGAACGATCCCCCTCATACATGCCGCCGATCTGTGGGATGGTGGCATGGCTTTCATCGACGAGGCAGAGGAAGTCATCCGGGAAGAAATCCAGCAGTGTTCCCGGTGTGGCTCCAGGCACGCGACCGGTGAGGTGGCGGCTGTAGTTTTCGATGCCCTGGCAAAAGCCCATCTCCTGCATCATTTCGATGTCATGCTCGGTGCGCATTTTCAGGCGCTGGGCTTCCAGGAGCTTGCCTTCCTTTTCAAATGCGGCCACGCAGCCTTCCATTTCCTCGCGAATTTTGACCACGGCCTTTTTAAGTTTATCACCCGGCGTAACAAACTGTTTGGCAGGAAAGATGGTGTAGCTGTTCATTTTCAGCGTCACCGTGCCGGTGAGCGGATCTACTGCACTGATGCGGTCGATCTCATCCCCGAAGAACTCAATGCGGATGGCCTCATTGTCCAGGTAGGCAGGGATGACCTCCACCACATCCCCACGGGCACGGAAGCTGCCGCGCTTGAGCTGGATGTCATTGCGCTCGTAGAGCATGTCCACCAGCTTGGTGAGGAAGGTCTCGCGCGTCATCTGCTGGCCGACGTGAATAGGCACCATCATGCCTTCATAATCTTCGGGCGAACCCAAGCCGTAGATGCATGACACACTGGCGATGACAACGACGTCCTTTCGAGTGATCAGCGCCCCCATGGTGGAGAGGCGCAACCGCTCAATCTCGTCATTGATGCTGCTGTCTTTTTCGATGTAGGTATCGGTGCGCGGGATGTAGGCTTCGGGCTGATAATAATCGAAATAGCTGACGAAATATTCGACGGCGTTGTTGGGGAAGAAGTTTCGAAACTCTGAATAAAGCTGAGCGGCAAGCGTCTTGTTGTGGGAGAAGACGAGGGCCGGTTTGCCGATATCGGCAATGATGTTGGCCATCGTATAAGTCTTACCCGAGCCAGTGACGCCTAACAAGGTTTGATGTCTATTCCCAGCACTGACGGACTTCACCAGCTTGGCTATCGCCTGAGCCTGGTCGCCTTTGGGTTCATATTCGCGATTGAGTTGGAAGGGGGAAGACACGGAGATTTAAAACGAATAGATGCTGGTATCGAAGACTAAAGCCGATGACCAAGTTTGACAAACCAGATACGTCCAGGGCTTGTAAAAGGACGATTTCTGCGTATTTGCACGGTCTAGATGGACCGATCCGTAACCCTCCAAGATGTGGCAAAGGCGGCCGGGGTATCCGGGGCGACGGTTTCGCGGGCGCTGAGGGATGATCCGCGGATTTCACCACCGGTTATCGAGCGTGTCAAAGCTGCCGCGGCTAAGCTGAGGTATGCACCGAATCCATTGGTGCAGGCGTTGATGACCCAAAAACGGCGGAAGCTGGATCCGCATGGAGAGACGCTGGCCCTGATCACGAATGTGGCGGATGAAGCCTGGAAGAAAAAAGATGTCTGCCTCTGGTATCTAAAAGGACTGCAAAGACGTGCGCAGCAGCTT
This sequence comes from Prosthecobacter fusiformis, assembly GCF_004364345.1. Taxonomy (NCBI): domain Bacteria; kingdom Pseudomonadati; phylum Verrucomicrobiota; class Verrucomicrobiia; order Verrucomicrobiales; family Verrucomicrobiaceae; genus Prosthecobacter; species Prosthecobacter fusiformis. The sequence continues at coordinate 535,732 of NZ_SOCA01000003.1, read as the reverse complement.
GGGTATCAGATTGAGGTATTCTCCCTCGGCCCGGCCAAAGGGGATGCGGAACACCTGCGGCGGGTGCTGATCACGCGGGGTATACGGGGACTCATCCTGGGATTTTCCGAACGGGATGACCAGCCCACAACCCTCGATGTGGGGGACTTTTGTGTGGTTGGTTTGAGCACCTACTTTCGTCAATTACCGGTGGACCGGGTGCAATTGCATGGCTTTTTCAATGTGAATCTGGCCTTTGAAAAAATGCGCTCTTTAGGGTACCGACGGCCTGCGTTGATCGCCCCCGTGCGGAACAATACCATTGTGGGGGGGCAATGGTCGGCGGCAGCTCTGAATGAACAGTGGCAGCGCCCGCCTGAGGAACAATGCCCGCCCCTGATGACGGAAGCTGATGGGGTGAATATGGCTGAATTCCGTGAATGGATGGAACAGCATGAACCTGACGCCCTGCTGGTGTATAAAATCGACATTCTGGAACTGCTGGGGCGGCTCAGACTGAAGGTGCCGAAGGATATTGGAGTGGCCTATCTCTTTGGCACGGAAGCCGAGAGGAAAAAGATGGCCGGCATTGACGGGAATCTGGACCGGGTGGGGGCTGCGGCGGTGGATTTGCTGGTGCAGAAAATGCACATGCATGACCGGGGCATCCCGGAACATCCGCGTGATGTTTTGATCACTGGCTCCTGGAAGGACGGGCCGTCGCTGCCGGTGCGATCTGCGCAAACACCTCCCGCCCGTCCTGGGAAGAAATCTCCAAAGCGTGTGTCCCGGTGATGCTGCCGATGGCCGCGCAGGTGATGCCGTGATGCGAGAACAGGGTCATGACGTCGTCGGCTTTTTCCGGCGTGGCTGTCAGGACATAACCATAACTGGGGAAAGAAAGGAGCCACCGTTTCAAGTCCACATCCGGCGGCATGGGAAGGGAGTCCAGGTCCACCTGAGCACCACAACCGGAGGTGGCCAAAAGCATGGCGAGGGTACCGAAAAGGCCGCCATTGCTGATGTCTTTCCCCGAGGTGACGAGGCTGGCATCGGCGAGTTCTTTGAGCAGTAAGAGGTCACTGCGCAAGCGATCGGGTGGAGAACCCACACTGGCATTCCAAAAGAAGGTGCCTTCGCCCCGATAAGCACCGCGCAGGTCCACGGCCATGAGGAGGGTATCCCCAGGCTGGGCATCAAAGCTGGTGATCAACCGTGTGGCTTTTCCCATGACGGCGGCGGCAAGCAAGGGCGTGCGCTCAATGGGGAAGCGGGTGGTGTGGCCGCCGACAATGGGCACACCGTAAGCTGTGGAAGCGGCGCGCATACCGGACCAAATCTCGGTGGCCATCGTCGAATCTGGATGCGCCCACAGCACATCAACAATGGCGACGGGTGCTCCGCCCATGGCGGCGATGTCGCTGAGATTCACCATGACGGCGCAGTATCCGGCGAACCAGGGGTCCATCTCGATGAAACCTTCCATCATGCCTTCGGCGGCGAAGAGGAGGAAACCATCGCCATCGGGAATGGCTGCGGCGTCGTCACCGATTTCGATGCCGCCTGCGACCTCTAAGGCAGGGCTGTAGGCGGCGGCGATCCGAAGTTTTTCAGCGATGTTGGGGTGGTCGCGGAGTTCCTGCAGCAGCGGGGAGAGGGCAGGCATGTGGGGGTGGGGAGGTCTGGTGAAGGGAGGTTGAGAGTAAGGGGGAGCGTGTTATCAGATTCGAGGTGGCTATCCCACAGGGGACTGTGCGGGCTACTTTGTGACTCTAAGGCGGGGGGCGATGCGCGGTTTTTAGCGGCGTTGGGGAGGAACCTGGAAAAAAGGGGTGAGGGATGGGGGGACGTGGTATGTGATTGCGATGCTGCTATCCGCACAGGGACTGTGCGGGCTACTTTGCACTGCGACTTTGATGATGGCCGATCAGGCGACCATGGCGGCGGGTGGGTAGTGGGCCATTTCGGCTTGCATGTGGACGTGGAGACGTCCGTGGAGTTGGCGCTCGCCGAGGCGCTGCCAGTGGAGGCGCTGGAAGAATCTGGCGTTTTGTTCCTGAACATCGGCCAGAAATTTATCACAGCCTATTTTGTTGGCCGTGGATACGGCCTTGTAGATGAGGCCTGCGCCGATGGCACCGAAACCGCGATAAACAGGCTGGTGGCTGCGGACGCTGACACTGGTGCTCATTTCAGTGAGGCGGCGGTATTCGCGATCCACACAGAGGCGGCTGCCATACCAAAGACGAGGCTCACGTTCATCAATGCGGACGGTGCCGATGACCTCATCCACCATACCAGCCACGAGAGTGGCACAGATGATGGGGATGCCGTGTTCATCGAGTGCATCGCGGTCATCGCCATCATGGAAGACATGTTGCTCCTCACAAAATACAGCTTTGCGCAAAGCCCAGTAACCAGCGAGTTCGCTCGGGGTGGTGGCGATCTTAAAGACGAAGTCACGCTGACGGAAAGGAGGGTAAGTTTCAAAAAGCATGATGAGGATGACGGGTTGCAGAAGACGTGCCAAGAGAGCTATGAGCCGAGTGCCCACATGTTTAAAATCTGGCCAGCGGCGACCTTAGGAGTGGCGTGCCGCGACTCGATGCAGTTGGCGAGGAAACGGGCATCTTGAGCGACGCCGGAGAAGCGGCCGCTGCCCCAGGTGTATTGCCAGGGCAAGCCGATGAAATAGACTCCGGGCACACTAGTGACACCGCGATCATGGTTGGGATAACCTTTACCATCGAAGATGGGAATTTCGATCCAGCGGTAGTCCGTGCCGTAGCCCATGCTCCAGATGATGCTGGTGATGCTGGTGATGCCAGACTGAGAATAATCCAACGTGGCTGGCCGGTCTTCAGGCTGCCAGAGAGGAATGTAACGATCTTCCTGAGGGGCCTCGATGCCTTTTGAGGCGATGAATTTATCTATCGTTGTCTTGATGCTTTCGGACACATTGTCGGCCTGATCCAGGTTCTGCTTCAGGTCATCGGCAAAGGAGAGAGTGCTGCCGGTAACCTCCTTCAGGCGGCCGTAAAGCTGCATGCCTTCCAGGGCGAAGCGGCGGAGGTCAATATCGCGGCCACCATCCCGACCCGTAACATAATGATTGGCCTTGGAGCGGACCATGTCCTTTTTGGGATGCTCATGGATGGGCATGTCATAATAGCCCATGTCGGCCAGCCATTCGACGACGTCCTTGCCACGATAGCGACGAGCGGTGCGCGGCGCACCACCGACGCAGAGGTGGACGCGTCGGCCTGCCAGGTGCAGGTCTTCGGCGATCTGGCAACCGGACTGGCCGGTGCCGACGACAAGCACTTCGCCAGGGGGAAGGGCTGCTGCATTTTTATAGTTTGAGGAGTGCAGTTGCGTGATGCTGGAGGGGAAGCGTTCCGCCATGCGAGGCAGGTGCGAGGTCTGATAACCGCCCGTTGCGACGACCACCTGATCTGCGGTGAAATCACCGATGTCGGTGGTGATCTCAAACACGCCGCTGCTGTTGCGGCGCATGCGCCAGACATTGACACCCTCTTTCAAAGGCGGATCAAAGGAGCGAGCGTAGGACTCGATGTATTCGACGATCTGGTCCTTAACCATGAAGCCTTTGGGATCATCACCGGCGTAGTCAAAACCAGGGAGAGCACACTGCCAGTTAGGCGTGACGAGGCAGAAGGAGTCCCAGCGCTTACTGCGCCAGGATTCCGCGAGACGGTTTTTTTCGAAGACGAGATGGGCGATGCCTTTTTCCTTGAGGCAAAAACTCATGGAGAGTCCGGCCTGGCCGCCGCCAATGATGATGACTGGATAATGTGTTTCCATGAAGAGATGCTAAAGTTTAAGGATGCGGACGGTTTGATCGGCAGGATAAGAGCGGCCCCAGCTTTCGATTTCGCTAAGCTGATCCATGGCGGAGGAGCAGGCGAAACCGAAACGCTGACGGACACGGTCACTGGCAGCATTCAAGGCAGTGCGGCTGCGCTGGATGAACTCGCTCATGGGCATGGCATCACCGGATTTGAAGTGCTCATGAATGACGGTGGAGGGTGAGTAGCATTGGCGTTTTTCGCCATCGGGAAGTTCAACGATGTAATGGACGGCGGGCATGGTCAGGCGGCGCAGGGGGATTGTTTTTCGAAGGAGGAAAGGGAGGAGCAGGCACCGCATTTGGCGCAGCCAGCCTTGACAGTATCGGAGGTCATTCCCGCCGTGGTGAGCATATCCCCCAGTGGCTGAAGGATGGAGCGCATGAAGTCTGACGAGGGTGGTTGCCGCCCTTCAAGCTGAGTACCGCCAATAGGCACAAAGGGCACAACAAAGGGATAGACCCCGAGCTGGATGAGCTGATGGCAGGCATCCAGTAAACCTTCGCGAGTATCGCCAAGGCCAGCCAGAAGATAAGTGCTGACCTGGGCGCGGCCAAAGATGGCGACGGCAGCCTTGAAGGCTTTGAGATAATAAGACACGGGTACCTGGGCCTTGCCCGGCATGATGCGAGCGCGGACGTCCTCATCCCAAGCCTCCAGGTGCATGCCCAGGGAATCCACGCCGGCTTCATGCAGATGCTTAAACCAGATGAAATCAGCAGGTGGCTCACACTGCGCCTGAATGGCCAGGCCCGTGCGGAGCTTGATGGCGCGGGCGACATCCACGAGGACAGCCGCGCCCCGGTCTTCCGTGGGCGGAGTGCCGGTGGTGAGGACGACCTGCTCAATACCATCATAACGCTGCGCGGCGGCGGCGACTTCGGCAAGCTGCTCAGGAGTCTTGCGGGCAATGGTGCGATCCCCTTTCAGAGATTCGCCAATGGCGCAGAACTGGCATTTGGTGGCGCTATTGCCATAACGGATGCAGGTCTGCAGAACGGTGGTGGCCAGCACGTTGTGAGAGTGCAACTGCGCGATCTTCCAATACGGAATGTCATCCGCCGTGGACATGGAATAAAAGTGCGGCTGACGCGGAAAGACGATGGGGGATTCCGGCTCGCCATCCCGATATAGCATGGCCCGGCCATCTGTGCCGGGAACCGAGGCGGTGAAAGGTGAGTGATGGGCGGGCCGGGTATGCACAGGCACCATGATGGTGGTACCCATGACGGCCACGGCCTTGTGGTCGCTGGGGCCTGCGCCGCCACGCCGACTGGAGGCAGATGAGGCCTCATCCAGCATGCGCAGGCCGAGGGATTGCAGTTCAGACAGCAGCCATTGCTTCCGGCTGACCAAGGCGGTCTCGAGAGTGATCATGAGCGTTGTTGAATTGAGTGTTAGGCCAAATGATTTCGGAATCCATGGCGGCTCCGTTGGATGAGGTTTGCTGGTTGGCCTCCAAGTTTTGATGCAGGGTGAAAATGTCCGGCCGGGAGTAATGGCCGACGCTGTCCATCATGCGTTTGCGTTTGGTGATGAGGGCGAAGTCGAGGTCGGCAATGGCCATGCCTTCACCCTCCGTGATGGGTTCACATAGTGGCACACCTTCGGGAGAAATAATGGCCGTGTAGCAGCCACCGCGCAGGGCCTTCTGCATCTTCGGATCACCCGTGATGGAGACGATCTGCTCATCGGTAAGCCAGCCGGTGGAGTTGACGACAAAACAGCCGGACTCCAGGGCGTGATGTTTAATGGTGACCTCAATCTGGTCCCGGAAAATGGGGCCGACCATGCTGCCGGGAAACTGGGCGCAGTGAATCTGCTCGTGCTGGGCCATGAGGCTGAAGCGGGCGAGCGGATTGTAATGCTCCCAGCAGGCGAGGGCACCGACGCGCCCGACCTCCGTCTCCACCACTTTGAGTCCTGAGCCATCCCCCTGACCCCAGATCATGCGCTCGTGATAGGTAGGTGTGATTTTACGCCGCTTCAGCGCCAGGGTGCCATCGGCATCGAAGATGAGCTGGGTATTGTAGAGGGAACCGTGCTCGCGCTCGTTCACCCCGATCACCAAGACCATGCTGTGCTTCAACGCCTGCTGGCTGAATACCTCAGGAATCCAGCCGGGGATCTCCACCGCATTTTCGTAGAGCCGCAGGTGCTCGCGACCGGCGCTGACCGGCGGCTCCACGAAACTGAAGTAGGGGTAGTAGGGGACAAAGGTCTCCGGGAAGACGGCGATCTCCACGCCCTTGGCGGCGGCATCAGCCACTGCCCGGCAGATGCGGTCCACCGTGCCTTCGGCACTTGTCAGGTCCGGTGCAATCTGCACCGCGGCTGCTCGGATCGTCGCCATAAATAAGGGGCGGTTAGAGATTCCAGGAATGGATGACCACGGCACCGGCGCGGCCGTGGATGAGATTGATGTCCAGAACGTCCAGAGGATTGATGGGGATGATGCCGGGGATGAAGGCCTTTTCCGTCTGTCCATAGAGTGCCTGGGTGGAGAAACGGCAGGCGTAGATCTTGCCACCCTCAGCCATGAACTGGGCAAGGCGCTTGTTCACCAGGAGGTGACCGGGGAAGGCCTCGTCACCCAAGGTGGGGAAACCTTTTTGGAAACCCATGGTGACGCCCGGGCCATAGAGCAGGATGGAGGTCTCGTAACCTTTACGCAGGAGGCGTGTGGCGACGAGGGTATTGACGAGGCCGATGGAGCCTTCATGGGCGACACCGTGGAAGGTGACCAGGGCTTTTTCCCCCGGATTGGCCTTCACGTCTTCGAAGACTTTCTCTTCATAGTTGACGAGGATGTCGCCGTCCTTGTGTGCGGGGTGGGTTACTTCAGGCATAGTCGTGTTTTGATGGATGTTAAGACGAGGTGAATGGCAGCCAGCAGAAGCCGGTGCATGAGAGCTTTTTAAGCACTGGGGGTGCCATGGCCCGTGCCAAGTTCTGGAGGAAGGCGCGAGATTCATGCAAACCGTTGCATGAGCCTAACTAAGTTTGTAGCGAAGCCTGGCTACGCCCGCAGGATTCGGACTCCACCACCCTGCATGCCATGAAGATGACGCAGGGAAGCCGGGCCTTGAGGTCATAGGAAAGATTGCAAACATCCGTGGCACCCTAGCGTTGGAAGTAGATGCCTATACCCTCCAGCCGCCCTCTAGTTTTTGATGTGCTCCACGGGGCGATCGGTTTTGCGATCGTGAGTGTGGCGGCGTTTTCCGTGTGGGGGTTTGCGGCGGGGGCGTTTCGCGATTTTGGAGGCGAACTGGGGATGTATGCGGCGATTGCGGGGGTGTTTTTGGCGCTATCTGGAGTGCTGCTGAGTCCGCTGGCACCGGGCATGGGGCGATTTTACAAAGCGTTTTTGCCTGCTTTTTTGCTGTATGCGGTCGTGTGGTGTGTGGCGTGGTTTGGACTGAAGGGACGCGTGGGGGAATGGGTGGGGGCGGCAGCGGGGTGCCTCGTTTTCACCTGGGTGGGCATGAAGATGCTGGGCAGCACGCGGGGATGGATGGCGGCGGCGATGGCTCTCTTTGCCCTGCATACGGCGGGCTATTTCGCCGGAGATTCGGCGATGTATGACTACTGGGTGCCGCTGGCAAAGGCGGGGGACCTGGGAAAAGTGGACCGGGCGCAGTTGATCCTGTATGGGAAATTGTCCTGGGGACTTTTCTACGGGCTGGGGTTCGGGGCGGGGATCGGGTGGGTGTTTAACCGGGCGCGGGTTGGGGCTTGAGCCGGGTCGGTTCCATGCTATGACTTTCAGGACCACCATGGCCCTCGCAAAGATCACCCAAGTTTCCGGCACTGCCGTCCACGTTCCAGGTTCCGACATCGATACGGACCGCATCATTCCTGCCCGCTTCATGAAGTGCGTCACTTTTGACGGTCTGGGTGAGTTCGCCTTTTATGACGTGCGCTATGACAAAGATGGCAATCTGACAGGCCATCCGCTGGATGATCCGCGCTTTAAAAACGCCTCTATTCTGCTTTCCGGCACAAACTTTGGCTGCGGCAGCTCCCGTGAGCACGCCCCGCAGGCACTGTATCGCTTCGGCTTCCGGGCGGTGATTGCGCAAAGCTTTGCGGAAATCTTTTTTGGCAACTGCACCACCCTGGGAATCCCCTGCGTGATGGCCTCCGCTGAGGACATCGCCAAAGTGGCGGCTGCGGTGGAAGTGAATCCGGCGATCCAGGTGACGGTGGATGTGGAAAACAAGCGGGTCGTCTTTGGTGATGACAGCTTCAGTGTGACCCTTCCCTCCACGGCTCATGAAGCGCTGACGAGCGGCAAATGGGACCCCATCGCTGAACTGCTGGAATCCAAAGAAGTGATCCATAGCCGAATGACACAGATGGGCTGGGTCTAACTATTCGTTCTTTTTTCCCACTTTCAACACCACCCACCATGAGCACCATTCCCGACCAGCTCCGTTATCGTGATTCGCATGAGTGGGTGGACCCTACGCAGGCGATTTCTCCTGTGGGCATCACGGATCACGCGCAGGCAGAGCTGACGGATGTGGTCTTTGTGGACCTGCCGAAACTGGGCGCGGTCACCGCAGGCCAGCAGGTGTGCGTGGTGGAATCCGTCAAAGCGGCGAGTGATATTTACGCGCCGGTGAGCGGTGAAATTGTGGAGGTGAATGAAGCCCTGAATGCGGAGCCGGGCCTGATCAATACTGATCCCTACGGTGCAGGCTGGATTTTTAAAATGAAGCTGACGAGTGCCGATGATGCCGCTGCCCTGATGGATGCGGCGGCTTATCAGGTGCACATCGGCTAACATACGGCTTCAAAATTCCGCTGGAGTTTTGAGACTGATAGCGTTCCAAATCTGTTGGCAAATTACAGTGGATGATCGCTGCGCAGGCTTCATGATGGGGGCGCTATGAATAACGCTCCCATCTCCACTCACAATAAGGCACTTGGCTACGTCCTCTGGATCTTTGGCTTCACAGGTGCTCACCGGTTTTACTTTGGCAAACCCGTCACTGGAGTGATCTGGTTTTTGACGGGGGGACTGTTCCTCATCGGATGGATTGTGGACCTTTTCCTCATCCCCTCGATGGACCGCCAAGCGGATGCGCGCTTTGCCCAAGGGCCGTATGAGTACTCTGTCGCCTGGATCTTGCTGACCTTCCTGGGCATCTTCGGTATCCACCGGTTTTACCAGGGCAAGTGGCTAACGGGGCTGCTTTATCTCCTTACAGGTGGTGGATTCCTGATCGGGGTCATCTATGACTTCTGCACGCTGAATGATCAGCTGGATGAGCTGAACAAGGGTGCCTGAAGCCACGACTGATAGGGCAGCGGAAATGGGTTCCGCTGCCTTTTTTATTTTAATGCAGCGATGAGCTGGGCCTGGAGTCCCATGCCCATCTGGTAAATGACGCGGTAGCTGCCTTCCTGCAAAGCGGTGCCGCCTTTGTTGCTCTGGGCAGCCCCGCCGAGAAGGCCATCCGGGGTGAGATGCTTCGCCAATCCAGCGAGCGTCTTTTGTGCAGCCTTATGTGAATCGTCCTTGAGCCAGCCTGAGGCATGGGCACGGGCAAGAGCGGTGGCGAGACCTGCGGAGCCGGAGGTATCCGTGACGGACTGGGGATCGTGAATGAAATTTCCCCAGAGGCCGTCTTCGCGCTGATGATGGAGGAGGAAAGCGGCGACGCGTTTGATCTCCGGCAGCCAGGATTGAGTGGCGCGCTCATCATCCAGGGCCTGGATGGTGCGAACGAGGCCGAGATAATACCAGCAGACGCCCCGGCACCAGTTTCGCAAATGTTTGCCCCCAGCCATGCTGGCGGACTGATAGACATCACCATCATGGATATTGGTGAGGCGACGGGCCTCGAGCTGACGAAGGGCGATGGTGGCGAGCTCCTCACTTTTTAATACGCGTGAAAGCACGGCGGTGGGATAAGCGGCGGTGTAGTTTCCCTCCGTGGTGAGGGATTGGCCCAGGGAGACGTTGTGCTTGCTGATCTTGTCTGACGATAGGAATTTGCGGCCAATTTCCAAAGCGGGATGATCCGGCTGACGACGTGCCAGGGTGGCCCAGGGCAGAGGTTCCTCAATGCCGCCGACGCGGTCTTTGACCGGATGACTGCGAGGGCTTTCGAAGGCCACGCCGTCGGCCGTGAAATACATGGAGAGGTAACGATCCACGAGGGCGAGCAGGGCATCGTCCTTGCGGGCTTCGGCCAGATCCAGAAGACCTTCTGAAGCACAACCGCTCTGCCAGCCGAACCCTTGGAGCATCACGAGTCCGCGCAGGCGATGCTCAAACTCAGTCATTGGATCTCCAGGCGGGGCGATGAGAACGTGTGGGAGTTGCAGCACATCAGGCGTCGGTGAGGCCTCCGGTGAAGGAGCGAAGAACCAGAGGGGCGCGGGACCATTCACGAGTTTTAAAACGGCGCCTTTTTTCAATACCTGTCTGGCCTGAGCAGGAGTGAGGACCATCTCCTGCACCTGATACAAGGCGGCAAAACGAACTGGCAGCGTGCCGATGACTTCGCCATCTGGCGTGCTGACTTCAATGGCGTAATCATTGCGGACATCGACTGCATTGGTCAGGCGCAAGCGGCATTCGGCATTGTCCGGCACTGCGGGGGCCGCTTCACCCAGGCCGTGAAGCGTGGTGGGTGCGCTGCCGACATTGCCCACGGCAAAAGACTTCCAGCCGAAGCGGAGAAATCCGGGGACCAAGGGTACCTCTGGAGCCACGTCAGGACTTTCACCCAATGACAGTGCGATGTGCTGGGCTGCGGGGCTATTTTCCACCGAAAAGCCAAGCCGCGAACCCAGGCCTAACAAACTTACGTGACTGAGCGTTTTCAAACACTGGCGGCGGCTGAAGTGGAGTGGCTGGATATTCATGAACTGGGGCGTTTGGTTGGAGCCAAAGGACATGTAAGCAGACGCAGTTCATTGCCAAGTTAATACAGGTTACCAAAACCAGCGGAGGGAAGCATCCTCAAGGGAGTTTTAGGCTTGTCATTTCGCTGTTGATCTGGCTTTGGTAAGCAGTTCACCATGAAAGTTTTTTTCGCCCTCTGCTGCCTGTTCATTTCCATCACCTGGGCGCATGCACGGGCCAAGACGCTGGACATTTACTGGATCGACTCCGAAGGCGGCGGATCAACATTGATCATCACGCCGGAAGGTGAATCGATACTGGTGGATACGGGTAACCCGGGCGGGCGCGATCCAGAGCGTATCCGGAAGATCGCGATGGAGACAGCGGGGCTGAAGAGGATTGATCACGTGATCATCACCCACTTTCATGGAGACCATTTTGGCGGGCTTTCTGAGCTGGCGGAACTGATGCCCATCGGGACGCTGTATGACAAGGGGGTGCCGGAAAGAAGCCCGGATGGCAAGCCGCAGGACATGCGCTGGACCCTGCTAAGCCGCCCTTACCTGAATGCGAAGGTGGAGAAGCGGGTAACGCTGGCGGCGGGGGATGCGGTGCCGCTGAAACAGGCGACTGACAGCCCCAGGCTGAAACTCCGCTGCCTGGGCGCGAACCAAAAGTTCATCAACGCTCCTGCTGATGCGCCTCACAATCCGCTGACGGGCTCTGTACCACCGAAGGCTGAGGACCCGAGTGACAATGCCAACAGTGTGGTGCTACTGCTGGAGTTCGGCGATTTTCGTTTTTTTGACGGTGGGGATCTGACCTGGAATGTGGAGGAGAAACTGGTCACGCCGGTTAATCTCGCAGGCAAGGTGGACCTGTATCAGGTGAATCATCATGGCCTGGAAAGCAGTAACAATCCGGTGCTCATCCAGAGCCTGGAGCCGACGGTTTCCGTCATGAACAACGGACCCAAAAAGGGCACAAGCAAATCCGCCATGGATGCGCTGACTTCCACGCCCTCAATCGTGGCGATGTATCAAATGCACGAGAACGTGCGTGAGGACAGTGAGAATACGGAGGACAAAAGCATGATCGCCAATCATGGGGACCTCGGAGATGCCTGCACGGGACATCCCATCCAGTGCACTGTCAGCACGGATGCAAAAAGCTACACAGTCAAGGTGCCGTCGCAGATGCATTCGCGTACGTTCCAAACGCGTAAGAAGTGACTGCGATCCGGCACAAGACGCTTATTTGAATTTCACGTCCGGCGGGAAATTGCGCACCAGATCATCGTCGGTATAGGGCTGGCCATCCGGGCCATCGTAGATCAACTGGAAAGCGCAGCCGCTGCTGGAAAGGACATGGAGACGAATGCCGGGCGATTCTGGGGAGGCGCGAAAGGCTTCGTCCTGTAGGGCCGGGTGCTCCTTGGGGACGAGCGCCAGCTTTTTCCCGTTGGCTCCGGCGAGCTGGTCACAGATTTCCTGCCAGGTGCCATTCGGCAGAGAACGAACGGTGGTCCAGTAATCCAGAAGCATCTGCCCGACGATGGTGGTCTGCTGCTCGGGAGTCAGGCTGGGATCAAGCAAATCATTGAGAGGTCCAGGCGGGAGACCCGCTGCAGGATCCGGCTGCGGGAGGGCTGCTTTCAAGGCGGGGTCATTGGGGTCCAGGCTTGGCTGTTTTTCGCGAAACAGGCTTTGGACATCCGCCCACAGACCTGACAGGCCATTGCCTTTTCCCAACATCAGCCCAAACAATACGGATAGCACCAGCAGAAGGCCAAAGGCCGCGGGGCGGAGAAAACGTTTCATTAGCACTACATCAACGGAAGAGCCTCAAGCCGCCTTCATGAAGCCGACGTTGGCATCAAAGTTGATGATGTTGGGGAATACTTCCCGGATCTGGGAATCGGATAGGCCGAACCATTTCGCCATGGTGGCGGCGTATTGATCCACACTGGTGGTGGGCACCCAACGACCACGACCGGTATCTAGGGGATTACCCGCGACAGTGATGTCAGGATCTGGATAAGTGCCATAGACTTTCTGACCATTCACCCCGCCGCCCATGACAAGATGATGCCCGCCCCAGCCGTGGTCAGAGCCGCGACCATTTGAATCGTAGGTGCGGTTAAAATCCGAAGCGGTGAAGCTGGTCACTGAGTCTCCCATGCCGATGCTTTCAAGTCCATCCTGGAAGCCTTTCATGGCGGCGCTAACGCGGCCTAACAAACCTGCATGGTCATCAAGCTGAGGACCGTGTGTGTCAAAACCGCCGGTGGAGACGAAGAAAATCTGGCGTGTGATGCCCAGCGGACCCTGAGCCTGGATCATCTTGGCCACGGTGCGGAGTTGTTCACCCAGGTCATTATTCGCCGGGATGGTGGGGAAATTCGATGTTCCCTGAAGGGCGGCATTGATGGTATCGGCCTCAATGATGGACTTGCTGGAAAGGTCGGCAAAAGCGTCTTCCATCAGGTTTGCATACTCGTTGCTGAGGATGTTACGGAAGGCGGTATAACGGGACACATCCTGGGAACTGCTGCCCTGTCCAAGGCGGAATACAGGGGTGCCACCCGGACCGGGACGGAAAGGCAGCATCGTTTTCCCCACCTGGAAAAAATTGGTGCCGCTGAGGGAAACCAGCATGGAGACGGAGGTGCGCTCCTGAGTGCCGACCAGTGCCTCAGCCATGCGAGCACCCCACCCGGTTTGCGTATAGGCAGCATTCATCGTGCTGGCCGAGGTCTGCCACTGTACCTGCTGGTCGCTGTGGGAAAAAAGATTCTCCGGAACAGCTGCAGTGTGGTTGTAATAGTCCTGAAGCGTGGCCGGTGCGATGAGGGTACCAACATTGGAAAGCAGGGCGAGTTTTCCCTGATTGTATAAATCCCGGCAACCGGTCATGGACGGGTGAAGACCCAGATTCAGTCCATTATCATTGAGGGTATTCAGCGCGAGGATATTGGCCTGAGGAATGGTAAGGACCGTGCGGCTGGCGGCATACTTGGCGTGGGCCGATGTCTCACGGGGCATGAGCACGTTATTCGAGTCATTGCCACCGTATAAAAATACGCAGACGATGGCCTTATACGGGGCCCCCGGCTCGAGCACATCCGCCGCCTGCGCATTCATATGGCGCAGAGTCAGGATGGTATTCAGCAGGCAGGTCGTGGACATGGCCGAACATGCGCTGGAGCCCAGGAAATTTCGCCGGGTGAGCAGTCGGGGCATTTCATTCGGTGTCATGAGGCGCGAAAAAGAGGGTGTATAAGAAGGCAGAATCAGCGCTCGGTAACGAATTCCGGCGAAGCGGTGATGAGCTGCAACATGGCTTTCACACCATTGGTGGAATTGGCAGCATGAAGCGTATGAAGGCTCACGAGTGAATCCCGCAATCCAGCGGACATCGTCCGGCCTAACAAAAGGGTTTCCAATTTGGCCAAGAGAGCATCCGGCGTGCTCCAGAGCGCGGTCAAGGGGGTGATGTCCAGGCCTACACGACCACCCTGGTTGGTGTAAAACCCGTTGGTCACGCCTTCATAGAAATAGTTGGCAGTGTCTGTGACGGTGAGTTCTGTGGTGATCTCATACTCGGGGGAGACAATCCCAGCATCCAGGATGGCTCCTGGAGGGGAGTAGGAGGGATTGAAGAAGTTAAAGACAGTAGGGGCCTGCATAGGCCATTGGCCGAGTTCATCCGTGGCATTCCACATGATGTAACGTCCGAGCACTGGCGGATTACTGCTAGGAGGCTTGGGGAAGGCGCGAAGCATGCGGGCAAGGCGGACCATTGGCTCGCTCATTTTGCCAGCGCTGGCGGTGGTGCCCAGGGTACGAGCCTCCCGGTCCATCAGGATGGCCTTGACCACCGCACCTATATCACCACGCACGCCTTTGCCATTATTGTCCCAGGTCTTGGAGACGCGGAAAATATAAGCCGGGCTAGGGTTGCTGGTGACCAGCCTTTGAATAAGCCGCTTGCTGATGAAGGGGCCGACATTGGGATGAGCGGCGAGGATGTCCAGGCAACTGCGGACATCTTCTACAGCGGTCTGTCCGGCTGGAATGGTGGCACCACCCACGATGACTTTCTGACCCCGGTCATGATAGTCTTCAAAAGACATCATGGGATTGATTTCATCAGTGGCATTTCCACTCCAGGTGAAACTGCGGGAATTGTTAAAGGTCCAGCCTGTAAAGGCCCGTGAGAGTTCCAAGATTTCTTCCTGGGTATAGGTCGGGATGGCATTGCCGGAGCCATTGCGCTTCAGCGTTCCATCTTTATTCAGATGATCAAGACCGATGCTGAAAAGCTGCATGATCTCACGCGGATAGTTTTCATCAGGCTGGGCTTTGGAGCTGCGCACCATCGTGAGCCAGGTGCCCATCATGGGATTGAAGGTGATATCCTCCAGCAACTTCCGATAGGTGACTCCGGGAGCGACGCTACGCACCAGCAGATCATAATAATTGGTACACCCGCGAGGGTAGTTGCGCAGGGATCCGTTGCGGTCTGAGATCACTAAAATTTCACTCAGAGCCAGGGCCACACGCTGGCGCAACTGGTCAGGGGAGGTAGCGGCAAGAGTCCACCAGCTATACAAGCGGTCCTCCGTTTCCAGCGGGGTGCTGGTCATCGGCATCACCTTGCCAGGCAGGCCCAAAGTATTTGCCGTGCGGCTTAGCTCGATCAACTTTTCCTGGGCACCTTCAAACAGGGCCATTTGATCCATATGCGAGAGATGGGAAGTGACCGGCAGGGCCAGTTGCTCATCAATCCATTTGGAAAAGCCAAGCTGTTTCACCCGGGCAATGTCTGCCTCAGAAGGCCCAAAGGTGGCCTGCTTCAGGAATCGTGCGGCCTCGATGTCCGTAACCGTGGCTGGGGCAGACCAAGCTGTTGTGGCATGACTGCCGCTGCTATCCGGCGGATAAATAGGGTCAGTGCCTTCTGCAACTGCCACGGTCACCTGGCGTGTTGCAACCACGGACTGGTTACCTGAGGAGTCTGTGACGACGTAACGAATGACATAGGTGCCCGGCTTGGTGGTATCCACGGTGCCTTGGGTGGTTACTGAGCCAGTCAGATTACCATCTTCAAGGTCCTGGGCGCTAAAGCCTGGGTCCACATACGAGGAACCGACATTGACAGTCACATTGGAACCACCCGTAAGGGTGATGGTGGGAGGCTGTTTGTCTGCCAATTGGAAGGGAGACAAGAAGGGGCCGTCAATCACCTCAAAAGCCGCATTTCCTGGGCGAAGCCATGCCAGGGCCAGATGATCACGCCAGCCAGATTCTTTATATCGGATTTCGATATAATAGCTTTTCCCCTTGGCTAGTGAGATGGGGCGGGAAAGCTGATAATCTGGGAACTTGCGCCATTCATAGTAATCAGTCCCGGCTGGAACAAAGCACGCCAGTTCCTTGTTTTCAGGAGTGCGGTCTGGGCTGATATGGACTTCACTCCAGTCATCGGAGGCGAGATTAAATCGATAGATGCCAGAGGCGGGGGGGTGCAGGTAGCCCCGCAGAAGCATCCCATAATTGTCACCTTTATTGGATACGATTTCAGTGCCGGAGAGCTGCACGCGTGAATCCGGGCTGTTAGGGAATTTGGAAGACGCCACGAGATCCGTGACCCACCCGCCCGTGATGCCATTGAAGGTTTCAGCCAAAATGGAACCGGTGCCAGCCGCCAGTTGAGGCGAAATGATGATGCCCATGGTGGCAGAGCGGGTATTCACACCATCCGTCGCCGTAAGCTGCAACTGATAGGTGCCCGCCGCAGGCAGTTCCACAGCGGTAGTCAGGGCAGTGGGGGAATCAAAGACTGCGCCTTTTGGACCTTTCAGAACAGACCAGCGGTAGGCCAGCGCCTGCGGACCGGGGACATAATCCACGGCGGAACCACGAAGAGTAAAGCGCTTGCGTGGCCAGAAACTGGTCTGGTCTTCACCTGCACGAATGTTCATTTCTCCATCAAAAGCGGATGCGGTTACACCATCGGGCGGGCTCAAAAGTGTGCCGGGAATGATCTGGGCTTCAGCATCTGTTTGCGTTGAGAGGCGGTAGGCCATCGCAAAGTAATCGTCACTGCCGCTCTCCTTATGCAGGGCCTGGACATAGTAACGGATGCCGGGAACCAGATGGATGACGGCGGATTTTTGCGAGGGATAGCGTGTCCAGTTATGCCAGCCCGTAGAATAAGGGGTGGAGCAGATCTTCTGCGCACCGGCAGCGGCAGGACCCGTCGGGTTCAGCCAAAAGGCACTCTCTTCATCACTGGCCAGAAGGAACACATAATCTCCCTCCACAGGCACCTGAAGAAAACCGGTGAGGCGCTGGCCGTAGTTGTCCCCCCAATTGCTGGGAGTCTCCAGATTTGGAATGATGTCCGTGAAGCTAGGAGGTCCCTTGTAAGCTGCAGAATTGGTCAGATTAACAAGCTGGTAACCGCTAACTCCAGTCCATGTTTCACGCAGCAAACCACCTGACTTGGCAGTGAGCGGATTTTGGACCGTCACCAACATGATATCGCTGGCCGTGCTGACGCCATCGCTGGCGGTCATCTTGATTTCATAAACGCCTGGGCCACCAAACGTCACCATGGCCACAGGGCCAGTCTTGCTGTCAAAAGTCACTTTCGCTGATTTCGACGACCACTGATAGGTGATCGGCTGCGGCCCTTGCTTCAAATCATAAACCAGTGCGGCCAGAGCAAGCTGGTTCTGAGGCCAGAGGATGGTGCGATCCGTTCCCAGGGCGACTGTGATCTCGGGATTGAAAGCCGGAGCAGCCTTTTCAGGAACCAAAAATCCTCGGGAGATGACTTCGCGGCCATTGGTCGCCGGGCCGTCCATGGCCACGGCCAAATAATCCGACGAATTGTTTTCCTTGTGGAGGATTTCCAAAGGATACAGCACGCCGGCCAGGAGGTTAAACGTCACGGATTTTTGCGAGGCACGGCGGTCCCAGTCTCGCGAGTTGTTTACGGCAGTGTCCAGGTAGGCGATGCGGCGAAGCCCCTGCCCGTCCTTCAAATCGAATTTCATCTCTGAAGCATCATCCGAGGCGATCCAGAAGGTATAGGCACCGGCGACTGGCACAACGAGGCTGCCCTTCAAGCGGGTGCCGTGATAGTCCGCCCAGCTTGCTGGAGGTTCCGCGCCTGGGAGCAGGTCTTCAATGTGCGGATAAGAAAGTGTGGGATCATAGGCCAGCAGGTCCGCCAGGGTGGCACCGGCCACGTCCAGCCAGACAGAGCGTGTCAGAGACCCGGCATTGGCCAGCAGAGGTTTGGTCACCGTAATGATGACTGTATCCCGATGGGTGTAGCTGCCTTCTGTAACGGCGAGCTCATAAGTGTAAATACCAGCAGCGGAGAAGATCACTTCACTGGTTAGGCTGGAAGGCTCCACCAACGTGGACTTAGGCCCGGAGACCTGCTTCCAAAGCACCGTGGGAGTTTTGTCTGAACTGATGGCCTTGACCCAGGAACCGGCCAGACGCGTGCGGTCATGGGGCCACCAGAAGGTGCGGTCTTTTCCAGCGCGGGCATAAAAGGTGAGCGTGGGATCAAAGGCGGGGGCTTTCTGGCTGGGCTCCAGGTAGCTGCCCTCAATCACCTTCGGTCTGCGGTCACTTTCCGGGCTCCAGGCAACGGCAAAGTAATCACTGCTCCAAGTTTCCTTATGCAGCAACTCCACATAATAACGGCCACCGGGTTTCAAGGCGATGGGAGCGGAGGTTTGTGAGGCCTCGTTCGTCCATACTTCACGTCCGCTGGCGGTGGTGGCGTAACAAACTTTACGCAAATTGGCAGGGCTAGTATCTGTGCTAATGGAAAATTCCACCGCATCATCACCGGCGACATAAAAAAGGTAGTTCACCGGATCCTTGCCGCCCGCTGGGACATTCAGGATGCCGCTCACACGAGTGGCATAACGGTCTGCCCAGTTGTTAGCCTGCTTGAGATCCGGGATGGTATCTACGATGTCTGGATGATTCGGATAAGCAGGGTCCGCGCGCAGTGCATCCAGATTGGCAAAATTGCGCTCCCACCAAACCTGGCGAGTGAGGCTGCCAACCTGAGCATTGATGGGTGCCTTCACCTCCACGGTCACTTCATCCGTACTGGTGTTATTCAGTGTGGTGACGCTGTAACGGAGCACGTAAATGCCTGCCTTGGGTAAGGTGACAAGGGTCTGCGCGGCAGAGGCAGCGGAAAACAAAGCTCCACTGGGACCGCTGACCTGAGACCAGGCTCTGACGGGGGTATCCTCTCCCCAATTGCGGCGGGATTCATAGGCGCTGAAGGATATAGAATTCCGAGGCATGTGCAGGACGGCATCGCGCCCGGCATTGAGGATATAGTCATGCGCGAGGTCAAACTCCTGCGTCGCTGCGACTACGGCTGCGGAATCCGCAGGAGGGGCCAGATATTCTCCGACGATCTCGCTCAGGAAGTCCTGCCCGGGCTGCTGCCACATGAGGGTGAGGTGATCGGTGCTCCATTCTTCTTTGTGGCGAATTTCAAAGGCATACTTCCTGCCAGCAACAAGGGAGATCAAGGGAGAAGCCTGAGAAGCGTGATTGGAGAAAGTGGTAACACCCACGGCCGTGGTCACCGACGCACGTGATTGCAGATTGGCGGTGGAATCATCCGTGCTCAGTAAGAACTCCGCCTTTTCATTGGCTGCCATGTAAAAGCGGTAACTGCCGGTCGTGGGCACAAGAATAAAACCGCGCACACGCTGGCCATAAAGCTCGCCTAAGTTTTGGGTCTGGGTCAGCGTGGTGACCAACCGGTGGGCGTGAGGGAAATTTGGGTAATCCAGGCTACGCGATAAAGAAGCCACTGTATTGCCATCCACACCGAACCAGTATTCTGCCAGCGCCTTGCCCGCATCGGGTGCCAGCGGGGGGGCAATGACCACGGTCACATCATCCGTTGCAGTCAGCTCCGAGTGTGTGGCGGTGGCCCGAAAGACATACGTACCCGCACGGCTAACGGTAAGCTGAGTGGTGGGTAGCGCCGGTGTGGCAAGGGTAGCCGCCGGACCGCTAACCTGTGACCACTGCACGGTCGCGGCAATGTTTGCATCCGCCACATTCAGGGCCTGTGCAACGAGTTCGACCGTGTAGTTAGGCGCGTATTGAGTAATGGTTTTTCCAGCTTCAACAATGAGTCCCACCGGGATAGTTGCCGGAACCTCCACGGGGGTGAGCACCGCACCGGGAATGACTTGAGGTGTGGCACTCGGCGATGTGGCCCAGGCAACTGCGAGGCCGTCCCCGCCAGAGCCTTCCTTCATGAGGGCTTCAATGTAATAGCGTGTACCTGCCACCAGCGAGACCGGGGAGGAGCGCTGCTCTGTAAATTTGGTCCACTGTTTAGCGTCAGTCCAACCAGGGACATGAGCGATACGAGTTTTATTTGCAGCCGAGTCATTGGTACTCAGCCACAACTCGCAATAATCATCTCCACTTACCCAAAAGGTATAGTTGCCTGAAACTGCCGGGGTCAAGTAGGCCCGCATGCGGAGGCCGTATCGGTCTGACCAATTGACCGGGCTGGCGAAAGTGGCATCCACCACACGCAGCACCGGATTCGCAGGATAATCTGGAGAAAGGGTGAGATCGGCCACGGCCCCGCCATCCAGGTTTGTCCACACCTCCCTCAGCACACCCGTCTGGGCTTGAGCGAAGGCGGAGAGGGCCAGGACAACGCTGAAAATCAAAGCAGGAGCCTTTTGCATACAATTTCGCTCATCCTAACCGAGAGTTGATCAACAAGCAATGTATTGCACTGTCTCAATGTTGTAAAAAAAATACAAAACTGGTGGAGTGCCGAACAATGCGTTCAGGTTTATAAAAAGAGCACATTAAGCACCTCTTATTTCTTCACACTTAAAAACGGCACCTCGATAAGAAATTCATTTACCGATAGCTGGTCAGGTACTCATTTACAAATCCGTCCAGGCACTCTCAGCCTATAAAAAGACGGCGATAATTTTCGGCCATCTGATCGGCCAGCTCCTCCATCGGAATGCCTCGCAGCTTTGCCAGCAGCTCATAGCTGACTCGAAGGTTGGCGGGATGATTCAGAGACTGATCACCCTGGACTAAGGGGTGATCATTCAAAAAATCTGGCGGGCGCATGTCCGGTGCATCGGTTTCAGCCAGGAGGCGGTCAATGGGGACCGACTTGAAGGTCTCCAATTGCGCGGCTTTACGCGGATGCCCAAAGTAGGGGGAAAGTGAAAAATAGGCCCCGTGTTTCACAAACCCAGGAATCATTTCCACAGGGCCACCATAGGAATGCAGGAGAAATCCACGAGTGGGCAACGGCTGCGTGCGCAGTTCCTCCTCCAGCATGCCCCAGGCGCGCAGGCAATGGATGGTGACGGGGCGGTCCATTTCCCGAGCCAGGGCTAGCTGGGTACGAAAGCAGTGAAGCTGAGCTTCGACGTCTGGGTTTTCGATCCAGCGGTCCAGGCCGATTTCCCCCACAGCGGACTGTGGAAACTGGCGCAGGAGGTCTGCCAAACGCTCACTCCATGCATGGCTGCGCTCCCTCACATACCATGGATGCAGGCCGAAGGAGGGCCTCACCCATGAATGCTGCCGGGCCAGGGAGGCAACGGCCTGCCAATCCTCTTCGGAGGTTCCATTGACTACGGCCTCCGTGAGGCCGGAGGTGGCGAGCTCTGCCATCACCTGAGGCCGCCAGGGGTCCAGGCGCTCATCTTGAAGGTGATTATGGGCATCGTAGAGCATGCGAGTCTGGGGAATAAATGGGCGGTCTCGTGCGTTTTATGGAGCGTCTTCAGCAACCGGCTGATAGCCTTCCCCATTCAAACCCATGAAACACACCCTGACAATCCTAGCCCTTGCCGCCAGCCTATTCACCAGCGCCTATGCAGGCGAGGGAGAAAAAGTGGACCTTCCCGCCCCTATGGTCACGGGGATCAACCAGGACGGAGCCACCGTGAACTTTGCCGATGTGTATGCCAAAGGCCCAACGGTGGTCTTCTTTTACCCGAAAGCTAACACTCCCGGCTGCACCAAGCAGGCCTGCTCTCTCCGTGATGCATTTGCCGACCTGACCAAAGAAGGCGTCCAGGTGCTGGGAGTGTCCTTCGACAAACCGGAAGCGCAGAAAAAATTCAAAGATGACTTTACCCTTCCCTATGACCTGATCGCCGATCCTGAAGGTAAAATCGTGGATGCCTTCAAGGTGGAACGCATTGTCAAAGGCACCATGAACCTGGCCAGCCGGCAGGCCTTCCTGGTCAAGGACGGCAAGATCGTTTGGAAAGACACGAAGGCCTCCACCAGTGAGCAGGCTGCTGATATCAAGCGCGTGCTCGCAGCCAAATAACTGTTGGGGAAACCTCTCTTGTAGAGACGTCGTCTGGAAACAGACGGCGTTTTTTTATTTCCGCACCGTACGTTGAGCGAGAACGGTCTTCACCAGGCGGATCATGTCCGCAGGTTCATAAGGTTTCGGCAGCACTGCAGCAAAGCCATACGCGGCGGGTTTGGCCATGACGGGGTCATCCGAATAACCGCTGGAAACGATGGCCAACACCTCAGGATCAAGCTGCCGCAGGCGCTCCATGGCACGGACGCCCCCCATTCCGTTCGGAATGGAAAGGTCCAGAATGACGAGGTCATAAGGGCGGCCTTCGACAAGGGACTCTTGATAAAGGCGCACAGTCTCACTGCCTTCAGCGCTTTCGGCGATTTCGTAATTTTGGCTGCTCAGATTGCGGACAATCAGGCTGCGCACCAATGGATCATCCTCAAGTACCAGAATGCGCGGCACGGAGGATTGAGGGGCGCTTTCAAAGGCGGAGCTGATGCCCATGGCATCCACTTCTTCACCCTCAGCATCCACGGGCAGGTAAAACCGTACGGTGGTACCATTCGCCGCTTCACTGCGCACTGCGATGGAGCCGCCATGTGCTTTGGCGATGGATTCACAAACGGTTAGGCCCAGACCGGTGGCATTTTCCGCCTTTCGTGTGCTGAAATAAGGCTCAAAGATATGGGCCAGATTTTCTGTGGAGATGCCTTCACCTCGGTCATTCACTTCAATGACCACGCCTGTGGGAAGTGAGGGCAGGTCGCTCAGCATGTCATGAGGAAACATTTCCCCAGGATCTGCAGCCAAGCAGCGGACAGTGATGACGCCGCCTTCTGGCTGAGCCTGCTCGGCATTGCGGATGAGATTGCCTAACAAACGACGTATCTGCGCGGGATCCACGGCCAGATTTGGCAAGTGAGGGGCCAGCTCCAGCCGGTATTCGATGCGCGTGGCACGGCTGTGATGAAGAAAGAACTGCTCCACCAAATCCCCGAGCTGGGTTGGCCGTTTGATGGGGGCACCTCCGCGCGCAAAGGTCAGCAATTGCTGCACCAAACCCTGGGCCTGCAGAGTGGCATGCTTGGCAGTGTGCAGTTCAGGCAATTGCACGGCGCTACGCAGCCGCATCTCGGCCAGGGAAATATTCCCCAGCAGGACGGTCAGCAGGTTATTAAATTCATGAGCAAACCCTCGGGCCAAAAGGCCGAGTGATTCGAGCCGGTCCATGCGGTTGCGTCGCTCAGCCTCTTCACGTCGGCTGGTGATGTCCTGCATGAGGACGAGCAGGCCCTCCGCAAAAGGATGACCGCGAACCTCCAGCCAGGTCTGCTTTTCTTCAAAGTAAAGTTCTCGAGTGACTGACTCCCGATGGAGCAGCGCATGGGCCAGCGCTTCATAATGAGATTCACGCGTGGCTGTGGGCAACAGGTCCCAGAGATTTGCGCCCAAAAGTTTTTCAGGCCCACGTTCAAAGAGCTTCTGCGCACTGGCATTGGCATAGATGAGCTGCCAGCGGCTATCCAAAGCGATGAGGGGATCCGAGATGCTTTCAACCACATCCACCAGAGGTGCCTGGGCAGCGCGCTCCGCCGGGGACGGGGATGGAGGCTCCTCCGATACAGTCACAGACAATCCGCGGAAAAGAATCACCACACCGGTCAATTGACCCGCCTGATCACGAAGCGGAGTGGAGCGATCCTGCACAGCCACCCGGTTGCCATTGAGAGTGGTCAGCCAGACGGTGCGCTCTGCGGCTGGCTGGGTAGCTGAACTCAATTCCACAGCCGCAGGTTCACCGCTCGCATGATAGATGCGGAAAACTTCATGCAGTGATCTGCCGACCACTTGCTGCTGCTCCCAGCCTGTGATCCGGGCTGCGGCCGGATTCATGAACACAATCACCCCGGCCAAATCGGCGGCGATGACACCATCCGCCAGACTTTGAAAGGCTTCGAAATAACTCTGCTCACGGCGTACGCGAGCGAGATCATTGAGATGCCGTGTGGCCGCCACTTCCACCGCCAGGCGCAGCTCATCCTGATTGAATGGCTTTAAAAGATAACCATGGGGCTGGGTCTCACGGGCTCTCTGTACAGTTTCCTGATCGGCACACGCAGTCACATAGACCACGGCGACATCGCCTTTCTGCTGCAAGCGTTTGGTCGTCTCGATCCCGTCCAGGGCACCGTCCAGATGCACATCCATGAGTACCAGCTCAGGCCTCAGCTCGTCATATAACCGCAGCGCCTCTTCGCCAGTGGGACAAGTGCCAACGACGCGATAGCCGAGGCCGGTCAGACACGCGGCCATGTCACAGCCGACGAGCCCTTCGTTCTCGACGATTAGAATACGGATGCGGTCAGAACCATTCATTTTGAATTAACGATACCACGCTAACTCTAAATATCAGCATATGCTATAGGAAATCGCAATTGAATTTCAGTGCCACCAGAATTGCTGGCTCCCACATTGAGCTGACCACGCATCTGCTCGGCAAACACGGCCAATATTTTCAAACCGAGACCTGGAGAAGCCGCCGCCGAAAAATCGGGCGGAAACCCTGCCCCGTCATCAGATACGACCAAGCGGCCTCCTTGGGAGCCGAAAGTAAGGTTTACTTTCACCGCGCCCGATCGGTCGCCAGGAAAGCCATGCTCAAAACTGTTTGAGAGCGTTTCGTTGAGCGTGAGGGCCAGCGGCATCAGCCATTCTTGCTGAATGTTCCCTTCCTCCAAATCCAACCTTACGGCCACCCGCTCTGGAGAAATATCATAACAATCACGCAGGCGCTGGACGAGCCCACTGGCAAAGACGCTGAAGTTTTCTGCGGTACCCAGAGCGATCTGATAGAGGTGCTGGTGCAGTTCAGCGATGGCGCGCACACGGTTCTGGCTAGAGCGCAAAGCGGTGCGGGCGGTGCTGTCCGTGATGGTATTCGATTCCAGATTGAGCAGGCTGGAAATAATCTGCAGGTGGTTCTTGATCCGGTGATGCGTTTCGCTCAGCAGCAATTTTTCCCGGGAAAGATCTGCGACAGGCCAAGCCGAAGTCAGCAACGTCTGAAAAAGCGGCTGCGAATTGGGGTCCATGCCCGTGAAAGCAGGGCCGAAGGAATTTTCCGTGGGGATTCCAGCGATGGACGCATCATAGAGGTCGAAATCAAAACCACCACCACCTGAGGCAACCACTCGCAAATGACAGGACTGCCGCGTTCCATCGCGTGTGAAGCAATCCAGTGTCGAAACCGGGTCTGAACTCTGGGCCAGTCTCGTCAGTTCCGTGTAAAAACCCGTGGGGTCAGAAGGGCGGAAATGCAGATGCAGTGCGCGGCCTTTCGCATCGCTTTCTGTAAGGCCGAGCAATTCCATTCCACGGGGAGAGATCTCTTTGATCCTTCCATTCACATTGGTGCGCAGCAGTCTTTCTGTGGATGTCCCCATGCGCTTCGAAGACAGTCCGGCAGACACAGGCCCTGGGGCCGAAGCGATGCCGGACGGGACCGCCTTAACGGCTTCCTTTTTCTGGAAGAAATGTACCGTGCAGTGGGGCTCTCCCGAGGAATCCAAAACCTGCGCCAAGGTAAGCAGAGCGGGCACAGACTCCCGCCCAGGTTGAAGTACCTTAACCTCAAGCGAGGTACTACGTTCTCCGCTTTCCTGCATCTGGCGCACCGTCTCGCGGCGTGCACGCGCATCCTGCGGATCCAGCCAGGCATCAAGAGGATAACGGCGGAGTTCGGTCTTCGGATGGCCTAACAAAATTTCCGCCAAATGATTGACCTCAAAGACGGATCCGGCTTTGTCCATCAAGACCACAGGAACAGGGCACTCATGCAGCAAGGTGCGGAATTTGGCCTCCGTGGCACGCAACTGCTCCTCATGGCGGCAATGCTCCGTGGCATCCTGGATGCACACAAGAAGCCCCCCTCCTGGCAGCCCCGAAGGCTGAAACTCCAGCTCCTTCAGCAGACCATCAGCCGTGGCCAGGGAAAAGATGCGCGTGAGCTGACGACGCCAGACGTCATCTCGCCAAAGCAACGTCACCTCTGTACGATGTTCGTCGTTAGGGCAGGCCGCACTGAGCCAATTTTCCACCGTCTCCTCCCTGCGCAGAGGGCGACCGAGCAGTTTCGTCAACGGCTCATTTTGATACAGCGGTGTGCCCAAGTCATCCAGGACCAGGACACCACAAGGCAGGGCATCCAGATACTGCCGCACACGGGAATCTCTCTGGGTAAAAACACGCTCTGCCTCGTGAAGGGTGCGCAGTTCCTGGCGTGCCCGCGCCAGCTCATCCTGCAAGCGGCGCATTTCCAGAGCCTGGCTTGAACTCTCCGCCTGCGGCTGGGATATACTGGCCACCGCATTGGCAATAGCGGGCAAATTCGGGGGGGCGGTAAAATTCACGCGCGGGGGCGCTGGCGGTGCAGCCATGGCTGGCAGCAGCATCGCCAAATAGCGCTTGGCCTCACCACCCTCACAATGCGTGATCAACCAGCGCTGTGGGGGTGCCTTCTCCGCATCCGTAAAAATTTGGCGCTGCATGGCAGGCATTTCCATCACCCAGCCCGTGGAGCGCGCCTCACCAGCCAGCTTTTCCAAAACGCCACCCCATGACAATTGCAGGCGTGAGGCTTCCCGAGGATCTGCAAAAACTTCCCAAAATGCGGAGGCACCTTCCTGGATACCACGGGAGAGTCCCATCTCTGCAGCAGCGGTATTCGTCTGCTGCACGATTCCCATTTCATCCAGCATGACCATCGGCAGGTTGGTATTGACCAGTTGGAGATGAGGGGCCTTTTCTTCCTTGGATTCTACAGGTGGCTCCCCCTCCGGCACCAGGGCCTGGAGGGCCGCGGCATTGCCGAACTTTTCACAAGTCACCATCAGACCGCCCACACTGGCGTCTTTCTTCCTCCGCCACGGCCGGACTTCCCAGCGGTAAACGACCCGCCGTCCATCCGGACCCGAGAGGGCATCATGCTCACTGCGGACAACGTGCCCCTGGAGCGCACGGTCATAGACCTGCCTCCATCCTGGATGCATGACAGGAAAGACATCGTACTGACTCCGCCCGATCAATGGATGCACGCCCTGAAGTGAAAACTCTTCTATCCAGGAGCGGTTGGCCAGCATGTAGTGCATCTGGTCGTCAAACATGGCCATGGCTACAGGCGCGTTTTCAATCAGCACTCCCAGAACCACTTCCATGTCCTCAGCGGGGCGGATGCCTTCCCCAGCATCTTCCATCCCAGTCCTCAGTGCAGAGGAGGGAGAATGCTTGGGGTGAATCACGTTTCGGAGGACGGATGAGGACATTGAGTAAGCCTAAAGGCTGAAAGTCGGTTTTTTTTAAATATAAGCGCAGGTCAACTTCTCAACAAGGCGAATCCTGGGTGAATTGAGTCTCATTTCAGCAAAAAGTAAGGGCTTATGTCACTCCCTGTGATAGGGTTCATTTCGAAGAATACTATACGCGCGATAGAGCTGCTCAGCCAGGACAACGAGAGCTATTTCATGCTGCAAAGTAAACGAGGATAAGGTCCAGCATTCATCAGCCTGCTTGCGGAAGGATTCACTGTGCCCGTCGGCACCACCAATGATAAGGCTGGCGCGCTTGGTGCCGTGAAGGTCTTTTTGTTCGATCCAACGCGCCAGCTCCAAGCTGCGATAGGCCTTCCCACGCTCATCCAGGATCAGGCGGAGGCTATCGGAACTGGCCTGTAAAAGCTGCCCTTCCACGAGGTCCCGAGGCCCCTCTTTAATGACCACGTGCTCCACCTTCGCTACCCGCCTCAACCGGTGCAGATAATCCTCCGCTCCGAGCCGTGCCCAGGTGAGTGCCGGTTTCCCGACAGTGATGAGTTTCCAGTGCATGTGTATCTTATCGGATAAAAATGAATCACTGCCAACTTATGGAAAATCTAAATAAAGCCAGAAATTAAAGCGATTATTACTGTCTGGGTTAACCATTGCAGTTGCGTAATCTTAAAAAAACCCTAAAATGACCGAGCGAATTCAAAAAAACGCACTTACGCCATGCTTCACTCCCAGATGCTCCCCCGGCTCCGTCTTCCCTTAATGGGTATCACCGCAGTGGCTCTCGCCTCTTGCTCCATGCCTCCCCGTGAAGCCTGGAACCAGATTCAAAACGAAGGCCTGATTTCCTATTATATTAGCAAGCCTTCAGGTGCGCCGTTGTCCTCCACCTCCCGCGTGGTGGCCCAGAACAAAGCACCTGTGGAAGCTCCAAAACGCCAAGCTCCAACTCCAGTCGATAACAGTAATCTGCCTGTGGCCCGTGCCGTGAGCGATCTTCCTGGCTACGTCCGCACTCCTTATACCAGCCCAGGACGCCTTGTTGACGTTCGCGGGATGAGCGCTGGCTCCAAAGTCGTCTGCCCATATACCCAGAAGCCTTTCATTGTCCCTGGTGGCATTGACAGCACACCCCGTGTCGCTGCTTCCACGCCTGCACCCAAAGTCCAGACGACTGAAAGCCAGCCAAAACCGCGCACTTCCGTGACGGTCCCGGTGCCATCCTCCACTCCAAGCAAAGTGGCGGCCATCACACCTGCTCCAGAGCCTAAGCTTGAGCCAGCTCCTGCTCAGGATACACCAGCACCCGCGACGGCTCCTGCTCCAGCCTCAGATCTCCCTTATGGCTCCGCCATCCCAGGACGCGCCGGATTTGTGAACAGCCCTTACGCTGCCAAGCATCAGCTCGTGGACGTCACCGGCCTTCCTACCGGTATGGAAGTGAAGTGCCCTTACACAGGCAAGCTTTTCCGCGTGCCGCCACAGTAGTCTGAATCTCCCGTTCGTTGTGAAAACCCCGCCCTGGTGTGAGCCAGGCGGGGTTTTGTTTTGGGGGGTATCCCGTCACAAAGGTCATCACCTTCCGCATTCTCGTCCTGGGTATGTGATCAGCGTCCCTTTTAAAAAGCGAAGCAATCACAGCCGGATCCCCATAGCTGCCCCAATACCTTGGGCCCACTCTCAGGCCCACTGCGTCGCATCACTCTCGGCGCAGCCCACGGGGCAAAAGAGATCGCACGTTCACTGCGGATAAATCCAGGTGCCCCATATCCGCCAAACTTCGCCACAGGTGACCAGTCCGGCGTCACTGGCAATTCCGGCGGCGCGAGATCTTTAAACTCCGCCTCCCCCCACACAGGCTGACCACCTAGGAGGGTAAGCACGCTGTGAAGTCCTTTAATCTCCTCCTCCGGCACGCTGAAATAATCCCCACTGAGCACGATCAAATCCGCCAGTTGCCCGGGCTTCAAAACACCCTTCTTTTCCTCATCTCGGCTGAACCAGGCACTTCCTTGGGTATAAAGGCGCAAGGCCTCTTCACGGCTCAGGCAGTTCTTTTCAGGATACAATCCGAGCCCGCCCACTGTCCTGCCCGTGACCAGCCAGTAAAGGGAGTTCCAGGGATTGTAGTTGGCCACACGCGTGGCATCCGTACCCGCACCCACCGGCACTCCCATTTCCAGCATGCGCCTCACCGGGGGTGTCCGCTCCGCCGCAGCCGCACCGTAACGGTCCACAAAGTATTCCCCCTGAAAGGCCATGCGATGCTGGATGGCAATCCCTCCGCCCAGTGTCTTCACCCGCTCGATGTTCTTGTCACTGATCGTCTCGCAATGGTCAAAGAACCAGTGCAGGCCCTCTAGCGGCACCTCCTGGTTCACCTCTTCAAACACATTCAGGAAACGGGTGATGCTTTCCTCATACGTCGCATGCAGACGGAAAGGCCAGCGGTTCTTCGCCAGTAACGACACCACCTCCTTCAGTTCTGTCTCCAGTGTTGGCGGCAGGTCAGGGCGCGGTTCCAGGAAGTCCTCAAAGTCCGCAGCGCTAAAGACCAGCATCTCCCCTGCCCCGTTCACCCGGTAATAATCATCCCCCGAATCCGGTTGGGTCATACCGATCCAGCGGGCGAAATCATCCTTCTCCTGCCCCTTGTTTTGCGTGAACAAATTATACGCAATCCGCAGCGTCAGCTCACCGCGTTTGTGCAGCTCCGCCACCACCTCATAGTCATCCGGGTAGTTTTGAAAACCACCGCCTGCATCACACACACTGGTTAGGCCGAGGCGGTTCAACTCCCGCATGAAATGGCGTGTTGAATTATACTGATACTCTATCGGTAGCTTGGGCCCCTTCGCCAGAGTCGCATACAGAATCATCGCATTGGGCCGCGCGATGAGCAGCCCCGTCGGATCTCCATTCTTGTCCCGCTGGATTTCGCCTCCGGGTGGATTGGGCGAATTATTGTCATACCCCACTGCTTTCAAAGCCGCACGATTCAGCATCGCATGACAGTAGAGATGCAGGATGAAAACCGGCGTGTCCGGCGCCGCCTTGTTGATCTCCTCCAGAGTCGGCATGCGCTTCTCAGCAAATTGAAACTCGCTCCATCCTCCGACGACTCTCACCCACTGCGGAGCGGGAGTACGATCTGCCTGGATCTTCAGCAAAGACAGCGCATCAGACAGAGACGTCACCCCGTCCCAACGCAGTTCCAGATTGTAGTTCAAGCCACCCCGGATGACGTGCAGATGGCTATCATACAGCCCAGGGACCACCCGCCTTCCCTTCAGGTCGATACGGCGCGTCTGCGGCGTAGAAATGTCCGCATATTCCTCCCCTTCATCCACCCCGAGAATCCGCCCTCCGCCGATGGCCATGTTACTCGCTTCCGGATAATCCGGGTCCAGCGTGGTGATGCGTCCGTTATACAGAATAAGGTCAGCCGGGGTCGTCGTATCGAGGGACATAACTTTAAGTGAGGTAAAAAAGGTTGGTTATAAATCAGCGCCACGTCATCGCGGAAAACGTCATGCACGGGGATGCAGCCAGGCATGCATCAGCTTCGTCACGGTCGGCATGACCAGCCATGTCAGGCACACCACCATGCAGCCGGAGATGATCAGGGCGGAGAGAGGCTTCGGCATGGCATGCAGGTGCGGGGCCAGTAGAAGCCCCAGCATCAGGCTGGTCGGATAAACGCCGATCCAGGTCGCCAGCGCCATCTTCCATCGCGGGGGCCGTGGCACATCCGGCTGGCGAAACCACGCTTCCAGTCCATGCAAATCCCGAAATTTTGGCGTTCCGTCCGCCAGATGGGCGATCTCCTTTTCCCAGTCCAGATACAGGTCCGAGGTATAAAATGCATCGCGATCCTGCGGGCTGGCAAAGGTGCGCATGATCCCATACTCAGGATTATCAGATCCCGGGGCAGGATGCAGCATCTGCACCCCGCGTGTACCTTCTACAGCCAGAGAGCGCTGCGCAAAGCGGTTCAGTCTTTCTTCGAACTCCGCCTCCTTCCCAGGGCGGACACGGCGGGTGATGGCGACATGGATGCTCATAAAAGAATAGGCACAGGTGAATCCGGCAGCGCGAGGGGCGGTCCACGCGCTGCCAGAGGGTTGTTAGTGTTTCAGGCCACCGGTCACCACTTGCGGCACCTGGGCAGACTGTGCTGCCTTGTGCACCATCGTATAGGCATACTCCACGCCCACACCATAGGCACCGCCCTGCTCTTTCAGGATGCCCATCAGGTTGTTATAATGATCACGGTTCTTCCAGTCACGCTGCCACTCCAGTAAAGCCGGGATCGTCGTCACGCGCGTGGCACCCGCCTGTACCATCCGGCTCATCGCCGCCTCATGGGCCGCAGGCGAGGTAGCCCCGCAGCAGTCCTCCACCACATAGATATTATACCCTGCACCGATCATCTCGATCGTCGGCCAGGTCACACACACTTCTGTCCATAGGCCGGTCATGAGGATGTTCTTCTTGCCAGTGGCCTCAATGGCCGCGCGGAATCCCGCATCATCCCAAGAATTCATGGAGGTACGCTCCACAATCGGCTGACCAGGAAACACATCCAGCAACTGAGGCCAAATGTAGCCGCTAAAGGATTCCGTCTCCACCGCCGTCAGCACGGCTGGCACATTGAATTCCTTCGCCACCTTGGCCAGTAGCGTCACATTGTTGATCAGCGTAGCCCGGTCAATATTGGCGACGCCAAAAGTCATCTGCGGTTGGTGGTCAATGAATACCACGGCAGTGTCTTCAGCCGTATAGAGTTGGTGATAATGGCTCATAGGTTATGATCAGATAATTTATTTTCCTGACTGCCGCACCATTATGCCGAAGATCCATTTTCGCACAATCAGGCACAAAAAAGTGCCTACCCTATGAGGGTTTAGAAGGAAAAAAACAAAGCTCATGCGGAAGCAGAACCGCGCGCGAACTCCTGCTGTCACAGGTTGCCCTTTGCCCCACCCAGGAATCCCGCATCCTTTTTGACAAAGCTCCCCTCATGCGGTCGTTACCTGCTTCTCATGTTCCGACCCTGCCTCTTTCTCCTTTCCCTTTTCCTGACGGTTGCATCCCAGGCCGCCACCCGGCCTAACGTCTTGTTCGTACTTTGCGATGACCTCCGCCCGGATGCCCTCGGCTGTTACGGATCCAAGCACGTCAAGACTCCAAACATCGACCGCTTGGCCGGTGAAGGCGTCCTTTTCCAGAATGCCTTTTGCACCACCTCCCTCTGCTCCCCCAGCCGCGCCTCCATCCTCAGCGGCCTCTATGCCCACACGCATGGCGTGACCAACAACTTCACCGAATACCCGGCTGCCATGGAAAGCTTCCCCCAGGTATTGCAGAAGGCAGGTTACGCCACTGCCTACATCGGCAAATATCACATGGGTGAGGAGAACGATGAACCCCGCCCCGGATACGATTATTTCGTTACCCACAAAGGCCAGGGCAAATACTTCGATACCGAGTTCAACTTCCACGGCCAAAAGCGGGAAGTCGTCAAAGGTTACTACACCACCGTCGTCACCGACATGACCCTCGACTGGCTCAAGAAACAAAGTGCGGATAAGCCCTGGTGCATGTTCCTGGGGCACAAGGCCCCCCACAGTTTTTATACCCCCGAGCCTAAGTACGAACATACCTTTGACGACGTCCGCGTGCCCTACCCCGCCACTGCTTTTCAGCTCAATGACAAACCCCAGTGGATCAAGGAGCGCCTCTACACCTGGCACGGCATTTATGGCCCCCTCTTCGAATGGCGGAAAAAATTCCCCGATGACCGTCCCGAGGCCGTCAAGGATTTCGAAAACATGGTTCATGGATACTGGGGCACCGTCCTCAGCGTGGATGACAGCATGGGCCGCCTCCGCGCTTACCTGGAGGAAACCGGCCAACTCGATAACACCCTCATCGTCTTCATGGGAGACAACGGCCTCCTGGAGGGAGAGCACGGCATGGTGGACAAGCGCACCGGGCACGAAGCCAGCCTCCGCATCCCCATCGTCGCCCGCTTCCCAGGCCTTAGCACAGAAGGCAAAAAGATCCCCCAACAGGTCCTCACCGTGGACATGGCCCCCAGCATTCTGGATCTCTGCGGAGCACCCGCCCTGCCCAAAATCCATGGTCAATCCTGGACCAAACTTGTCAGAGAGGGCGATGCCGACTGGCGCAAAAGCTGGTTCTACCACTACAACTACGAAAAACAGTTCCCTTATACCCCCAACGTCCGCGCCATCCGCACCGATGAATGGAAGTACATCCATTACCCCCACGGCAATGGCAGCCCCGACCGCCACCTGGCCGAGCTGTACAACCTGAAGGACGATCCCGATGAAACCAAAAACCTCATCAGCAAACCCGAGTTCGTCAGCAAAGTCTCCGAACTCCAGGCCGAACTCTCCAAACTCATGTCCGCCACCGGCCTAACCCCAGGGACTGACAAAATGCCCCTCGACGAAGGCGTAAAGTCCGAGCTTCCGGACGCGAAAATCCGGTGAGGCGCTCCCTGCATCAAACTCATCACCATGTTGATGTTTCGCCCGTCACCAGCACACAGACGGGTGGTCGCATATTTCATAAACAGATCTCACCCGCAAATTTTTCATTCCTTAGCCGCTCATCTCTATTCCAATGTTTTGAAGCTGCTTTTTAACGTCAGGCGTTCGACCAACACTCTTCAGCCAGGACGCCCGGAGAGACTGCCAAGCTTTTTCCAAGCCTCCGTGTTCCGTTTTAAACTCATCGTCTAATCCATATTGTGTGTTACAGCATGGACAGATGTTCCACGAGAACGCCAGCCCCCCTCCGAGTTCGCGACCGGTGGCCGATCCCATTGGACTAGATAGCCGCATACAGGACAAGCCGACTCCGCCTGATCATCAGGATTCAAGTATATCTTTCCTAGCTCGAATCCATCGAGCTCAATTGCTTTAGCTTTGAGAATCATTGTTTAAAATGCTGGTCCAGTATACCCCCGCTGTCGCGCCCAATCGAGCAGCGTCCCATTTTGAGGATTTGCTCGGAGGAATGTTATGCCGGCGGGATGAGGCAGACTCTCCATACCGCTTCAACTTTTTGGAGGCAGGCTAAGGTGGTCGCTGACTTCAACACCAATCTTCGTATTTGCCTGCCACATCTACTTCCTCCCCTTTAGCAGCAACCACAGCAGCCCAATCGTCGCGAAGATCAATACAACGGTAAGTCTCCACGGCGCTAAGGATGCCGGTCCCTCACTTGATTTGGACGGTGGTTTTATTTTATGGGTCTTCTTTAGTACTTTTGCTTGCGCGGTGGGTTGCGGCATGGCCAAGTGCACAGGCAATTCGGTTCGTCTGCTGAGTAAGTTGGCAGTCTCCACCGTGAGGTCGTAGAGACGGTTTTTGCTATTCGGCTTCGGTTGTAGGCGGGCTGCTAGGGCATCCAAGGCAACTTTGGCTCTTGCTGTCCCGGACTTCTACAGAGAGTAAACAGCGGTCTCCTGCATGCTGGGGATCGTGTCTAGATCTGGAGATAGCGCCGAGATCAAGATTTCTTCATTTTGACTGCTCGGGTTGCTTCCAAAAATACGCAAATAGCCTTCCGCAAAAAATGCGATCTATCAGCTCCTGTGTGGACAGTATGGAGAGTCCACTTTGTTTGAGCTTAAATGTCACTCATCAACCTTGGCGTATAGTCAGATCTTACTGCTAAAGCCTGCATCAATGCCCGCAGTCGATAGCTTTCTGCGTTTTGGTTTGCCAATTCACGTTTAAGCTTGGCCTACAGTGTTTCCGTAATGCCTGGTAAAGAGGCGAGTTCTCGTAACGCCTCATCAGCTTTCCTCATCTGAAAGTTTGAGTCAAAAAGCGGTTCAATCAGGCGCTCGACTGTTTGATCATTCGGGTCAACCGTTGACTGGCCAAGGACAATGTTGGTTGATAAGATTGCAGCGATTAGCCACCACCCTTGGAAGTAAAGTAGAGTTCTCATTGGCCGTCTTCATTGTAGATCATTTTTTCCTGCCAGCGATAAAGTTTTTTGGTTGAGCCGATGCCCTCCGTATTGCTTATTGCTGGTGCCGCTTTCATCAAGTCGTGGTCAATTATATGCTGCTCTCTGTTTTCCACGGCCCTCACTCGCTGCTCCATACTTCAGCGAAAGACAGGCCCCTCATTCCTGAGACTTTATAAAGCGTGTAAAAATCTTCCTGCGTGCCTGACTCATCGGTTGCTATGAAAATTGCAGACTTCCTTTGAGGGATACGGAAGATATATGAATCGCCGATCAACTTGGGAAAAAAAATTAACTTTTTGATCCCCATTCCATGATCGACTCCCTTTTCTTCTCCATTGGGACTTTTAAAGACCGTCTCTGCTAGGTTCAAGCAATTATAAGTAGCTGTTACATTGAGAAAGAAAATTTCCTCCTTAGTATCATTCAAGATTGTGGGATGAACATTTCCGCTTAATCCTAGAGGCACCCCTAAATCACTTAAATAAATGGCTTTATCGAACAATAAAACTTGGTTGCTCACGCTAAAAAAGCCATCCCCTCTTTTCGATGGATCAAGCAATTGGAATGAGGGTATTGGTGCATTCTCATCCAGAGCAGGAATATCACGCATGACAGTCCTGAAAAAGATATCTGGATCAGGCGTCGCAGCAACATGCCCAGCTTCGATTGTGTGCGATATAAGAAAGATTTTTTTAATCATGGCCAAGGATAATCATCGTCAGTGAGCTTCTTTGCGATTTTTTGAAGTTCGTTCTTGAGCGCATCCACATTTGCCGGGGTTGGATCAAGGTCGTTAAATTCCGCTAAATCATCTTGGAGCCGAGTGATGTATGGGCTAGACGCAGGATGGTTTTGATGATTTGGCCCGAGACCATCCAGCCAATCTGAGTTATCGCCAAACTGGTTGCGGGGGAACTGGGGTCAGGGTGCAAATAATTGACAAAATATTGAGTTCTCATTTCTCTTTGATAAACTCCTGTAATCTGGCTGGCAGTTTCTCCAGGGTTTTCTTTTCATCCAGTCGTCTCAATTGCTGGCTTACGTTGGCTGCAGTCTTCATCGCCAGATTTTCTGCAATCCACTGCTGCGTCACAGTCGTCTTTTTCCACAGCAGGTGCGCCAGCATCAGCTTCCTGGGGTCGGAGCCTTTCAGTCTCTCCAGATCTCCAGGCTTCAACCCGGCGGCTTTCAGACCTCCCTTCAGCCATTGCTGAGCCTGTTCCAGCGAGTGCATTCGCACGGCGGGTTGATTTTTGTAGCCTCTGGACACCGGGGGCCGGGTTGCGACCAGCTTCCTGGCGAGTTCACGCAGTTTTTCCCCGAAAGCCTGCTGCCCCCAATACCAGCCCCGGCGCAGATGGCTGCACCGGGCGTCCACCTCGTCCGGTAGCGCCGGGACACCGCAGGCTTTCATCGCCTCGGACATCCCACGCCGGTCCAGCCGCTCCACCATCCGGCGGCGGCCCCGCGTCGTATCATCCAGTTCAAACGCCTTCAGCCCAGCCTCCGCCGCCAGCCATTTGGCTCGGCGGGAAGGCACCAGGGCGTAACCTCCCGCCAGGCTGCTCCAGGGATAGTCCAGCAGGCTCTGGCCCGCCTTCGGCCTTACCAGGCCCGCACGCACCGGATTGAGATGGATGTAATCCATCAACGTCTGGTAATGATACCGGTCGTCCCCCTCCACCAACACCGCCTTATAACGGTCACCAAACACCCGGCCCCAGGCCCGGTGCTGCACGTTGTAACGGCGTGTGTAAGCATTCTGCAGCCAGGCCATGCCCGCTACCAGATTGGCCTCCGGCGTCTGGACAAACAGATGATAATGATTGCCCAAAAGCACCCACGCATGAACCCGCCAGCCTGTCCTTTCACAGGCCTCACTGAGCGCCTGGAGGAAGAAGCGCCGGTCATCCTCATCATGAAAGATGACCTCCCTCCGGTTACCTCGCGCCATCACATGATAATAAGCCCCCGGATATTGAATGCGTAAGCTCCGCGCCATAACCCCAATCTAAAGGCTCCGCCCATTCTGTCAATAATTTGCACCCTGACCCCGTTTTCAGGCACTTCGTTGTTGATTTTCCAGTATTCTCGATTGCGCTCAAGTTGAGATGGATGGAGAAACTTCATGGAATTTTCCTCAAGAGGTCCATATCCACTGGCCCACGCATAACCATGATTATGCAAGGATTTGTCTGTAATTTCAAAAAATGTATTAATAGTTTCCATTGGGAAAACGGGAAAATGGGGTCAAGCGACATGAAAGCTTGAACCCCAGTTCACAGACACTTGCCTGCCACGGCTTGTCACCTTATATTCATTTCGCTTTTTGAGGCACCACTGGCTGGTTAGGCAAATTTTCCCACAGGGTAATTATTCCGCCACCATTCTGTATATCTACACGACACACAGGGGTTTGACCTTCAAGTCGGATTTCCAAGTCTTCATCCAGAAGGCCTGAAAAAATCCATGATTTAGGTTTATTATTTCCTCCGGGATTGTCCTTGATGAACTTTTCCAAGTATAATTGTTTGGAGAGGTTTCCGTATTTATAAACTTCGCCCCCCTCTGTCCTAAACCCTATTTCCTTGAGATTTGGCAATCCAGGAAAATCTCGTCCTGATCTGGCGACGATATCTGTTAAATCAAACGCCTCTTCCATGGATCCATATTTGAATACATACCGACGCTTGATATCGGAAGTTAATTCCAAAGTACCAAAACGAACTTGATATGGATTTTTCACAGGTTCAATCGACCATGATTGACATGGCTCTATCATGAGAAATAGAGCCGCCATTAAAATGATGATTTGTGTCATAAGTAGTTAATCTCTAAGGTGTGGAAAATTGAGAGTGATCCAGATCGCGGCGTTGAGGCTGAATTCTCAATGTGATTATCATTTACCGTCAGTTTCCCATGCGCCCCCTAACGCAACTCGGGTAATATCGCCAGAAGAAGGGTGCAATGGATTGTCGAGCCGCCCCGGCCAGAAGGCACGAAAATCCATGATCCATATCACCTGATTACGGTCCGCAGGTCTCGGTCTGGGGGGATGAACTGGAATAAATGAACCCGGCCATCGCTGGTTCACCCGATCCACAGCTTCAATGACTGCAACCACCTCTTCCTCTGTACGATCTTCAATCAAATATGGAATCCCATTAGCACGGCGGCGTTCATACAACATTCGTGCCTTGAACTCCACATCGCCCATCCCTGAATGACGATAACCTCCAAATAACAAATTAAATGTTAAAACAATCTGGCTGGCAGTTTCTTCTAGCAAATTCATATCGAATATTATTCGAGAAAGAAATGGCCCATCTATCCAAGCAGAACCATTCCATATTTCAATTTTTGTGTCGTCACCGCCTTCGATCAAGAGCTAGCTGCCCCGGACGCATTGGGATCGCGAACTATTCTATAAATTTTCAATACATTGGAGAGCCCACCCCAGGATCAGCGAATGGATTTGGCCAGCTCTTCACATGAAGCTGCATCATATTTCCGCCAAAGATCGTTGTAACGACCCTTATCTTGTCCGACCACATCGAGTGCATATGCATCCGGTGTTGTGTCGATCCAGTCTAAAAGGTCCTTCACGACCTGTGCACACTTTGTGGCACGCATTTCGACGAGCATTTTTTGATAAGAGCGAAGCTCTTCCTGCCCTTCTTCCATGAGCAGAGTATCGAACCCAGACGCGCATAGTTCGATGTCTGCTTCTTCAACTGCATCAGGATCAATCATTTTAAAGCTGCCTTTCTAGCCAATCGACGGCAATATTTCCAGAGTCTTCGGGGCCAACCTGTCAGTATCCAACTCGGAGTTTCTGGACTATTACTAATCCAGGCCGGACCACAGGCCATTCTATTTTAAGTCCCAATAAGTTTATACACGATCTAAATAAAAAGTTAGACGCCGCAAGGTTCCGATTGCGGCAGCATTACAGATAAAGGAAATCACTTCAGGTGTTCTATTCTCCGGCAAGAGCGTTGATGCATCAAAATGCGGCGTCGGCCATGAGAGTATTTCTTTGATGATCGTCCCATCATTGAGCGCTTCTCTCAATAAATCTCTAAAAACTGCCTTGGCCTCTGATGTAGCATCTACAAGCAACAAATTTCCATCTTGCTTTGCCCACTTGCAAAGCTTCCCAACCTCTTGATGTCCGAGTCGGTCTGCAGATTCTCCGACGCTGTCGCAAACCAAATTAAACACGCTCTTTGAAGTCGGGAACGCCGTTTCATGTGAATTTTCCCACGCCACTATGATTTCTGTACTCATGCTATTCAGTCGTCTGGAATGCCACCAGAAGTTAATTCACCTAAAGATCGGAGCAAGCGAGGTGCCCCAAGAAGTCCTGTTTGTACTTCTATCGTGTGCGGCCCTTTGCAAACATTTAAAATCCTGCTTGAAACGACTGATTGCGGCACGATCCAGCTAGCTTCTAACTACACCAACAAGCCTCACACAAAAACGATTATTCACTGCTCCAAACTTCTTCGAAGCTCAATCCGGTAAAGCCGAATTGCTCGTAATTGTGTTTGAACTCATCACCTGGAACCTCCGTTCCAGACAGGCAAAAAAGATCAGTCGATTCGCGATCTCTCAGGCGGAAGATCGGTGAATTAAAAGTGTCTAAATCAAAAGAGTGATTTGGATCATCTGACGCCGGAGCAAAGTCTAAAGGATTGATGATCCGAAAGTAAAATTCCGAGTCTCCTGCG
Source organism: Prosthecobacter fusiformis (assembly GCF_004364345.1). Taxonomy (NCBI): domain Bacteria; kingdom Pseudomonadati; phylum Verrucomicrobiota; class Verrucomicrobiia; order Verrucomicrobiales; family Verrucomicrobiaceae; genus Prosthecobacter; species Prosthecobacter fusiformis. The sequence continues at coordinate 495,567 of NZ_SOCA01000003.1, read as the reverse complement.
GCAAGCAACTCATTCCCCATGCTCAGAACATAATACATGTCTTCACACTCTTTCCAAGCACTCTCGGAGAGGGCAAAGCAGCCGGGAGCTACTGCGTAGATTTGCTGCCATGGGCAGATCGAATCCGGCCTCGCAGCAAATGCTTTGTCAGGGGAAAGTTGAGATTACGGTGAGCCGTCGAGCGCTGTAAATTCCGAGGAGTAGAGGGCGACTGGATTGACTTCCAGCTTTGGAGCATCATCGTTGACTTGGATACGAAATAGGCGTTTCATGTTAATGTTGAATTTGGCGTGAAATTACCTTCAACAATGTCAGAAGCTATCTTTTGAAGCTCGTCGAAAACGGGGTCAGGAGGGGTCATTAACATGCTCTCCTAGCAGTGCTTCGATGTTTTGTCGGAGCTCAGGATTAAATGAAACGGTTAGCACTGGAGAGCGGTGTTCGAGGCTTGCTACGATTGCGTCATTTAAGATTTCGAGATAAATTTGTTGATCTCCAGGCGCTTCACTCATGGGCATTGAGAAGTGGTGGATATGAATCTTTGGGGTCTTGATCCAGGCCAAATCACGCATCGCGTCGGAGAAAGAATCCCAATTTGGAATGGGCGATCTGTAAGGAAAATCAAGCGCGTGTGTTACTAGCTGAATTAATTCGGACTTTCCGCGGACGTCTTCGCCTATTGGAAGTACTCGTGTCTTAGCGGGGTCTGGGTTATGCAGAAGATGAAATGATGTTTCTTGGGTTCAGTCATACTAATTGAGCAATACAAAATCTGCATAATGTTGGTGGCTGTAATACAATTCGCCATCCAGCCCTTCAACGATCCTTCGCTTCCCGGCGTGGTTAATTCCTGGAGTCGGAACTACATATTCTCGATAATAGCCTCTTGGCTTAGCCGGAAGAAGCCCCTCATTGTTTCCGAAAATGCTAGTATCGTTTCTGGGGGGAACTGGGGTCAGGGGGGGGGGAGTGAGTTCGAACATCACTGTGAGGTGCTTTCGATCCACCGAGCAATAAGCTCCAGGATGCACCTTGTATTTGTGGGCAGTTTCCCAAGAGGGTGCGAAGATAACCTTGGCTTTACAGATTGGGCAGCGAATCAGAACCTCGGCTTCATCAAGGTTCCAAACCCGTTTCAGGAAAGCAGTTCCAGACTGATAATCGAGTTCAAGCATAGCAGATTTATCGTTTAGGCAGATCAAAATACAAGCGGCCAACCTCAATTCGGATTTGCGCTCTGGCCGCAGCATCAGGGCGCACCCCGTTCATGAACAAGTGTTCTCGGGCCCGAGACATGTATTCCGATTGATGAGTTGCCTGATTGATACCTCGGGCATTGAGAATCAGGAAAACGAGGTCAGGGTGAAAATAATTGACAAAATATTGAGCGTTAATTTCTCCTTTATAAACTCCTTCATTCTGGCGGGCAGTTTATCCAGGGTTTCTTTTCATCCAGTCGTCTCAATTGCTGGCTCACGTTGGCTACTGTCTTCATCGCCAGATATTACTCTTTGCTAATCTCGGGGTAATGACGTGAATACAAATAAGCTCCTGCAGATAGCAGTCAGATAAGAATGCCCAGCCATCCAAAAATGGTAAATTCATCTTTTATTTTCTTACTGTATCGAAACATCAAGTTAGTCTGGTCGATACTAAGGTCTAGAGCATTGGCAAAAGGTATTTCCATCCCGTATATTACGAGCCTTTTAACATAGAATCCCAATAACGACTGTGCAGCACCAACAACGAAAGTTGAGAAATAAAATAGGTTTTTCATTTCGATGGGAAAAGAAAGATTACCTCCCTACGGTTACCCCGAGCCATCACATGGTAATAAGCCCCCGGATATTGAATGCGTAAGCTCCGCGCCATGCTCTCAATCTAAAGCCTCCGCCCATTCAGTCAATTATTTGCATCCTGACCCCGTTTTTCTGAGCGCCTGGAGGAAGAAGCGCCGGTCATCCTCATCATGAAAGGTGACCTCCCTCCGGTTACCTCGCGCCATCACATGGTAATAAGCACCGGGATATTGAATGCGTAAGCTCCGAGCCATCACCCCAATCTAAAGCCTCCGCCCATTCTGCCAATTATTTGCACCCTGACCCCGTTTCCCCGAAAGCTTGGGCAGCCGAACAAAAATCTCTACACCAAGCGCAGGCAAAGAACTGCGTGGCCTCACTGTAGCACTCCACCTTGTCAAGGTCCCCGCAATGGTGCTATGTTTGACGGATACGAAAACTCCGCACAAAGCTACGCTTTGAAAGCTGACTTTTTTAGCTCACTCTCACACCAGTCTATTAGTTCTTTATCCTCTGTGGTTTCTATCATCCACCTTGGCAGAAATACTTTTTCTGAAACAGCGTTGGCAGGCACGATACGAGCCGACATTTTATGATCATCAATGAACAGAAGAAAATGCTCTCCCTTCTGGGTGCAGACATACCAACGTCCAGGCCCAGTGAACGGCTGCGATTGACCTGACTCACTCATCTGCCTGGCTTTTTTAAAGATACGCTGCAAGTCTGGCGCGGACTTTAGTTTCATGGACTTTGCTCCATCAATATGACGCAAGAACACAACTAAAATTTCGACTTCATGGGTATCTGAAGCGTTTTCACGCTGGGCAGATTCATTGCTGGTGTAGAGAGGGTAATGCTCCACTGCGGTCACTAATGCGCCTTCATCTGATTCTTGCGCCGATTGTCCTCGCGCAAGTGACGTGAAGACAAGTGCAATTAGAGTAATAAGATAAAATATTTTAGGCATCGGTTGATCCTCTCGAATAGGTGTTTTTCCATTTCTTGGTTTTGCACTCGTGGGAAACGGGGGCAGGCGACATGAAATCCTGCCCTGTTTCCTTTTCTATATCAAGGATCTTTGACTTCCTGGCCTGGCAGGACCCGAAGAAGATTCCGAGTGGTGTCGAATTCGAGATTACGATCGTTGGCTGTTGGGTTAAAGCAATATTGGAATTTCACAAGGCCACTGGGGTACCACAAAAACCCGCCTTGCACCTTGGCGTAATGAGCCGAGATGACTTTTCCATCTCCATCCACTTTCGTGCGCAGTCGGAGGAAATAATTCTCGGTGGGTTTTGCTTCATCAATGACCTGGGGAATGCCGGCCAGAACTCCCGTTGTAGCTCCTGGGACACGCGCCTTACGTTGAAGCCACTCCGACGCATATCCGGCTTCTGGGGCCAAGTAAGGTAGACGCAGACCACTGCCCTTGACGGGTTTTGTTTCGTGGAGGACCAAGCCGTCCTGTGGATGGCTAAAAGTGATGTGTAGTCGCGTATCATAGAGAGCAAAAGCATCTTCAGTTTTACCCTCCATCCGAAATAAAATGTCTGCCGTGGTTCCAGCTCCATGTGGAGTCACCCAGTCACCCCGTTCAAGATCAAATCCCACGTCTATTCCAGTCCCAGGAAGCTGAACATAATCAGCATAATTTCGGATGACTTTTTTAGCAATGAGTGGAATAGGATTTAATACCCGCTTTAATTCCATCTTTATTGTGGGATTCCAAGGCTGCCATTGCCCCTTGCTAGTATTGATGCTTTTAAATTCCGCTCCTGCCCAATAATAACCTGATTTTTTGGCGCGAAGGACCAACGCACAGCGACTGGATTCGGCTTCTAAAACAGCCAATCCAGAGTCGGCTGTGATCGCTTGAAGTTTCTTGTAGAGGTCTTTCCCAAAACCCTCACCCGGTTGCCACCGGTCAAACAAATCTGTCTCAATAGTCGCTACATCAACTGGTATGCCCACGTCATCGGCAACTTCCAGAGTAATTTTGAGTGCTGATCGGTCCTGACAAGAGGCGCAAGTAATGCCACATATAAAGATGGATACGATAATTTTAATTATTTTCATTAGTGTCTCCTTTAAGTTGTCCTTGCGCTATCCAGTCTTCGAAAAGACGGTGATTATATCGGAAAGCAACATCCTTTGTATCGCTATGATGCCATCTCCTTCTTGTATCACCTTCACCCATTTCCGGTCGTGTTGACGGCCATTCATCCTGCAATTCCATTAAGTCTCTATTTCTTCCTACAAAAACCCGCAATTGGATTACTGCCTGCAGCGAATGACAGCGCTGGTATTGCCTCTGCCAGAGGAAATTGGGGTAAGGGTGCAAATAATTGACAAAATATTGAGCGCTCATTTCTCTTTTTATAAACTCCTGCAATCTGGCGGGCAGTTTCTCCAGCGTTTTCTTTTCATCCAGTCGTCTCAATTGCTGGCTGAGATTAGCTACCATCTTCATCGCCAGATTTTAGCGATCCATTGCTGAGTCACGGGTGCCTTTCCATAAAATAAGTGCCAGCTTTGTTGCGGTCGCAAGCCGAGGGGCGACGTCACTAATGCCGTTTGGACCTGGAACTTAGATGCGGCCAGTCCCAGGAAGGCCGGTCTGTTATTACAACACCGAGGGGACTACCCATTGGAAATTATTGCCGACTTCTCCCAAGTCGGCATGCTAGTCTCTTGCACGGTAGGGAGGGGTTCGTGGATATTGTCGGGATGCGCTTCCCAAGGCTCAAGAATCTTCCCAAAATTTCCCCATGGGTCCCCGTGTGGGGATTCCATGGGGAAGAAAATCCCCATCCTAAAACATTGGTTATCAATGATTTAGGGGGAAATTTCCCCAGATGGGGAAAAAATGAAAACTTTCCCCATGACGCATTTTTCGCCTTGCCGCTATTCTTCCTCATGGAGGAACTCATTGATGAGGTCCTGCAGCATGCCCTCGGTGGATTTGGTTTCGACTTCGATCTGGATCATGTCAGCACCATCTTCAGCCGTTTTTTCCAGGGGGGCGGGTGGACGCCAAGGGGTGAGACCTTTTTGTTCCAAGTATTCGAGAAAACGGCGCACCAGGGGTTCTTCGACGTGAAAGGCGAAGATGGATTGCTCATGAGTGGGAGGGATAAGAACGATGGGAGACATAAGGATGAAAAGTTTAAGATTGCCGGGTGTTAACTCAATTCTTTGGAACCGGGGCACCCTCAGGCAGTTGATTGGCAGGGTTGGTAGGGCTGGCAGGCAGTTTTGGGGTATCGGGAGAGGAAGGATTGTTGGGATTGGCCGGAGTTGCGGGTTTGGTAGGATTGGTCGGCGCGGTGGTTTCCCCGGGCGTATTGGGACTACCGGAACTGCCCGTTGCACTGGGGGTGGCAGGAGCAGTCGCGGGATCTCCAGCGATGCCAGTGACGGTGGTCTGGCCTGTGGTACCTGTCGCTCCCGCAGCCCCGGTGACGCCAACCGTGCCTGTGTTGCTGGCGGTTCCTTGCGAACCCACGGAGGACATCCGTTTAAACTCATCCAGGCTCAGAGTACTGTTATTGTCAGTATCCAGACGCTTAAAAAGACCTTCTGGATTGTGGAGGAGATCCGTGATCGCCTGATTGATGCCCACCTTGAGCGCAGTATCATTCCCACGCTCGCCCTCAGCCAGGGGGCGGTTGGAGTCTGTCTTATTGGTCTCTGGTTCACGGTCTTGGGCGATGACAGAAAGGGGCATCGCCAGCAGAGCGAGGGCACAGGTTTGGCCGGGGAAGGAAAGTTTCATAGCTGTAAAAGGGGTGTGGAATGGGAATGGCTGCGGCAAGCTCACCGCAGCACGGTTTCAAAATCATTCGCACGGAGGAGCGGAGATGGTTCCCTTTTGGCCAATCAACAAACGGTCTGAACCCAGCCCAGGCCTCATGGCCTCACGCCTCGATTCATTTTTACTCGGCAAATACATCCGCTTTTTCAGAGGCTTGCGAACTTTGACTGTCCCCACGGTATAACCACAACCATGCCAGGAAGGGACCACCTAACCACTATTGTAATATTCACATGAAAAATTCATTTGTTAAAACTATCGTTATCGCCGGAATTACCCTTAGCCCCATGATGCTTTCCGCTCAGGGGAAAGGCTCCACAGAAACCGTCCCCGGCGTCGCCGGCCAGCCACAGCCTGGCGGCAAGCTCGGTGAAGCCAATGACGAATCCACCAAGGACAAGGGAACCCGCGCCAACAAGGACTGGTTCACCAAACTCGACGCAGATTCCAACGGCAGCATCAGCCGTGAAGAATTCGCCAAAGCAGGTGTCCAGAGAAACCGCGACGAAGCGATGCGGAACCGGAAGGACCGTGAAGAACGGAATGCTACCGATGCGAACCGCAACAACAAAAACCGTGAAGAACAGAAGGCCACGGATGCCAATCGCAGCACGACAGATGGCGATGCCGCGAAGGACGCCAGCTCCAGTGGCAGCCGTTCTGACACCAACCGCACAGGCACCGAAATCAAGGATCCTGCGGGCACCTCCGGCGCACCTGCAACCGGCACCACGGGAACAACCGGCGCCACAGGCAGCAGTGCCAGCGGCAGCGGCCCTAGCGGCAGTGCTACCTCCGGCACCGGCAACCGCCCCCAGTAATTAATCTGCACTGAACCATGGCCCTGCTGACGCTTTCCGCTCAGCAGGGCTTTTTTGTTAGGCAGCCATCATCTGGACCAGCTCATGCAGCGGAATGGATGGTCATCTATGAGGTTCGCCTGCACTCCCTTCAAGCGCTCTCCATGGTAGAACTGCACGCCCACATAATAATAAACCGGGATCACCGCAGCCTCATCACGGATCAAGGTCTGCTCGGCCTCTTGGAAGACCATGTTCCGTCTGGCGATGTCAGGCTCCCTCGCCGCATCCGCAATCAGTCCGTCATACTTTTTGTTAGCCCAGCCGGTTCGGTTATTGCCATTGCCCGTGGTGAACATGTCCAGAAAGGTGCTGGGATCATTGTAATCACCCACCCAACTGGAGCGGCAGAGGTGGTAATCCAGCTCGCGCATGGATTTCAGCCATACCTTTTGTTCTTGCTTGGTCAGGTTAACCGTCACGCCCAAAGTGTCCTGCCACATGGCCTGGAGTTCGATGGCGATGTTCCGCTCCACCGGCAGCGGGATGTAAAGATACTCGACCCGAGGGAAGCCTTTGCCATCTGGAAAGCCAGCTTCGGCGAGCAGGCGACGGGCCTCTGCCACATTCAGATCAAGACCCGGTGGTGCCTGATAATCCTGCCCGGTGCCCGGAGGGGTGATGCCCCAGGCGGGGGTCTCACCAAGCTGAGTGATCTTTTCCACGATGCGCTTTTTATCCACCGCCAAGGCAAACGCCTGCCGCACACGCGGATCGTTGAAGGGAGGTCGGGTGACATTCGTGCGGATGAACCAAGTGCCCAGAAAGGGTCCGGTGTGAAACCAGGGCTGCTGCTTCAGCTTTTGGGTCAGCGTGGGAGGGACCATACCTTTGTCCATCATCAGATCACACTGGCCAGTATGAAAGTAGCTGAGCGCAGTATTAGCATCCTGCACCGGCTTGACTTCGATAGTCGTCATTTTGACATTGGCGGCATCCCAGTAGCGAGGATTCTTTCGCAGGCGGATACGGTCATCGAGAAGCCATTCCTCCAAGAGATAGGCCCCGTTGTTAATAATGTTTGCAGGCTTGATCCAGCTCGTGCCATGCTTGTTGATGGTGGCGAGAGGCACCGGGGCCAGGGTAACGAAAGAAGAGAGATCCACGAAATAAGGGGTGGGATTTTCCAGTTCGACAATGAGTGTTTTTTCACCGGAAGCGCGGACACCCACTTTGAAAAAGTCTTTTTCCGTGCCCTCCGAATAGGCTTTGGCGTTACGTATCACATGCAGCAAGCTGGCATAGTCCGCCCCGGTTGCAGGATCCAGGGCACGTCTCCAGGACTCGACAAAATTTTGGGCGATGACAGGCATACCGTCCGTCCAGAAGGTCCCGGCACGAAGGTGGAAAGTATAGGTTTTGCGGTCTTCGGAGATGTCCCAGCGTTCAGCCATCCCCGGCTCAGCGCGCCCCTGCTGATTGATGCGGCAGAGACCTTCAAACAGGGAAGTGGCGATGCGCATGGAAACTTGGTCTGTTGCCAGGACGGGATCCAGTGTTTCGGGTTCGGCGCTCTGAATGAAGACCAGGTCAGCACGTTCCCGCTCCGGTGCGCAGGCACCGAGGCAAAACAGAAAAGCCGCAGAGGACAGCATACGGACGAAATATCTCATCGTGATAAGCTGCATCGGACTGGCCTTGGGCGCAAGAGATGCAAATCAAAGCAATATGGTGTGCCGATTCACGTTTTCAGCGGCCCATGAAAGTCACAACCCTTCTTTTTCTCGCCTTGGCCTCCCTAGCCAGTGCTGCCGACAAACCCCTGCTCGCCATTCCCGGTGAGGTCATTTATGAAAGCAAGCTGGACACGGCACCCGCCGCCCCATGGAAGGCGGCCAAAGGCCAGTGGGAGCTCAAGGACGGCGTCATGCGGGGATCTGAGCTGGAGGCGGACAAACATGGTGCGGTCACCCGCCTGCCTAACAAATTGAATGATTTCATCATCGAATATGAATTTAAGTTTGAAGGTGCCCGCACGACGAGCCTTTCCATCAACGCAGTCAAAGACCACATGGCGCGCATCAACATCACGCCGAAAAGCGTGACCATCCAGAAGGACGACAACGATCATGAGGGGCCAGACAAGTCCGTCATCTTCGCCCGTTTTCCTGCGGAACTGACCGCTGGCACCTGGCACAAAGTGCGCCTGGAAATGGTGGGAGATACCATGCTGGGGAAGGTGGGCGACCTTACCGCCTGGGGCAGTGATGCTCTCTTCAAGACCGACAAGATGAGTCCAGGCTTCACCGTCAGCGGGCAGTCCGTGGACTTCCGTAACCTGACCATCCGTGCCGCGACGCTGAGTCCAGAGTGGGAAACCGTGAAAGCAACCCTGCCGAAGCCGGGTGAAAAAGTGGCACCTGCCGCAACCCCGAAAGGCAAAGGAAAAGGGAAGGGCAAAAAGGGCGAAGCCAAAAAGAAGAAGGCTGAATAGATCGCCGACTAAAAATTAAAAGGACCCGCGCCGGAAGTTTCTGGTGCGGGTCTTTTATAACTAGGGGCGTCCAAGGCAGGGCAAAGTGAGGTGAACATCCCACTTGCCGGGTTGCCTCAACAGCTTGACATCGTCCAGGGCCACACAGCCCGGTTTTCACAAGGCCGTTCCCTGACCATGTCTTATCCCCTGCCCTCGCTGCCCCGCATTCCGCCTGAGATTGTCGCACTGACCGATTATGAGCCGCTGGCGCGGGAGCATTTAGGAGAGCAGGCATGGGCTTACTTCACAAGTGGTGCGGCCGATGAAGTCACACTGAGGGACAATCGCGAAGCTTATGACCGCCTGAAACTGCTGCCGAGAGTGCTGCGGGATATGAAAGGGGGGAACACCCAGGTTACCCTGCTGGGGGAAACGCTGGAGTACCCCATTATGCTGGCACCCATCGCCTATCAACGCATGGCCCACAAGGATGGCGAACTGGCCACTGTTCTCGGTGCATCCGCGATGAAGGCAGGCGTGGTGGTTAGTACACGGGCCTCAGTCAGGATCGAAGACATCGCTGCTGCCGCCCAGACGCGCCTGTGGTTCCAGCTATACATGCAGCCGGACCGCGAGTTCACCCGCGATCTTGTGCGCCGTGCCGAAGAGGCGGGCTACCAAGCATTGGTCCTGACGGTGGATGCGCCTTTAAATGGCATTCGTAACGGGCTGCAACGGGTACAGTTTCGCCTTCCGCCCGGAGTAGAAGCGGTGAATCTGCGAGGGATGGCACAGCCTGACACCCGGCCACGTCTGGCAGGTGAAAAGGTGGCCTTTGGGGCTCTGCTGGATGATGCGCCTACTTGGAAGGACATTGAGTGGTTGCTGTCACAAACACGGCTACCCGTGATCCTCAAAGGCATCCTATCACCTGAGGATGCAGAGCTGGCTATCCAACTTGGCTTTGCCGGACTCATTGTTTCCAACCATGGCGGACGCATTTTAGATACGGTGCCTGCGAGTATTGATGTACTGCCGCAGATTACCGCCGTCGTTGCAGGACGGGTGCCGGTGCTTGTGGACGGAGGCATCCGGCGTGGCACGGATGTGCTCAAGGCGATCGCGCTGGGCGCCAGCGCTGTGCTTGTGGGCAGGCCGTATATCTTTGGTCTTTCGGTCGCCGGAGCAGTCGGGGTGGCTCATGTGCTGAACATTCTAAAAGCGGAATTTGAGGTAGCCATGGGCCTAACAGGATGTGCGACTGTGGCCGAGATCCAGCGTGAAGTGATCTGGCAACATTGAAGAGAATGTAAACCCCCTGCTGCCAGTCCGTATATCCCTCATTCAAATCACCATCCTATTTTATGCACTTCACTCTGAAACCCATTCTTGCCCTCCCTCTCTTTGTTTTGCTCTCCGGTTGCCTGCCCTCTGATAAAAGCACGGCAGTGAGTGCTGAAGAAAAAGGCAAGCCGCAGATCTATGTGGCCAACTATCCGCTGAAGTACTTCGCCCAGCGCCTGGGGGGCAGTGCGGTGGATGTGCACTTCCCGGCCCCGGCTGATGAAGACCCTGCTTTCTGGAGCCCGGATGATGACAGCATCGCCAGTTATCAAGCCGCCGATCTCATTCTCATGAATGGGGCCAGCTATTCCAAATGGGTGGACAACACCACGCTGCCTGATGACAAAGTCGTCAACACCTCCAGCGCCTTTTCCAAGGACTTCATCGAAATCAAAGATGCCACGACTCACAGTCATGGTCCTGGGGGAGAGCACAGCCATAGCGGCACGGCCTTCACCACCTGGATGGATTTTCAGCAGGCTATTCTCCAGGCGAAGGAAGTCTCCACCGCCCTTGAAGGGCTGGTTCCGGCGGAGGAGAAGGAGGGTGTCAAAAAGCACTTTGAAGAACTGAAGAAGGAACTCGAGTCTTTGGATCAACGTTTGTTAGACGTGGGTAAAAAAATCGCCAGGGCACCTTTGGTGGCTTCGCATCCGGTCTATCATTACATGGCACGGCGGTACGACTTGAATCTCGAAGCCGTGCTATGGGAGCCGGAGACCGTTCCGGATGAAAAGGCGATGACTGAGCTACAGAATGTTCTATCGAAGCATCCTGCACAATGGATGATCTGGGAAGGTGAACCGACTGCGCAAAGCGTAGAAAAGCTGGCTGCCATCGGCCTGAAGAGTGTGGTCGTGGATCCCTGTGGGAATGTGCCTGAAAATGGTGATTTCATCAGTGTCATGAAGACCAATATTGAGGCTCTGGAAAAGGCATTTCCATAAGGATAGGTAAGCCTAGGAGGGAAATGTGACTTCTGGCATTTGCTTGATAAAAAAAGTTATTATTTAGATTTGACGCCTTCCACGAGGTGTGGCAGAATCTCTCCACATTCATCACGACCTTCCATGAAACGGACATCTATAACCTCTTCAAACTTTTGGCCCCTCACCGGGTGTCAGTTGGGGAGTTATTGTGCCAGACCCGGCGCAGACTTTGCGGCCCTGGGCCATGAGGAGAAGGATCTGGGCATTCCAGCCGAGGAGGTCAACGAGCAGCGCGGATAATCACCGCAGGTTTTTACAGAACCAGGCATTTTCAAGCCCTGCTCGCCCTCTGAAAGGCAGCAGGGCTTTTTCGTTTTCAAGATTTCAACCAACCCGAACCCAGGAGGTTTCACCCCTAATTTTTCCACACAGACCCACACATACGTGCCCCCGTCATTGGGACGGGGTCCCGACACTAGGCAGGGCTCCAGCGTCCTCCACAAGGACGCTGGAGCGAGGTCCTGAAAAAGGTCCCCTTTCGGGTCGCTGCTGACTGCGCCGACGCGGCCTAGCAGCAGCAACTTTTCTGCCTAATGAATGCCATTTTTGGCAAACCTTAAGCGCGTAAGTATTCCTAAGCATAGATGCGAGAGTATAGAAGAATCGCGCCCATTTTTTGACATCACGAAGAGGCTTTCCGGAAGGTGTGCCATAAACACCGAAACATCCGCCGTGAAATACCCTGCGGGTGCGACGCCAGCGATGGGCTAACCCCCATCCCGTGCGTGGCAGCGGTGTTCGTTCTATTTATACGTGACGTAGAATGCGCCGATGCGCATTTACGTCACGCATGAATGGCCGCACAAGTTCATTCACAGTGGACTTCTGCGGCCATTCTAAATCAAGAAACGGCGGTGGCAGACTGCGCCATGCACAGGATTCCAAATCCTGGTGATGTGGTGGCAGTACCCACCCGCCGTGCCATTCATCATGGAGCGCGGGGCCTCGCAGCAGAGGAGCACCCGCCACTCTCCCGAGGACACAGGATTGCCACCGGGAAGCTAGGCCCGGGTAGGCTGTCCCTCCCCGCGCACCATGGCCTCTGGGCTCGTAGTGTAGAAGATTGCACGGCTGGATTGCCGCTCCGGCGGCTGGGCAGTCACGGCTCCGCGCCACAATGATCATCCGCTTTCGCGGATAGCGCTGCACCCAGCAAGTGACGGAGCGTTACCGTCCAAGTCCACCCTTTCCAAACGCAGGGCGAGCCAGTGCTCCGCCAGGTCTCATAAGCCTGGCCCGGCCGGTGCAACTACGGTCCCTGCATCCAGTTCACGCGGCGGTAGCTCGTTAAAGACACGAACCTGGCTGTAACCCAGGAGCTCCCTGACCGGCACGGAGCATTACCGTGACGCCGCACCCTTTACCCATGCCCACAAGGTGTAACAGACTTGCATGCGCCGCTTCTAACGGCTGAGGTTCCAGGTGCAAATCCTGGTGCGGGCTCTTTTCTCAAAACGCACGATCAGCGGCCTGACGTGCTTTTCCCAGAATTTGCAGGCTGGAGTGCCTGCCTCACTTTTACCCTCTGTAGCTCAACAGCAGAGCACCCGGTTGATAACCGGAAGACCGTGGAGCGTCACCACGCAGAGGGACTTTAATCACTCCACGCTGGATGGCTCAGACAGATGAGCGGCGGACTGAAGCTCCGCACAGGTTGGCGCGCTACCAACTCCAGCGACCTTATTTCACGCGGCCTTGATGTAACAGCCAGCATGTCTGTCTTCCAAACAGAGCGCGCCGGGGCAGCACCGGCAGGCCGCACTCTTTCCATTTATTCCAAACCCTGCACTGTCTTATGAAACGTAAACTGGCCTCCATTCAATCTGTCATCGCTATTGAACCCATCCCGAATGCAGACGCCATCGAACTGGCCCGCATTCAGGGCTGGCAGTGCGTCATCAAAAAAGGTGAATTGCGAGCCGGTGATCTGGGCGTTTTCCTGGAAATTGACTCCATCCCGCCCGACGACCCAAGGTTTACCTTCCTTTGGCATAACAAAAAGGATGTTGAATCGACTGAACGGCCCGCCGCGTTCCGGCTTAAAACCGTCCGCCTACGAGGGATGCTGTCTCAAGGGCTTCTGCTGCCAATTCAGCAGTTTCCTGAGCTCATCCGTCCTTTCGTCACTGGGACAGACGTCACAGAAATCCTGGGCGTGACGAAATGGGAACCACCCCTCCCTGAGATGGAAGATATCGCAGGGCCCTTTTTGCCAGGAGTACCGAAAACAGACGAAATGCGGGTGCAGAGCGTGCCGAGTGTTCTGGATGAGCTCGCTGGACGGGCTTATGTCATGACCCTGAAATGCGATGGAACATCGGCCACCTTCGGCATCCATCAGGACACAGGTGAGTTTACTGCCTGCGGTCGAAACTGGAGTATCAAACGGGGCAGCAACACTTATTGGAGGGTCGCCGAGACTTACCATCTTGAAAAGTCCCTCCAGGCTCATCCTCACTTGGCGATTCAGGGAGAACTGGTGGGACCCGGCATCCAGAAGAACCGCCTGGGGCTGAACTGTCCTCAATTTCGGGTCTTCAATGTCTATGACCAGCAGACGTGCTGTTTTCTCGGCCATGATGAAGCTGTTGCCTTTCTCAACGAAATCAAAGTTCCGATGGTGGATGTCATTGAGGAAGGCCTCTCTTTTGATCATGACATGGAATCCCTCCTGGCGCTGGCTGAAGGATATTACCCTGGAACGCAAAACGAACGTGAAGGTTTGGTCATCCGCCCCAAGACGGAGTACCAAAGCCCGACACTAGGCGGCAGACTGTCATTCAAAGTCATCAGCAATCGCTTCCTCCTGAAAGGCGGAGACTAAACTCCTTTCCTCCCCCGTGGCCGCCTGAGAAAAACACCGGCCGTGTAGAGTGTCTATCTCACCGGGGGATGTCCTTTCTTATTTCATTCCCTTCATGGTGTAACAGCAGCATTCCTCCCTGTGACGGAGACGGTGCCGGGGCAGGTCCGGCTGAGGGAACTTTCTTTAATTTTACGCGTGCAAGGCAAAGAGACGAGTCAGCGGTCTGCAAAGCCGCGTTACCCAGTGCGAGTCTGGGGCACGCGTCCATTTTCATTCGGATACGAGAGAGCCAGCGTACTCACTTGTTTTGGGAACAAGAAAAGCCCGGGGCAGCACCGGGGTATCCGACCCTTTCATAGACTGCGGGAGCGATGGGCCAAGGTGTCTATGGTACTTCGGAATGCCTCACTCGGAGAGTGAGGAGTACTGTACATGCACTCTGCATCGCCCCACTTTTTCAAAACACCCTGTCGTCTAACGGCTCAGGACATCCGACTTTCTATCGGATAATACGGGTTCGATTCCCGTCAGGGTGGCCATTTTTCATTCAGCGGTCCAAAGCTTAGACAGCGAAGCAGTCGGCTTTTAACCGGCATAGCAGGGTGCATGTCCCTGTGGACCGACCCAACGATGAGAATCCTTTATCAAAAGGTCTTTTAACCTGGACTCCTCCTCAGGCGTAACCAGAAAGCTGACAAAATTGCCACTTGGCAAAGCCAGATGTTGAGGCACGATTAGTGCCCAACATAGAGGAACGAACACCGCGTCCGTTCCTTCGTGCCGTCAATTCCCGTTTTTAAGGAGACAAAGCATGAATGATGTGTTGAACAAAACTACGGTCCTGGTTCTCAATCGAAACTGGCAGGCCATCGGAGTGAAGTCCCCTGCGGATGCCTTCAGCATGATGGCTGCGGGGAATGCCACAGCGCTGAAGATTTCAGCCGATGATGACATGACGCCGGTGACCTGGGAGGACTGGATGAAGCTACCTGTGAACGAAGGGGACAACTCCATCGGCACGGTGCACGGTCCTGTGCGGGTGCCGACGGTGCTGGTGCTGGCCCGCTTTGACCGGGTGCCGAAGCGTCGTCCGAAATTCTGCGCCAAGGCCATCTGGGAACGTGACGGAGGCGTGTGCCAGTACACTGGCCGCAAGCTGAAGCCTAACGAAGGAAACATCGACCATATTGTGCCGGTGTCCCGAGGGGGCAAAAGCACGTGGGACAACTGTGTGCTGGCTGATAAAAAGGTGAACAGCAAGAAGGGTAGCAAGCTGCCTGAGGAAGCTGGCCTGAAGCTTCTGCGCCGCCCTGCGGCCCCGCGTGAAATCCCGGTGACCCAGCTCATCCGCAATACTTACCAGGTGCGTGATTGGGAAATGTTCCTGGCCAATGCGGGCATTTTCCAGACGGACCGCGCGGTGAGCTGAGGGTTGGCCTAGCCGCCTATGGGTGGAGGGAGGTGGCTTTGGTTTCGAGGCCTCCGACCCCCACGCCCTGGCGGGCGCAGCTACGAGACGCAATCCCCCCACGCCCTGGCGGGCGCAGCTACGGGGCGAAACCCCCACGCCCTGGCGGGCGCAGCCACGGGACGCAAAGCCCAACGCCCTGGCGGGCGCAGCTACGGGGCGCAAACCCCCACGCCCTGGCGGGCGCGGGTATGGGCGTGCTTAGATTTCGCCGAAGTGTTTTTCGCGAACGCGGACGATGGCGTCCAACATGGAATCGGCTTCACCCCGGATCTTTGGATCCAGGCTGGAAGCACTGCGGTTGTAACGGCGATACAGTAGCTTCAGCCGGGAATGAATCTGGTCCTTGGGCATCTTGGGACCGATTTCACACAGCTCCTCAGGCGTCTTAGCCACGGCTGGGGTCGCGATAGCTGCGGCCTTGCCAGCCTTCGGCACCGGCCCTGCAGGCTTGGCGGTTTCGGCGGGCTTGCTCACAGGTGCAGCAGCAGCAGCCGGTTTGGCAGCCTGGGACTTGGAGAGCGATTGGAGGATCTTTTTAAACATGGCGGATGAAAGGGGCGGGTGGGTGATCTGCCGGAGGGTGACGATGGCGATTCCAGAAGGCTGCTATTCGATGCGCATGGTGCGCAGGTGGGCGCTTTTACGCTTGAGGTCTTCATCGGAAAGTACGCCGGCACCTTTATAGCTGACGGCGACTTCGCGGCTGCGGCCTGATTGCTTATCCACAACGAGTGCGCGCACACGCTGGTTTTCATCATAACTGAAGGTGACGGCCACCTCACAGCCTTTGGGCCGGTTTGGTGGCACCTCCAGGGTGATGCGACCTATGATGTCCACAAACTTGGCGTCTTCATCCTCCCCCTGGGTGATGTCCACCTCGATGACCCGCTCGTTGTCCTCACTGGTTTGGTAAACCTGGGTGCGGGAACATGGGATGGGGGTGTTTTTGGGAATGACGACGGAGTTCATCAGCTTCTCCTCACCGGTCTTGGCATTGTAAACCATGGCGACGGTGCCGTAGCTGGCGTTGCACACTTCCTGGATGCGAGAGGATTTTTTGGCGAAAAGAGCGGCTCCGAGGGCGACGCATTCATCCACATTTCCACAGGATTTGGGCGTTTTGGAAAACATCTTTTCCAGTACGGTTTTCACCTTGGGGATGCGGGTGGAGCCACCGACGAGGACGACGTGGTCGATATCCGCAACCTTGAGATTGGCAGAATCGAGTGCCTGCTCCACCAGCATGACGGTGCGGGTGAGCATGTGGCGGATGAGTTTCTCAAAAGTTTCGCGAGTGAGGTCAATGCGAGCGAGGCCGTCGTTTTTGTCATTAGCGACGGTATCATTCACACGCTGGAGTTTGGAGAGCATTTTCTTGGCGTCTTCCGTAGCCAGGAGGACGCGGCGGCGGTGGCGCTCGTCACTGTAGAGCGGGGCGCCAGTCTGCTTGGTGTATTGCTCTGCATAGGCGGCCAGGAGCATGTCGTCAAAATTGCTGCCGCCCAGGTGGCGGGCGCCTTCGCTGGTGAGGATGCGGATGGTGTCCTTTTCCACATTCAGGATGGTGACATCCAGCGTGCCCCCACCAAGGTCATAGACGAGGATACGTCCCTGCACGCCCTGATTGTGGGCATAATAAACAGCGGCGGCGGTCGGTTCATTGACAAGGCGCTTGACCTTCATGCCAGCCATCTCAGCAGCGGCGATGGTGCTTTTGCGGGCGAGTTCGTTAAAGTTAGCCGGGACGGTGATGACCACCTCTTCGATGTCTCCGATGATCTTGGAGCAGTCCCGTTTCAGCTTGGAGAGGATAAGGGCGGAAATCTCAGCGGGGGTCCATTTTTTGCCATCGATCTCGACGAGGTACTCGGGATCGTCCATGTGGCGCTTGATCTGAAAGATGGTGCGGTCTGGATCTCCCCCGTCGCGGGCGGGACTGCCGACGAGTTTCACATCCTCATGCCCTTCAAAAAAGACAACGGAGGGAGTGAGGCGCTCGCCATCGGAATTGGGGACGATCTCCGGATTGCCATCAGGTTTCAAATAAGCCAGGCCCGAGAGCGTGGTGCCAAGATCAATGCCAACGTATTCTGCCATAATCGGTGAGTGGAAAAATCAAATGAGGTTAGGGGCGCGGACGCTTTTGAGAACGGATGAAGGACCAATTTGATGAGCGACGCCAAAAAGCATCACCCCGGCCAGCAGGGTGAGCCCACTCACAAATCCTGGGGAGACCAGAAGCATTGGCAGGGACATGACCACCATCAAAAAGGCGATAGTCCTGAAAATTTGCTGGGCGACAGGTTGCATGTTCTGAAACAAGAACTTTAAACTACTGGCTGGAGGTTTTGACCTCCACCTTGCGGAGGATGAGCTCATGGCCTTCCTCACGGGAGTAGATAAACCCGGAACGGCAGGTTTCCACCACGCGTGGTTTATTTTTACCAGGGACGGACTCGACCACGGTGATGCGTTTGCGCAGTTCCACATCCACCTCTGTGCCGGAGCCGATATCGAACTCGCTGATGCCGTGCTGAAGCAGGATGTCCTCAAAGGAATGGCGCAGAGTGCGGAGCTGGGCCACGACATCTCCCCCATTGTGCCCGGCGTAGCGGGAGCTGAGGGCATCAATGAGGTCAACGCGCTTGATGATGTCATTGGCGAACATGACGACGGTAGATTCCTCGGTGGGGAGGCCACGGCGCAGGATTTCGTGCTTTTCCTCCAGCTCCAGAAGCTGGCCGCGAAGACGGGCTTCGATTTCTTTCCAATGGTGGAGCTGGGCCTCAGCCTGGGCAAATTCGGCCCGGCGGTCATTGAGGGTGCTGAGCTCTGTCTTGATGCGGTCCACCATGGCGGCTTGATCGCGGATCTGGCTTTCCAGGTCGGTAAGCTGCCGACGCTGCTCGATCTCCTGGGCCCTGATGGAGGCGGCTTGTTTTTCCGCAAGCTCCGTGAAGCTGACGAGATCCGCCTCTACGGAGGCGCGTTCTTTTTTGACGTGCTCGACACGGGCGGCTTCCCGGTTGAGTGATTCCTGGAGTGCGTTGATTTTGACCTGGAGGGAGAGCTCCCGCTCAGCCGCATCGCGCAGGGATTTCCCGGCCTCATTCTGACGGGCCTCTAGGCCAGCCAGGGCGGCTCCGAGTGTAATGATCTTGCCTCCCGTATTTGTGAATTCGCCCAGGCGGCTTTCTTCGTGGCGGATTTTATCGTGAAGCTCGGCCAGGACGGCTCCGGTACCCTGGACTTCCAGCTTTTGAGCCTCCACCTCTTTGATGAGGCGGGTTTCTTCGAGCTTTAATTTTTCCACGCGGTCCATGCGGGTGTTGAGCTCGGTTTCCAAACCGGTGGCCTGGGTGCGGGCGGCATCGGTCCTTTGGCGGGATTCCCGGACTTCTTTTTCCAGGTCTTGGAGAGTTTGCTCAGCGGCGCGGGAGGCTTCCTGAGCGGCTTTGAGACGGGCGGCCTCTTTGTCCACTTCCTCCTGGGCTTTCATCAGGCGCTCTTCGCGGACTTTATGCGCATCTTCGAGCTGGGAAATTTGCTGCTGAACCTCGGAGAGCCTCTTGTTGGAGTTTTCTGTGGTGACGTTCAAACGGGTCACGAACTGGGAGGCCTCTTCCCGCTCCTTTGTCAGGCTCACAAGCATGGCCTGAAGACCGGCCAGCTCTGTATTCAGCGTGGGGATTTGCTTGCGCAGGGCCTTCTCCTCGTCCCGAGCTTTGGCAATGGCGGCTTCGGCCTCAATGCGTTTGGTCTCGGCGACTTGCGCGGCAGCGCTGGCTTTTTGAAGGCGGCTTTCGGTCTCTGTTGCGCGGGCTTCTTCCACCTTGGCTTTTTTGGCGAGGTCTGCTATCTGCGCGGTGAGATTCTTTGATTCGGCCTCAGATTTCGCAATGTCCTTGCGCATGGACTCTTGCTGCCCGGCGAGTTCAGCGAGCTGCTTCTCTTCGATAAGGCGCTGTTTCTCCGCCTCCTTCAGACCTGCCAGGGCATGGGTGAGCTTTTGCTCCGCTTCAGCGAGGCCTTCGGTGCGTTTTTCGGCAGCGGTGATTTGCGTCTGCAATTCACGCAAGCGAGTCTCGGCGGCACTTGCTTCAGCGAGTTTGGCCTGGGTTTCGACTTCCAGATTACTGCGTTTATCATTGAGCAGTTTTTCCAGATTGGCGGATTCGGCACGCAGGATTTCGACCTGGTCGAAGGCAGCTTTGCGGTCGGTCTGGTTTTTTTCCAAAGCGGCAGCGGTGGTCTGCTTGTCACGCATGAGGTTACCCAGCTCAGCGCGCAAGCTCTCAATTTCTGACTTGAGCCCAGGCAGGACTTTTTCGTGATCTTCCCGCTGGGCGGTTAAAGGCAGAAGGAGGGCCGTCACTTTCTCCTGCTCACCCATGGTTTGAGCCAGGGCGGCGCGGGCTTTGGCCAATTGCTCTTGAGTGGATGTGAGATCCTTGGTCTTGGCTTCCAAGTCTGCGGCCTTCTGGGTGAGGGCAGCCACGCGGGCTTCGCTTTCGGAGAGCTCTTTGAGTTTGGCGGTCAGCTCGGTTTGCAGACTCGCGGCATCCGTGCGGAGAGGGATAAGGCGTTTTTCAAGATCGGCCTGCTCCGACTTGAGATGGGCCGTGTCGCTCTGGGCTTTTTCCAGATTTTGAGTGGCGGCGGTCAGGGCGGACTGAGCCTCCGCGAGTTTTTTTTCTGTCTGGGTCAGCTCCCCGAGACGCGCTTCCTGAGTCGCCAGTTCCTGGCGTTTCTGGGTCAGTTCCGTTTCCAAGGTCGCTAGTCGGCGGGTCACCTCCGTGGTCTGGGTCTGTAGGGCGGAGGCTTTTTGCTCAGCGGTGGAAACCCCGTGCTGACGCTCTGTCTGGGTCGCGACAAGGGTGGCCAAAAGGGCCTCAAGGGTGGTGATTTTCCCCTGAAGCTCGCTGGCCTGGGCACGATGTGATTTTTCTGCGGAGGCAGCGGTTTCACATGCCTGCTTTTGAGCCGTCGTTTCTGCGGTGATTTTTTCCAGCTCCGTTTTTGCAGTGCTGATCTGGCTCTGGAGGGCAGCCAGGTCTTTCTGCACACTTGCATGCTGCCTATCCTGCTCAGCCGCTCGTGTTGTGAATTCCTGGCTTTTTGCTTCAGCGGCCTCAGCCTCTTGCTGGTGCTCCGACAGTGCCGTTTTTGCTCGGCTGAGGTCTTCTCTCACCTTCGCTAGCTCAGCGGTGAGGGAACTTTTTTGTTCCTCTGCCTCATGGATCTCTTTTTCCAGAGTCTGGCGGCGGGTGGTCAAAGCCAGCGTGAGTGTGTGCTGGGCCTTGCCCTTTTCCGTCACGGCCAGGAGATCCCGAGTCAGGCTATCCCTCTCCTGGCCCATGGCGGAGATGGCAGCGGTGAGTTCAGATTTGTGGGATTCGACCGCTTTCAGCGATTCGGTGGCGCTACTCAGATGGGTATCGGTGGCGGCGAGGTCATCCAGTTTGTTGGTGAGATCTGCGGCGCGGCTCTCCAGGATTTTGAGTTCTTCCGACTTGGTACGGACTTTCTCGTCGATGGAGGCCAGGGCGCTCTGCTGACTGGTCAGCGACTGGACCTTGGTACTGAGCTGGGATTCTTCCTGGCGCAGAGCTTCGACCTTTTGCTGAAGTTGCCCCAGATCGTTGGTGCGAGCGGATATTTGCTCAGTTAGCGACTGGATTTCGGCTTCGGATTTGAGGGAGGTTTCCTGGAGTTGGGCAGTCTCGACAGACGCGGCACCTGCTTCGCTGATCTGCTTCCGCAGAATGGCCAGCTCCTCGACGGCCAAGTCTTTGTCCTTGAGCAGAGAGTTTCGTGCGGCGCTCGCTTTTTCGGCCTCGTCATGCACGGATTGCAGGCTTTTGCGGGCCATGGTCACGTCTTCCTGCACCTTCACCAGCTCGCTGCGGGTGGACTCTAGCTGGCTGTCCAGATTGGCCGTCTCGCGCCTTTTGGCCTCCCATTTAGAAACGTCCGCTTCGGATGTCGCCAGTGTGGCTTTGAGAGAATTTAATTTTGTCTCAGCTTCAGAGGCGGCTTTCTGGCGTTCCTCAATCTGCTTTTCCAAAGCCCGCATTTCGTTGCGGCGAAGGGATTCCTTTTCGTTTTCCTGCCGTAGCAGATCACGTTCCTGCTTCAGCTTGGCCACTTCCTCACGTAGTTCCTCTGCCTGTTTTTGAAGAGCGGCATCGAGTGCTTGCGGACGTTGGATCGGAGTGTTTTGCGGAGGAGCAAAAGAAGGTCCCTTGCTGCCCATGTCCGGACGTGCTAGCGGGGCTTTGGTCGGCTCGAGCAGGTTCGTTAGGGGCTTCTCAGCGCTTTCGCGCACGGGCACAGATTCCGTATCACCACGTCGTCCGTCAGATCTGGCAGGCTGGCCTTTTCCCACAGCGGGAGGTTTGGTCTCTGCCGAAGGAGCGGTGCCCTTGGGCGTACGCTCGCGAAATCTTGAATCCAACTGTCCGAAGCGGATCTTGTCCCCTCCCTTTACCTGGGCGCGCTCAATGCGTTTGCCATTCAGAAAAGTGCCATTGGAGGACTTCAAGTCCATCAACTCATACCCACCGTCAGCCTGACGGATGAACTCCGCGTGGAAGCCAGAGATGTAGGTATTATCAATGACGATATCGTTTTTTGCGTCTCTGCCGATGGAGAGACGCTCTTCGAGGATATCGAAGACGAATTCGTTTCCGTCATTGAGGTTGAAGGCCAAATAAGGCATGAATGGGGCGTCGCGGGTCGAGAGTGGAGATTAATTTTGGAAAATCACTGAATCAATCTTAATAAAATAAGATGGCATGTTCAACAGTGCCCTGGAGCCATCATTTTAGCAGCCTTCCAGAACTGCCAGACAAATTTAACCTAACCAAAATATGAGTTTACGCGGAATTTTAAAACTTTTGGTGTCCAGCTCGCTTCTTGCAGCCTGCACCGTGCCTGGATCTGCCCCCAGCGCCAGCCCTCAGCTCAGCCCTTCACAACTTCAGCGTGTGGGACAGCGCATCTGGCAAAACGAATGCGCAGGCACAGTGGCGGGTCTGACGAGCTGGAATACTGGAGAAGATTTTGCATCCTTGGGAATCGGCCATTTTATCTGGTATTCTACAGGCAAGAAAGGACCGTTTGAGGAAAGTTTCCCTCCACTCGTCTCCTTCATGGAGGCACGAGGGGTCAAAATGCCAGCTTGGGCAAAGGGACCCTGCCCCTGGGGAAGCAAGGCTTCTTTTGAGGGGGATAAAAATGGTCCGCGCCAGACTGCACTGCGCACCACTTTATCAAAAACCGTTGCCTTGCAGACAGAATTCATCATCGCCCGGCTCCAGCGTGCACTGCCGAAGATGAAAGCCAGCTCAAAGAAACCCAGTCTGGTGCAAGCCCATTTTGATATGCTTCTAGCCACCCCTGAGGGCGCTTTCTGCCTTATTGATTATGTGAATTTCAAGGGTGAAGGTACCGCCCCCACGGAGCGCTACAATGGCCAGGGCTGGGGCTTGCTCCAAGTGCTGGAAGGCATGAAGCAGCCTACCCCTGCCGCTTTTGCCGATGCCGCGAAAGCTGTCCTTTCCCGCCGGGTGCAAAACGCCCCTGCTGCACGCAAAGAGCAGCGCTGGCTGGCTGGCTGGCACAACCGCTGTGACGGGTACAAACGAAAGCTATAGCAGCACGCATCGCGCAGTGGATTCCACCATTGACGCAGTGGTGCCCCTGGCCCCATAAGTGCTACACTTAACCAAATCCCTCTCACCATGCCTTCTTTTTACTGTACCCATTGCGGCCAGCCCATGAGCGCCCCCGACCAGTCAGCAGGCAGAGCCGTGAGTTGCCCTGGCTGTGCCCGGTCCACCCTGGTCCCAGGCATACCCGTTGCTCCAAAATCAGGGGGCCGCACTTGGCCATGGGTTTTCCTGGTCACGCTTCTTGCACTGGCGGTGGCCGCCGCTGCGCACATGATGCGCCCTCCCGCAGAGGCAGCAGGGGGAGATATTGTAGCGGGCACTCTGAGTCCCTTCATCATCGCAGCAGTTCCCGCGCTGCTTCTTGCACTTCTGGTAGGAAGTGGGGCACTTCTCATCCGCCGGTCTTTTGGGCGCAGCGCCGGACTCACTTATTCAGTGCTTTTGCTGCCCCTTACTCTACTAGTGCTGCTGATCCCAGGACAGAGCCGTGTGAAAATGCTTCAGATGACACAGGTCTTGCAGGATAAGACCCAGGGTATCCAGCAACGAGTGAACGGCTACTTTAACAAGACCATCCGGCCCCTGCTGCCCAAACCGGAACCTACTCGAGCTGAAGTCGAAGCCGCTACTGCAGGCATGAAGGAGGATGCCCGCAAGCTGCTTTCCTCCATGGTGGATGAAAATGGGCTGCCTCAACATGTGGATGTCCAGTTTCCAGTCGGCCCGCCTCCTACCAACGAGGCAGAAAAGCTGCGTGTCTTCATGCAGTCCTTTTTCGCGGACATGGTCACACTGCAAAACAGCTATCTAAAAGAGCTGGAGGAAGCTGGCATCTCCACCCTGCTGGCTCCTGACCGGGTGGTCAGCGACGCGGATTTTAAGCAGACACCCACCATGCTGGTCCAAATTCGTGCCATTGTGCAGGATTACAAAGCGAAGGCCGATGCTCTGATGGTCAATTTTCCCCAAAAGATCGAATCCTCAGATTTTGATCAAAAAACCAAAGCTGGAATGGTGAGAGGATACCAGCAGGGCTTGGCCAAATCCATGCCTCTGTTCCGGGAAACTTGGGACATCGAAGTCAGCAGCGTGGAGCTTATGAGCGATATTCTTGATCATCTGCATGCCAAGCGTAAAAGCTGGACGCTTCAAAATGGACAGTACATGTTTCAAGAACAGGCGGATGTGGACCGCTTCAACCAGCTCATGGATGAGCTGGACCGTGGCATCCAACGCCAAAGCGAAATCCGCCAAAAAAGCATGGAAGGCGTGGAGGCCAACATGAAGAAGTTTTGAGAGGTTCTGGACTCCGTCAAATCAAGCCGCTTGGAATCCGAGCAAGATCTGGATAAGCTCTAATGTGTAGCTTACGCACTCCCGTATTCGAAGATTATAACGCGGAGGCCTGTTCTCGCTCCCATTCCAGCTTCCGCTGGAGATGCTGGCAGCCGCCGACGGCTGAAACGGTGTCCGGGTGGTCTGCTCCCAAGAAGTCTGAACGCCCGTTCGCTGAGCGCCGCATGAAAAGTAATGCTTCATCCAGCCGACCCTGTTTTTCTAAGACTAAAGCCAGATCGAAGCAGCTCTGAAGTACCTCCGGATGCTCAGTTCCCTGAGTGCGCTCCCTGCTGGCGAGCAGCCCACGGTGGACCGCCTCGGCCTCGGCATGCCTGTCTTGATCTTCGAGAAGATGAGCCAGCTGGTAGCGGCCTTTCAGGATATCTGGATGGTCGGGCTCCAGCAGGCGTTCCCAAATGCCCAACAGTGCCTCATACTCTGCCTCAGATTCCTGGTACCGAAGCAGGCATTTGAGCATCAAAGCCAGCATCAACCGGGTATGCAGGGTGTCTGGATGCTCCGCACCCTGCGAGCGTTCCTGGAGGGTCCATATGGCGCGATATTCGGCCTCAGCCTCTGCGAACTTCTGCTGGCACACGAGGGCGAGGGCCACGCGCGCCCTGCTGTTCAGGGTATCAGGATGCGTGGTACCCTGTACCCGCTGTTTAATAACCACCGTGGCCCGGAGTTCGGCCTCCGCCTCGGCGTATTTTTGCCGGGATAGCAGGGCAAGTCCGAGATTGTAACGGCTAAACACAGTCTCCGCATGCTCCCGGCCGAGGACACGTTCCTGAACAGCCAGCACTGTCCGCAATTCAGCCTCGCCCTCCTCGGCCGCCTCCTGTTGAGAGGTCGCAACAAGGGCAAAGGCCAGACGGCTACGGCTGTTTAAAACGGTGGGATGCTCCGCACCAAGTTCCTGCTCCCTAGCGGCCAGGATCGTCCGATGCTCCTTGTTGGCTTCCTCATCCTTTCCTTGGTCGTCGAGCAGTAGAGCAAGCAAGGAGCGATAGTTTAAGGTCTCCTGGTGATCCGCGCCCAGCACACGCTCGTAAGTGGCCAGCATGACACGGATCTGTGCCTCTGCCTCCAGGTATCTGCCCTGGTCCCTGAGCCGGTGCACCCATTGGAGCCGGCTGTTTAACGTATCCGGGTGCTCCTCTCCCAGCACCTGCAGACGCAAGGCTAGGATTGTTTCATACTCGTCGTGTGCGGTGATGTGCCGTCCTTGTTCTTGCAAGGCAGCAGCTAGATTGTACCGGCTGGCCAGGGTGTCAGGGTGCGCCGGACCGAGAACCTTCTCCTGGATGGCAAGTATGGCCCTATGCTCTTGCTCTGCCAGTGAGTATTGGCCTTGCTCTTTCAAAGCGATGCCCAGGCTCACTCTGCTTTTCAAGGTATCTGGATGCTCCATGCCCAGCACACGTTCCTGAATGGCCGCGACCGCCCGGTGTTCCTTTACTGCATCATCGATCTGGTATTGGTCTTTTAAAACCAGTGCCAGAGCATGGCGCCGGGCGAGAGTATCACGATGCTCTGCGCCCAGTGTCTCTATACTTCGGGTCACCAGTTCCTCATAGATGGAGAGGGCCGCTTCTTCTTCGCCCTCCATGCTCGACATGGCGAGGCCTGCCTCATGCCGAGCACTGGCCCATAGGGCGAAGTTTTTTCCCTGATCGGCCAGAGACGCGGCCTTTTCTGCCAGGGCACGGGCCTGATCAAAGTCGTGCAGAGAGTATGCGGCCTTTGCGGCCTCCAGCAGCATTTCCATCTCATCATGGCGTGAAGAGGAATCCTGAAACTCCAGGGCTAAGCGTGTGGCTGCCTCCAGAGCAAAATCACGCGCGGCAATGAACTGTCCAGCCTCACGCAAAGCACTGAGTTTTTCCCGGAGGTTCAGTGCCGGATCGTCAAGTGCCTGAGTGGCAAACCCCTGCAACAGCCTGCGCAATTCATCCGCACTGAGGTTGTGGCGGAATGCGACAAAATGCAGGGCGGTGTCATATTCCTGAGTGCGGGCTCCGACCCCCAGATAAACAAGACCCGCCACCACTTGCCGCATTTCGGCAATGGCAGCTTCTTGCTCTATGGAGACAGCAGACATGGATATGACAGGCTGCGCAGTCAGGAGGTCATGCAGCTTTTACACGGATGAATCCGGAAGCGAAAGCTGTTTCAAGATCCAGTGAGAAAGTCCCCAAAGGCCTCAGGTGCCTTCAGGGAGTCCGGAAGATGTCCCCAACGGGGGGCATCATTCCCATTCGATGCTCGCGGGGGGCTTGGTGCTGATGTCGTAAAGGACGCGGTTGACGCCTTTGACGCTGTTTAAAATCTTGTTAGACGTGTTGCGCAGGACCTCGTAAGGCAGCTCAACCCAGTCGGCGGTCATGGCGTCCTCGCTGATGACGGCGCGGAGGGAGATGGCCTGCTCGTAGCTGCGTTCATCGCCTTTAACACCGACGGTTTTCACCGGCAGAAGGGCGGCGTAGGCCTGCCAGACGTGCTGATACCAGCCGGAGCGGTGAAGCTCGGCGATGAAAATGGCATCTGCCTGCTGGGTAGAGAGGATACGCTCTGGGGTGATCTCTCCTGGAATGCGTACGGCCAGACCGGGGCCTGGGAACGGGTGACGCCAGAGGGCGCGGTGAGGAATGCCGAGGCTGGCACCGAGGGCGCGGACTTCGTCCTTGAAGAGCTCCGCGAGGGGCTCAAGCACTTTGCCCTGGGCTTTGAGCTCCATGATTCGGTCCACACGGTTGTGGTGAGTCTTGATCTTGCTGGCGATGGAGCCGCTGGTGGCGCTTTCGATGACGTCGGGATAGAGGGTACCTTGGGCGAGGAGCTCAACGTCGTCGGCCAATTTCCAGAATTCTTCGACAAAGAGGGTGCCAATGATGCGGCGTTTCTGTTCGGGATCGGTGATGCCTTTGAGGGCCCCGAGGAAGGTTTCGCTGGCATCAATCTGCTCAATCGGCACGCCGACTTCCTCAAACAGCACTTTCACCTCAGCGGATTCATTCAGGCGCATGAGCCCGGTATCAATAAAGATGCAGCGCACTTTCACACCGGCGCGAGCGAGCAGGACGGCGAGTACGGTGCTATCCACACCGCCGGAGACACCGCAGATGACCTCACGATTACCGACCTCTTCCTTGATCCGGGCGATCATCTGATCCTTGAATTCGAGGATGTCGAATTTGGCCAGAGTAGCTCCGCTTTCAGTGAGAAAGTTTTTGAGGATAGCGGTGCCCTCATGAGAATGAGTGACCTCAGGGTGAAACTGGATCCCCCAGCAGCGGTCGCTCCATTTCAGGGCGACGGGCACGGCGTCTTCATTGGTGGCGATGACCTGGGTGGTGGTGGCCAGGTTTGCGCAGGTATCGCTGTGGCTCATCCAGACCTGGGACTCATGGGAGATGCCTTTGAAGAGATCGGTATGGCTGGTGACGACGAGCTTGGCCGGACCGTATTCACGGGTGACACCGGGTTTCACTGTGCCTCCGTGTTTGATATTGAGAAGCTGCATGCCGTAGCAGACGCCGAGCACCGGCACACCAAAGGCAAGAAGCTTTTCAAAATCCACATCGGGGGCATCCACCTCAGAAGTGCTGCGAGGACCGCCAGAAAGGATGATGGCCCCTGGGTTCTTCAGGTTAGACAGCTCAGCCGGCGGATAAAGATGGGAGACAAAGCCCAGCTCGCGGACGCGGCGGACGATGAGCTGGCTGTACTGGGAACCGTAATCGAGTACGGCAACTTCGTGGTCGGTCATGGAATGTAAGACGAAAGAAATGAAGGCGAGGGAAAGCGACGGTCACTTCCCAATTAAGGAGTGGCTTAAGACGGCTCGTAGTTCACGGGTTCCTCAGTAATGACGACATCGTGGGGATGGCTTTCTTTGAGGCCGCCGGCGGTGATGCGAACGAATCGGGCCTTGGCGCGGAGTTCGTCGAGATTGTCTGCCCCGACGTATCCCATACCGGAACGGAGGCCGCCCATAAGCTGGAAGACGACATCGGCAAGGGGGCCTTTGAAGGGAACACGGGCTTCGACGCCCTCAGGCACCAGTTTGCCCGAGCTATTCTGGCCATAACGGTCCCCTGCCCCTTTGCGCATGGCTTTCAGGCTGCCCATGCCACGGTATTCTTTAAAGGTGCGTCCCTGCCATTTGACCATATTGCCTGGGCTTTCTGCCGTGCCAGCGAGAAGAGAACCCAGCATGACACAATCGGCACCGCCAGCGAGGGCTTTGACAATGTCTCCTGAATAACGGATGCCGCCATCCGCAATGACGGTGACGCCACGTGGGCGGCAGACTTCCGCGACCTCCTGAACCGCCGTAAACTGGGCCATACCGACCCCGGAAATGATGCGGGTGGTGCAAATGGAACCTGGACCCACGCCCACCTTGATGGCCGAGGCTCCTGCCTCCACCAAATGCAGAGCGCCATCCTGTGTGACGACATTCCCCGCCACGATGGGGATGCTGCCGCCAAGACGGGCGCGCAGTTTGGCAATGACATCGGCGACACGGGTGGTATGCCCGGTAGCGGCATCAATGAAGAGAGCATCCGCGCCTGCGGCGACGAGGGCTGCCCCACGGTCTGCACAATCATCGCCCACACCTACGGCAGCGCCCACGCGGAGCTGGCCATTGGCATCTTTGGCGGCACTGGTAAACATCTGGCGCTTCACCACATCCTGCTTGGTGATGAGGCCAGCCAGCTTGCCATTGGAATCCACCAAGGGGAGTTTTTCAATGCGATGAGTGTAGAGGATTTTAAGGGCCTCATCAAAACTGGTCTGCGGGGTGCCCACAGCCAGACGCTCACGGGGGGTCATGATGGCAGAGACGGGGGTGTTTTCGTCTTCGGTATACCACATATCACGGCTGGTCACCATGCCGACGAGCTTGCCATCTGGATCTACGACAGGGAAACCGCTGACACCTTTTTCATGCATGAGGCGCTGGAGCTCACCCAGGGTAGTCTCCAGGCGCACACAGTGGGGATTCTGAATAACGGTGTTTTCAGACCGCTTCACCTTGGCCACCTGCTCCGCCTGATAATCAATCGGGATGTTTCTGTGGATCACCCCAAGGCCACCTTCGCGAGCCAGCGCAATGGCCAGTTCTGCCTCCGTGACGGTATCCATGGCTGAAGACAGCACAGGAATGTTCAGCTGGATGCTGTTGCCGAAAACCGTGCCCAGATTTACCTCACCAGGCAGCACCTGGCTCAGTCCTGGCAGGACCAATACGTCATCAAAACTCAATGCAAGGGAAGGAATATCGCCCATGTGCCATCTAAGCGGCACT
The DNA here is from genome assembly GCF_004364345.1 of Prosthecobacter fusiformis. Lineage (NCBI taxonomy): Bacteria > Pseudomonadati > Verrucomicrobiota > Verrucomicrobiia > Verrucomicrobiales > Verrucomicrobiaceae > Prosthecobacter > Prosthecobacter fusiformis. Next base: position 465,737 of record NZ_SOCA01000003.1, on the reverse strand, counting down.
CAGACAAGTGTCACGCGGAAAGTGACGCCAGCACACAAATCATGGCCGGTAAACACGGGTTCTGCCTGTGTACGAGTCAATCTGAATGCAGTAATAATTCTTTGGCGGCTCGGTCTTCTGGGACTCACTGGATTCCACAATGATGAGGAAGCTAAGATCAAATGCAGGAATAGTGAATGCATTGGCCACTTCTTCTGCATCCTGATTATCGACTGCCGCCTCGGTGAGCACACGCATGCCCCCATCTGGATAAAATCTCAGCGATGCATATTCCACATCTCCACCGCTGGCACTTCCTGGGGGTGTAAAAAGGTAATTCCCATTCACAGTTTCCGCCTGCGGCACTGTGGTTTGGAGAAGAGGAGAAAGCTGTTCCTGAGCAGAAACGATCACCCCAGACTCCATAAAATAAGGGTCTGAAAGGGGTTTTTCTAGCCCGTTGGGCAATGTCTGCACGACTTGATATGCATAGAAGGACCTGTCTTCTGGACGATCAGCCGTGGTGTCTGCATAGCGATAAAAACGCATTTCCACTTCCGCACTCATGGAGACGGCACTCTGCTGGGCAAGGCTAATCCGGTTTACCAGAGCATCCCCCGCAGAACTGAGCCGGGTGGAGCGCACCACATCCAGCAAAGTGGGCGTCACTAAGGCAATTAAAAGGGAGATAATACCCACCACGGTGAGCATCTCCACCAAAGTGAAGGCTGCGGCTGAGCGGCGGTTAGAAAACGAAGTTCTCATGGCACAAAACTATAGGGTGAACTAACGACTCCATTTGGCACCACGGAGTGACACGGTAGATGAAAAAATGCGGTAATTGATGCGCCGTTCCCGAAGTTTAGCGGCGATCGCTTCCACAGTTTCGTTTACATCTACTTCATTGTCATCGCCACCAATCAGGTCAGCGATGTCATTGCCAAAAGGGGGTGTACCTGGGGTGCCTTCCTGGCTGAGCCGGTCCGCAGTCCGCTCATCAATGGCCACAAGCACCACTTTGACCAAGGGCGGAAGGCGATGGCGATCATCTTCAGGCAAGGGGATCAGTTCCCCGGCAGAGTCATAGCTGTAAACAGACTGATATGTAGCAGCGGCCGTACCGTCCGCCGTGCCCGCAAGGGCAGCAGCAGTCTCAACCTGAGGAGAAATAATCAACGCCACAATATTGTCCGCGATGGGCCGGGTAAAGCCACGTTCAATAGGTGTCTCTTCATTTGGAATGGGCGCTCCAGCCTGTTGAAACCATTTCAACTTGTCGTTTTCATCATAGATGAGATTTTTCTCCGCCGGAGGCGAAAACTCCATCAAACGATAACGATAATTTGGCACCCCAACTGGCAGCACATCTGGACGGAAGAATTCATCCGAGGTGTATTGGACAAAATAGCCCCTGCCGCAAAGCAGCCGGTCCAGTCCGACATAAGCCGGATCATGGGACACACCCAACGGAGCTTGAAAGAACACTGCATGCCCGGGTGAATAAGCGCGCCCACCCGCCTGGGCCAGCAGCCCATCCATCGGCGAACCTTCAGCCGCGACGGAAGGTCCGCAAATAAAGCGCAGATCCGATTTACGTAGATATTTAGTGGGAGCTCTTGTGCTGATGTTTGCATTAGAGACACCGTCCTTCAAATAGCTGTCATCATAATCCACATAAGTATTCAGCGTGGCTTGGCTGAGATTACGGGTGATGATGTCAAAAGCCGTTCGCGCCTCTCGGAATTGGCTAACCCGTGCATTGGAGGAGGTCCATGTGCTCTGTACAGTCCCGATCACCTGGGCGCTGATGAGCAGCAGGATGAGCAAGACCGTCATAGAAACCAGCACTTCCACTAGCGTGAAAGCTTTGCGCCCAGGGGCAAAAGAATGTTGAGGACTCATCATGGTCGTCTGAGAAATTTAGCGTTACGGGGCGAAGCGCTTCGATTCAAGAACACGGAAGCGATAGTAGCTTTCCAGAGGTTTTAGCGCGAAAGGGTTTGAAGCAGCGGCATAATCCACATTGTTTTGTGGATTCGAGAGATCCGCCTGATCAATGTAGCGCTCCAGCAGGAAGGACCCGCGGAATTCTCCGCTCACCAAGTCTTTATCCGGGTCAAACTTATCGTGGTCCACAGAGCGCAACGCTTTGCGTATCGCCTGAGACCTTACATGGACCTTGAAGGTATTCGACCGAGTCGTGAACTTGGCGTAAAGATTTGAGTAGGGCCTTTCGCGCGTGTTGTCTCCAGTCGCTGCATGTTTACCCCAGAATTTACTCAACGCATTATCTCTGGTTGATTTGGTACCGCTCATTTCTGTAGCAGTCACATTTGCACCTGTATCTACTTTGCCTGGGATGAGGTGCATTTCACAAAGTTGGGAGGTCGTACGGAACAGCCCACCTCTGAAGCTGGCATCAGCAGTCGTGTTTCCGGTGGCACCCAGCATTTCACCCCGCCCGAAGTTAAAGCGCTCTTCGAACTGGCGCAGAGTCCCCTGCACGCGTTCCGCTAGGCCCTGTTCCCACCATAATTGTGTTTCAGGATAAAAGCGGTCGATTACGATCTCCCGGTGCCAGTAATGGTTGCCGTTTGTCTCACTACGGAATCTAGGTTCAGTCTGGCCATCCCTACTCCAACTGTTCGAAACATCTTTCGACATCTCATAACTTGCATTGGGCAATGCTGCCATCAGTTCGCCTTTCATCGCCGCATGCACTGCGGTAGCGCGACGAATGTGAGTAAACGGCATGATTTGATAATTTAGATTAATCTTGCCCGCTGTGGATAAAGGCTCGCTGATGGCATAGGGTTCTACCACGGGCATCCAGAAGAGATCCAGCAGGTAATGATCAGGCGGAGATGCCTGTCCAGGGTGAGAGGTAGCGGGCGTTACGAGACTTCCTGACTCCCCAGCATCAACAGGGACATAAGGCCGGAACAAAAGATTCGTCCATGCCCCCTCCCCATTGGCATCCCAAAGACGAGAAGGAAGTGAACCCATCACAACGGGGGAAGAGACCATACGGTTCGGACTGAAATAGCTTCCTGTCGAGTTGGCATAAGCTGCATTTGTATCCGCACCTTTAAAGTACGTGAACCGCCATTTCATCGCTTGCGTCCATGTTGATAACTTCTCTGTATATACGGCGTAATTGCCCTCATCCACTTTATTGATGAAGGGTCCAACCCGCCCCCCGGGATTCGAATCGTCAAAATCGTAATATCTCTGCATTTTAAGATGCCCTGAGTTTGGATTGCTGGTACCATGAGGAGCATCTGGAGTGCGTTCAGGCTTAGCCGTAACATTCACAGGCAGGCCGCGCGATTGATTGTTCGCTGTAGATACCAGAGCCATATTAGATATTCCTCGGTCAAACCCAGGTTCACCACCCGCATTGTATCCAGAAAAGTTATGAGCCATGTACTCATTTTGGTCGTTCCAAAAACGATGAGGACGCCAATCTGAAGGTTCCACCTTGTACTTGCCAGCAATTAGACGAGCATCACCATAAGGGGGTTGCAAAGCACGAACTGTATCAGTACCAAAATGCCAAGGGCGGTTCCAACTTTGGTCATCAACTGTAGCACGTGCAGGCACCAATGTCTCATTTGGCCCGTAGGCAATACGTAGCATTTTGTCCTCGTAAAGCTTTTCCTTGGGCTGTATCACAACGTCTTTAAAATTATCTAAGTCACCGGAATAAATTAAAGCATGCGCTCCTGGCATGCATTGATGATATATGTCAAATTTATCAATGTCTGGCACTTTCGCCACACTTCCACCATTGGGGTCAGGCGATGTATATTTAAATAAACGCCCTCGAAGTTCTTTACCACGGAGTTCACCGTCTTTGGTGCGGAAAACTCCATCCTTATGAAATGCCCACCAATGAGGTGCTTGGATCACGGGATGAGTATACTGTTTTCCACTTTTGTCGACCAAGTCCATCCCGGACGTGCCCACCACCACCAAATCCGGTGCAGGAAACTGACCATCTAGCATGTTGAATTGTATAATCTGGACGGGATCGTCTGTAGTGCCAGCATTCACATGGTGGTCATAGATTTTAATTTCAATGTTCCCTCCTTGAAATTCAAGGGGTTGGCCATGCTCCCAGGTAAAGAAGTTCGATACTAAATTCAAATTGAGCACTTGGGAGTGAGTTGAACCAGTCGCACTGGATTCGTAACCAGTGTCTGAAGGCATCGGAGGCCGTGTTGCGACCGGACGATCTAACAAAACCGATCTAAAAGACACAAATCCGCCTATTTCAGGAGAGCTTCCTTGAAGGTAAAGACTATTTCCACTTTTCAGAACAAGATCAGTTGTAGTACTAAATAGTACATTATTACCAACCCGTAGATTACTAACGTCAGAGCCTGACAAAACAATCGTATATTCTGGATTGATTTCCGTATATCCAACCGAAGGAGTGAAGAATTCCAACTGCAACATGGCCTGAATACGCTTTTGATTTGTCTCTAAAGGTGTATCGAAATCCAATGTATAGTTCCAATTTTCGCGCTGAAAGCCAGGGTGATTTTCTCTATATTTACCGTGATTTGGATCTTCTATACTTAGAGGCTTAGAACTGCCAGAAGCAATGCCGTAGTCAACATAAGTATCGGGATTTGACAAGGGGGGGTAATTGGAATAAAATCTATTTTTAAATAATTTAGTGTTAGCTCCCGCCCCTGTCTTGCTCCAGTGTATTGCTTCTAAATTAGTAAGGTACCGCCCGGTAGGTGCAAACCCAGGAACATTATTCTGCTCAACATCAAATATTTTAGTCTGGGAAGTAGCGTCATATTCCGTACCGTCCACTACCAAAGCAGTGCGTCCGCCACTAACCCTGGGATCGGCATCCAGGGCTTCCAAAGCAATTTCCGGGATTTTAAACTGGCGAGGCTTTTCTACGTTTGACTCAGGCGCAGAATTATCCTTTTCAGGAATTCTCCAGCTGTACATGTCGTTTTGCCCATCAGCCGTGCAGATGAACTGGATTCCGATTTCACTGATAGAAATGAATCGTCCGAATCCTTTGACTGAGCCGCCATTAGTAACCTTCCAACTTGGATGCAACGAAGGAGTTACCTGTCCATGACCTGGGAAAAATCTGTCTCTCCTGGGATCCTCCTTGTAACTGATGCCAGTATTTGAATCGACAGTCGTTGAGGAATTTCTATACACACCCGGCGTGTAAGTTTTAAACTGCTCTGTATCTTCGCGCACATCATATATATTAGCACTGGAACTCGCTTCAGGCCAGTCTTCGCGGCTCGAAGGTACTAAGAAACTATCATAGAGATTGATGGAGCGGATGTAATCAAACATCGAAACGATCAATTGATGAGTATTGTCCTCTGTAAGCTTTGCTTCAAAAGTGCTGGCAGTTTCGCCAATGATGCTTTTCGTTGGAAATGGCTGTTGGCTACCCTCAGGCAAGTTACCCAGCATTTTATCCAGCATGTTTAACAAATCTAAATTCCGCTGAATGCTAATGTCACCAAACGCTCCATTTCCAACACCTGGAATGGTCCGGGAAAGTTTACGCTGGAAAGCATAAAGATTGGATGCTGATCCAAGACGGGAGCAAAACCGAATCAGGCTGTCATATCCGGTGCCGGGCACAGCCGGTGAAGAGGAGGCATCGGGCAAAGGCCACATGGCGATCCTGGGGATGCCAAACAGGTTGATTTCACTGGCCCGGCTGCTGGCTGTTAAGAATGCAGAAGCGCGCTCTAAAGTCGTTTTATTGAATAGAGTCACCTCAGCATTGGCTTGAGCATTGTTAAGAATGCGGCTGGTATTATCATTTGTCTGGTCGAATAGGAGTTCGTCCACACTAGAATAAAGCCTTTCGTTCATTGCATCTTCAATGGCCACCATGGAACCTACTTCCGTGTCATTGCTGTCAAAATCATCTGCCTCAAAAGTGCGTGTGCCTGCGATGCTGCCCCCAGTGTGGATGCGTGGGATCAAGTCATAGATTCGCTCTTTAACAGCAAGAGCTCGGGCTTTGTTGGCCACTGGCCCCGCACGTCCATAGGTGTCTAAGCTGCGGTTGGCACTTTGCAGGGGATTCGGGTAAAGGATACTACTGAGGGCAACTGTGGCGGGATGACCAGGATAACGCTGGTATTCACGGGTCGCAGGAGGATAATCTCCCCACTGGTGATCACGCTCATGATAATAGATGGGCTGACCGACATAGGTAGGCTCTGAAGCCGTATTGATGTTGACTTTGCAAGTCTCGTCGTCTGTCCAGAAAGCGACGCGGCCTACAATGGGATTCACTTCCGAAGGAACGCCGTAGTCTTCATCAGGAGACACCGAAGGTCCTCCTGGCAGCCCGCCTTCTTGGTTGTCTAAAACCATGAAATTTAATCCATCATTTAAATACCCCACGGTGCCGTCTTTCAACACATACAGCCACTGGACCGGCATGGCTAAACGGAGAGTATTGATATTATTGGCCAGGGTATCTGCCGCTGGCTTAACAATGGGTGCAGTATCCTGGCCGACGGCGACTCCACTTAAGGTAGCTGAGGTTAATGCTGTTTTTGTCTCATAGGAAAAGCCTTCAACCGGCGTTTCCTGGCCTGTGGGATCGATGTCCTGCCCTGCGCGCGGGTCAATGATCGGGAAATAAATTTGGGGCTGTGCTTTATTATTTTCCGCTCCTGTTGCTACACCCTTGATGACTGGGTCGTTAAGATCCACATAGCGTGCCAAGTTGTTTCCCTGATTCCAATCTGCAGGAGGTTCTGAATTTCGCACAAAATCGAATTCAGCCTGATTAACCTGGCCAGAGTTGCCTGTGGCCCGGTAAACCATGTCCTTGTCAGAAAACAGTTTATATCCTGCGAGGAAGTCTCCGCTGGCGGCATACTTCCTTACAGCACCTGGCTGTGTGGCGTGGATAACCGGTGTCCCAGGCGTCTCACGAGCCGAACCAGCTCGAATCTGTGAGATGACCATGTTCACCGCTGTATCCGCAAACCGGCGCGAGGACTGCGAGGCGGAATAGACGTTGGTTGCCTTATTTTCTGTGTCAGCGACGCTGAGAAAGGCCAGGATGACGATCGTGGCTAGGGCGAGCATCGAGAGCACGATGATCAGGGCTAACCCCTGGTGACGGCGTGCGTCAGCAAGAAAGAGGCGTATGTGTTTCATGACGGAGGGGGAAATTGATTTCTTTTTTGCGATTAAATCGGAAAGCTGAATTCTTTTCAAGTCATTGCTCAGTATGTACTTCGTTATTACAGACGATTTTTGACAAGAAAAAGCCCTGAAAGGGTTATACCCCCTTCAGGGCAAAGGTTTTACTGATCTGCGGGAGCGAATTCGACCTGATTGGAGACCTTCTGCATCTTCGCTACAGTCTGTCCAGTCCCAAAAGTAGGCAGCATCGGCATCAGGTAATAGCCCACACCCCGCAAGCCACTGCCTTCTTTGACAATGATGCCCTGGAAGGTGGAGGAACGGGTGATGTAGATGGGTTTTCCTTCAACCACGGAATGAATCTGGATCAGATTGACCTTGCCGCTGAACAGGCCGGTCTTGGCAACCACCGAGAGCGTTGTTTTGGAGGGATTGACTAGAGGACCATCGGTGATCTGAACTGGAACGAGTACTTTGTTGCCAGCAATCACGTCTATAGTGTCCGTGGAGGGAGCTCCAGGATATGGCAGGCTAGGATCTGCACTTGGGGGCACATCGAGCTGATCCAGGTAGAATTTTAGATCCGCGTTGTTTGTGCCAGCCGTCAGCCCCAGAATCAGCGGATACGGAGTGGAAGGGTTAGGATTGGCCCGAGTTGGGTCTTCATATGCGCCACCCGTGACACCAAGGGTCATGTTGAAACCCTGTGGATAAACGTAATTGGTGGCAATCAAATTGGGCGGGCAACTCCAGCTAGGGGCTGAGGATGGAAGGCCAGAAGTTACTGTAATGGTGTTATCTGCGAATGTAGATGTCACTCCGGGATTAAGGGAGACCTGGCCAACCAAGGAGCCTTTCACCGTGGTTTTATAAAGGATCTGGTAGATCAGGATCTGCCCGGAAGGACCCACAAACTGGGCACCACTGATGGTCTGTCCATCGGCCGTTTTACCCACCATGGACAGTTTGCCATCTGGCTTCACCGTGAAGTAGGCGTAGCTGTCTCCTTGTGGAGCCTCATCAGCCTCATCGGCATCCTCAGGAGGCGTCGTCGGAGGCATCATGGCAAACGTATGGTAACCAACATAGGCTGTGGCTGGCGCGGTGGTCGTCCACTTGCTCCTCCAACCTGTGAAGGGCATGGTCGCGCTTCCGTTGCTCAAAGAGGCGGAGGCTATAAGATCCGTCGTCGGATTCAAGGTGAAGGTCAGCGTCAGTGGCGACAGAGGGGCCTTACGCAGGATGGATACCGTAGCCGTTGGCATCTGCGGATTGACCAGGGTGGGGTCCAAAGTCAGTGTTCCTTTGAAGGAATAGACAATCGAAGTACCATCGGTCTCAACTCCGCCCACAAAGACTCTGCCAGAGCCAAGGGTGACCTTGCCAGAGAACGCCCCTTTGGAAGTTGTGGTCAGATCAAACCGTCCACCGACATTCCCGTTGAGCTCATGCCGTGGCAGCCAGCCAGCATATATGCCAACTACACCAGTCGGCACATCCTGCACGTTCAACAAGAGAGGGCCTTTGGTGCTCAGGTTATTCAGGGGATCAGGCTTGATCTTGTTAATAGCCGTCAGGGTGACCATGTAGCCACCAGCTTTGTAGGTCGTCGGACGTCCGGTGATCCAACCTGTCTTGACGTCGAGTTTCAATCCAGCGGGCAGGCCGACAGCCTTGTAACTCACGGGTGCTTGTGATCCGTCCTCACCCAATTCCACAGGGATGCGATATTCGAAATCTGCTCCTACCATGGCCGGAGGGAAGACGATTTCACCCAGCACAGGGGCTGAATCATAGACTCGCAGGTCATGGCGTCCACCTTCGGCAGTGCGATGATCCAAATCCCCTGGGCCGGTAACGATGCAGGTATAAATACCACGGTCTGCAGCGGTCACCCTGTTAATAACCAATGTTTTGGCAGTCACACCGGTGATGCGAAGTGGGTCTAAAGGAGTATTTGGTTCAATATCGGCACCATTTTTCTTCCAAAGATACTGGATGACCGTTCCTACGGGCAGTTTAGGGGAGGAGACCGTGACGGTCATAGTGGCTTTTTCCTTGCCGGTATCTTGGGCTGCAATGACAAGGTCTGGATTGTTGCTAACCACAGCCACCAAAGCTGATTTGCTAACAGGTGCGTTCTTGGCAATCAAAACTGAACTGTTGGTCGCAAGGCAGTTGTATTCGCCCATCAGTGCGGGTGTGATGTTCGTGATGGTCAGTGTGGAGCGCAGGGTGTCACCGACGACCTCCTCGGTGACTGTAACGGTGGACTTGATACCGCTAGCGATGATCTCCCCGAGACGAACATTCGCCGTCCCTTTTCTCCACTGTAGTTTGCGGCCTGTAGCTGATCCGCCAACACGGGCGACAAGTTGGACGGTATCCCCGGGATACATGATGGTGCCGGCAAGCACGGTTTGCGAAGCAGGGTGATCAAGGAAAACAGGAACGCCAGTATTGCCTTGAACCATGATTGAAGCTGCAGTGCTTATTTCCTCACCCACCACATTCCATACCCGGACCCGCACACGGAAGCCGGAATCTTCATTCGTAAGACCAGCAAGGCTCAATTGATTTGTGTTAGACACAATGCCGATGTCGTTAATGGCCACATAGTCGCCCTCAGCACGGTCCTTGTCCCACTGCCATTGGTAGTTGATTGGGGCAGTAGATGTCGCAGACACGACCACATTAAAGTTGGCCGTTTCACCTTCAGCGATGACCGAGTTAATCGGCTGTTGAGTGATGACGATGGCTTTATTTACTGTGAGAGAAGCGGAATTGCTGACGGTGTTCCCGACTGCGTTGCCCACGGTTACGTTGTAGTTGTTCGATGTATCCACGTCTGAAACGTCCGTGATCACCAAAGTGGACACGCCCGTCGTGGAATCCGAAGTGATCGTGAAGCGACCACCTGAATTGATGACCGTAGCACCCTTTTTCCAGACAAAACTGGTGTAGGGATTTGGGCCGGATGCAGTGATGGTGAATGTTGCTGTCTCACCTGGATTCTTAACGTGAGACCCCAACACTGTGAGTGATGGCGGATCATTTACGATGAGTTCCACCGCTGAGCTAGTCTGCGTATAAACACCATCACCATTGCTCACCACCACCCTATATGAGCCTTGATCGGCCTCAACCACGGAAGGCAGCGTAAGCACATTAGTCGTATGAATCGGACCTTGGGACTCTCTCGCAGGGCCGTAGTTTTCAAATGGCCCAGCATTGATACTCCTCTGCCACTGATATTTAAAGACTGGGCTACCGGTGACAGTAACGGTGAATGCCATGGACTGACCAGGATTGACGGCACTATCCGGTGTCCGCGTGATGCTAACAATGGATACTTGCTCTGTTTGTTTGACCAAGGTGATTTTGCCGTCGGTGAGGAATGTATCCGTATTCCATTCATACTCTCCAGGCAGCTTCAAATAATCTCTCAGGGAGATTGCACCAGGGGCTGTGAAGGTCAGGGTGGTGGTCAGATCCATAAGGTCAAACACCGTTCCATAGGCAGGAAGGTCAGTCAGAGTCACCACCAGGCGACCCGTAGGGGTCATACTGACAGTTTCAGCCGCCAGTTTGGTCCAGTTGGTGGAACCAAGAGCGAACTCAACTACCGAATTCGCACCTACCGTCAGCGCTCCGCCAATGGTCAGCTTTTCCTCGCCGACGGCGACTAGTGTTGGGTCTCCGGGACGCAGAATCGCCCGTGTAGCCAGATCCGTACCTGTGCCGATGAGATTGACGGCCCCACCAATGCGCCCTGTACCACCCAGCACGGCTGCAGCATTCACAGTGACCGTGCCGCTGCCTGTTGCGGAACCGGCCAATACATCTGTATTCATGATCAGCAATGTACCCTGGTCCACGGTCACTCCCCCATGGAAGCTATTGGAATTATTCCGCAAGGTAACCACCCCAGTCCCAGTTTTGCTCAAGGTAAGGACATCAGCCGGAGCGCCCGAAGCAGAAGTGCCGTGGCTTTCAGATATCAAGCCGTTCACGCTGACGCCGTAGCCGCTGGCGATGGAGGAATCGAGCCTCAATGTCTGCAGCTCAGCCGTTGCAGGCTGATTGTCTTGAAGGGTGATGGCGCCCGTAAATGTGACATTGCCGGTAGTAACCGTTTGTGCAGCGCCCAGGCTCATCGCCCCGGCACCGAGCCTGCTGTTAACGTCAATGTCGTTGGCAATGGTCAATCCGCTGACATTCGCACGCAGGGCTAGCGCAGCATCTGGGGCATCATTTACCCAGTGGACTGGCGAGGCATTAAATTCCACGACCTTGCTGGCCAGGAAATAGGCTTTTCCAGCAAATGTGCCGTCCGTGATGCGCACCTGAATACCGTAACCAAATTCGGCCAGTTCATCCATCGCAGGAGCACGCACAAGATTCATAGTGCCATCCAGTTGGATGCCTGAGGCATACTGAATGCTGTAAACACCGTTCCAGGCTGGATTGTCAATTTCATCTTTTACCAGGATGAGTGTTCCCTCATCTGCCTGGGTATAAGTGTGCCCATCAATGGTGGTGCTTACTTCTACAAAGGCACCCGGGCCTTCAGCAACGTTGCCGAATCTTCCGTTATGTTGAGCATCGAAGCGACCGCCTGAGCGAATGAGGCTGAAGCCGGTTGTGGCGCGCTCCACCGTGATCACTTGCGGATTCGTTTGGACCACATTTCCATTTACATCGCGCTTTGTGATCAACCCTGGGGAGGAATCTCCAAGATCCACTCGATTGGTGCCAAGAGCATTGCTTGAACCCAACAGCAGATCTCCCGTGCGAATGACTACAGGAGCCTCTTGATCAGCCCCCAGGCCGGTGCCGAAATTGTTGCTCGTGCCGCTAATTAACAGACTTCCCTCAGAAATAAGGCGGATGCCGCCTGCTCCCGTCAGGGCACCTGTAATCGTGAGAGTCTGCCCAAGATCTGGGGCGAACAATACGCTGCCATCCAGGTTGATGCCACCTGCCAGCGTTGTATTCCCCTCAACATCAATTTTGGAGTACCCTGTTGCATCGGACAGATGGAGAAATTTAACAGTGGTTCCATCCTGATAGCTGATCCCAGCAACCCCGTCCGTCATGGCCAAGTTGGCATACTGGCCTACATTTCCGGCTGTCTGCACCTTGATTGGCGTTCCCCAGGCGGGGATAGCCGGATTTGGCGAAGCCAAGCCATTGGATGTTCCAGCTCTGATATACTTCAGATCCATATTTGTGGCATCATAGTAAGCCACCGCAGGGAACCCTGTGGCGGATGTCGGCTGGCCATTCACAACAGCCAGACTTGGATGTAGCCCCACGTCCCCAGATTCATCAAGCTTCCTTGGTGTGCTCCAGGTTGGGGTATAAGTCACATTGCCTTCCGGGATGGTGACGGGACTGCCGCCAACGCTCGTCAGGTTAGTCTTCACACCAGCAACATTTTTCGTGCCGTTCGTATTGACGGAATAGACATACTCCAAATCTCCATCAGTCGTGTTATAGTATGCGATCGCAGGGGCCCCGTCCACCATCGCCAGAGAAAGGTAATCGCCTACATGATCCGAGGTCGCCACCACGGTCACGGGCTTGCCCCAAAATGAGCCGTCGGCATTATTTGAAAGGATATATTTCAAATCACCATTCGTCTCATCATGGTAGGCAATGGCAGGAGTGCCCAGGATGGCAACACCTGAAATGCCTGCACTACCCGTTTGAGTATATTGGCTGACCAGATCACCGCCGATGTTGACGATCTTCATGGAGGTGGCCTTGCCGACATCACCCTCTGAGGCCAGCGTCAGTGCAGCACCCCAGGCGGCCCCGTTCACATCCAGGCCACGAACGAAGCGCAGATCACCTGTGGCCACATCATAGTAAGAGATGGCGGGGGCGGTCGTCACTTGGCAGAGTGAGCTGTATTGTCCACGGTCATTCACGCGACGCTTATTGAAAGCAGTGTCAGCAACGCCAGTCATTAACAGACGTCCTACAAACTGTTGAGTAGCACCGCCAACATTGCTGAAAAGGCCGCCGATAACCAGCTTGCCATTATGCTCATCCAAGCCACGAACCTCATAATCAGGATCTGGCAGGAAAGTTTCATCCACCTCACCATTAGAATTGAGGCGGGCAAGATAATTGGCCGGAGTCTGTCCCACACCCGTGAAGATGCCATAAAGAGCAATCTTGTCCGTAGACAGACGACGGAGTCCACGCACCTCAGCATTCACCTCGACAGCATAATTTGTGTCCACTGTGCCATCCGAATTCAAACGGGCGAGACGGTTACGGGTTTTAGTTACCGTAGAGCCAGTTCCAGTGACTGTTGCGAATGTTCCGCCAATGTAAATCTTGTTATCAGCAGCTACGGCAACAGCACTAACCTGGGCACTCGCATTCGGATTGAAGTCTTCCAAAACACCAAGTGAACTCACTCTCGCAACGCGGTTGCGAGTAATGCTATTCACTTGAGTAAATGTGCCGCCGAAGACGACAGCACCATCTGTCTGACGTGCCAATGCAAACACTTCATTGTTCACATCTGGAGCAAAGGTGTTATCTGCAAGCCCCGTCGTTTCGAGGCGTGCCAGGCGGTTGCGCGAACTCCCGCCGATGCTGGTAAATGCGCCCCCTACCAGCAGCTTGCCATCTGGTTGCAACAGCAAGGCACGAACAGCACCGCCCGAAGCATTTGCAGTATATGTCACGTCCAGAACACCAGCACTGCTCAAACGTGCGATGTTACCACATGTGACACCGTTTACTTGGGTAAATGCACCCGCGATGATGATGTTGTTGTTATTGCTTGTCTCAATGACGATCGCGCGGACTTCACCATTTACAGTGACGTTAAAATCAGGATCCAGGCCTCCGTCTTCAAGCAACCTCACAAGCCGAGATTTGACCACACCGTCAAACTCCACAAAGGTACCGCCCACGACCACTTTCCCATCCGGCTGCGCGGCGACAACATTCACCGGATTGGTATCTAAGAGCACTGGGATGGCCCAAGTCACACCGCTCGCATCATTGGAGCGGATGTAAGAGAGGGTTCCATTGGTGGCATTGTAATAACTCACCGCAGGATTGCCATTGATGATGGACAAAGAGGGATACTGACCTACGTCCCCACGGGAGGCCAAAGTCACCGGTGCCAGCCAGGAATTACCCCTCGCGTCGGCGGCACGAACAAACTTTAAGTCTTTGCTCGTCGTATCATAATAAGCGATCGCTGGGTAACCATTCACCACCATCATGGAGGAATGAGAAGCCACATTTGCTACCGTGCCTCGTGTGACCCAGTCCGACCCCTTTGAATTAACACTGCCAATTTTGAGGCTGTTGCTGATTACTCCACCTTCAAGGGTCAGTTCAATAGCCCCATTTTTAGAGGTGTTAGTCGTGCTGGTGCCCATCGAGACAATGCCCGTAGAAGTTCCAAAAACATTGGCTACATTCGCAGCGACAAGACGTCCTTCCGAGATTTCAATCCCGCCAGTATGCGTGTTTGCCGCATTCAGACGTAGAGAACCAAGTCCAAATTTGATAAGCTTGCCAATACCTGACAGCGGCCCGGCCAATTCACCTTCGATATCCGCTGGGCCATTGTTTACTCTTACTGCTTGGCTAAAGCTGCCCAGATCAATCGGATTGGCCATGATCACTTTATGGGTGGCATCGGCCGCCCCCAGAATCAGCGAGGAACCATCTGCCACAAAACCCTCATTGCCAAAACGCAGCCGCTTTGTCAAACCAGCTCCACCAAAGTCCACCACACGGTCGGCACCGTAGGCAGCAAAACCACCACTGCCTTTAAATTCAATCTGATTGTTAGCAGTCCCCAAATTACGGGTAAAATCTTCCAGGCCCAGGCCAACTACTCCATCTTTGACAATGATATGACTCGATGTGTCTTCGTCAGCCGAAGCGGTAATGCCACCTGGCACTGCATTGGCAGAATCCAATCGCAGCACTCCACCGTGGACAAAGGTATTGCCTGTATATGTATTGTCGCCCGAAAGGATAGTGGTGCCGATCCCTGCCTGCACAAAACTTGTCACTGAATGGAAGCTGTAAATCTCATTTTCCTCCGTGCTTATGGCTGGCTTGGAGAGGTAAATTTTCCCGTCCACCACGCTTGTCACATAAGTGTCTGTAGCTATACCTTCCCCGGTCACTTTCATACCGGCAGAAACTTGTGTGTACATGATGTATTCCTCATAAGGAACATCTAGCAAGGTCTCTCCACTGGTTACTGAGCCATATCCGACAGCGACTCCACCCACTATTCTTTGGGTTTTGATAATGTTCTGAACAACATTTGCACCGATGGTTAATGTCCCCCCCGCATTATAATTGTGGATAATGATGTTACTGAAATCACCTGAGCCGCCACCTGTGATGTCACCTTCGCCCAGGATACTTTTGTTTCCACCGCGCACATTGGCTCCCACCAAAATCGCACCTGAAGTGATCTTAAGGGTGCTGCCATCGTTAATCGTTACCAGGCTGTCCAAATTACTGTAATAACGAAGGCTGTTAACTTCGCGGTCAGCACCAGCAGACGGGTTAGAAGAATCCACTCCCACATACCCATTGATGGTATTCACCATCTCAAAAGTATAAACCCCCGAAGTCGAGCTCAGCGTAGCTGCATTATTGAGAGTCACCGTGCGGTTTACCTTATCAATGGCAAGAACTCTTGTTCCAGCAACAATACCAGGACCAAAAACACTCATGGTTGTCATCAGACGGTTAAATCTGACAGACTGGTTCGAACTTATGCTGACTGTTGTGCTACCTTCTACCACGGTAACACCACTCAAGAACTCTACTGTTTCTGTGCCCCCTTCAGAAGCATTGATCTTAGCACCCGTAAGACCCCAAGTGCTAGCTTTGACACTATCAGGCCCCAATTTATACAGGAAGGCCACATCGGCCGATATAATATTAGCCGTAGGTCCAGCTTCGATTGAGGCAAAATCGTTCACCCCGGGATTGGCCACATTGGTCGTATTCTCGTAAACTGCCCAAGGCAGGATCACACTTTTAAATTGATCGGCTGCATTTAATACAATATTTGCACCGAGTGCGTCACCTTCAGGCGATTCGACAAAACGTACTGTCCCACCTGACATACGCACAAGGCTTGCCATGTCATCTCCACCCATCAATGTCAGAGTGGTGCTGCGCTGAACTTCACCGCTGCTTAGATTGGCAGGATTAAATCCCACCACGCTGATGGCCCGAACTTCAGAACTGCCTTCACCCACATAAAAGGACCCGCCGTACGTTTGTGTTGCATTTGCCTCTGCCAGACCACGAAGTTCAAACGCCCCCCCTGAGACATGCAGGCTGGTAAGCAGATTTCCTCCAAGATTTGATGCTGTAGTGGTTGCAGCCGAGGGGTTGAGATCCACCACTTGAACACGCAATTTGCCCTCATCCACCTTGATCGCATTTAGACTGCCTGAACCACGCATTTCTAGCGTGCCTGAACCAGTTTTTTCGAGCCTGTCACTGGCCCCCAATTGTCCGGTCACTTTAATATTGCCCGTAAACAGGGAGGTGGTCTTCTCATGTCCAATGTTAAGCACAGCATAATCCGTGATGGTAAAACCACGATTAGTAGAGGAATTTTCTCCTACATACTGTAATGTGCCGCCATTGAAATTAAGATTATCTTCAAGTGCCGAAGATATGCCAAGGCTTCCTGCCACACCGCCATCTGTCAGCTTGAGCGCCCGTAGCATGCCGTCAGCCAAGAAAGTCACACCATCGTAAGTGTTGTTGCCATTGAGGATCAAAGTTCCTTTACCCAGTTTTTCAAGTCCATTTGTCGGTGTGAAGGTAAGTTGTGTCAGCAGGCCGTTGAAGAAATGGTTCGTACTAATCTGAATATCTGCATCATTCAAAATAGCAGTTACTGTGGCACCCGCAGGTATGCCTGGCCCGGAAACTTGGATACCAATATAAAGGTCGGCAGTCGAGATTCTTCCTTGGCTATCAACGATGCCATTGATGCGATTTTGGGTCGTCGCATTCTGCGTCGTGGCTTGGCGTTCAACCGGTACAGCATCAATAGTAAAGATGAATCCCTCACGGACTGCTGTGGTACTTGTGACGGGTTCGCTAATTCTCACTGTATAGGCATCAATAATCTCGGTGACTGTTGCTCCTTCAGGGATCACAGATCCACTCACTGGGACATTTAAAAGGTCATCTGTTCTGCTAAGACCACTAAGAATCGTCAGGTCCCCGCGGGTCAGGCTGCCTAATCTTGTGAAAGGCTCACGATTAACGATATCGGCACCGATCACCAAATCCCCGAGTTCATTGTATTGGTGGATCAGGAAATTGCGAAGATTGCCAGAATTCTCAGTGGTCAAGTTCCCCACTCCGTTGATGGTAGAATCATTGGCCCCGACGCTGGGCGAGATCAAAATGGATCCCGTCTGTAGCGTATATAACTCATCCCTACTCAGATTGATTGTCGAAGGTGCACTGGCGGCAAATCGAAGGGTAAAAGTTTCATTTTCCAGTGGGGATATCGAAAGCGATGGATCGCTCAATAAATTGGGGTTGACCGTCGTGTTGAGATTCCGGCCCCACGCATTGTTGCTGTAGTTTGTATTCACCTGGACGAGACCATCGGCAGAATTGGAGCCGTTGCGCGCCCACCCCATATTGTCACTACCTGTATCATCACTGCCTCCATTAAGGTATGTGGGGGGATAATCTTGTGGATCCGCAGTGGTGTCTAAAGTTGATGCACTTGCGGTAAAGTAAGTGGTAACTGTCGGATTGCTATTAACATGCTCTACGATTGCTTTCGTGCTGCTGTTATCCGAGGTGGTAGTAATCTTGTAAACAATTGGCAAGTTGTTTGGAAATCCGCCTGAGAGAACAGAAGTGATTGGCCCTGTAGTCGCAACATTATCAATTTCAATTTGGAAGACATTATTGCCCAGCACCCCGGGATAATTGTCTTGGTTAGCTGTAAAAATAAGAGAACCCGCCCCCAAGCGAGCGATTTCCCCACCTGCCAAATAAGTAGCTACTGTATGTTGAGTGGCACCAGCAGTACCAGTGTCCAAGATGTCAATTGGAAGACCGAATGGCACCTCAGAGAGTTTAAAAGTGCGTGTTCCCGCGTTGGTCACATAATAAGTCACCCCAGTTTGTAAAGGGGCAGGCAGGGTACCCACAGTCGTCAACCTTACCGCTGTACCATCACTCAAAAAGTGACTGCCTTGGGCCAAGGGCAGCGATAAAACATTAGTCACCGCATTCGCTGAAAAGTTTTTGCTCACCGTCCCCGGGATCACCCAACGTGCTGGGGCCACTGCGTCTCGAATGACTGCCCATCCTCCAAGTATGTTGTTTGTATTCAGATTGTCCACCGAGGCAATCCTTGCCAGATCAAAGTATAGCGTAGAACCTTCTCCACGTGTGATCGTATTCAGTCTGATGCTGCTAGTGCCACTATCCCGATAAATTCGGTTGGCACCACCGCTCAGAGTCAGGCCCGAGATGATTTCTTCGTGGTTTCCTCCCTGAAGTCTCAATTCACCGCCACGCCGACTTCCCCCCAAGACCAGGGCTGCGAGGTCCACCAACTTGGAATTGTTATTGAGGCTATAATCAAGGATTAATGTTCCCGATTGAACGGTATAACTCCGACGAGAGTTGTCCATTTGACCGGCCGTGGAGGTACCAGTTGCACCAGGAGCGTTTGGCTGCGTAGGCATCAGTGTTTCACCACGCAGCCTGACTGTGCCTTCTCCTAACTGAGTGATGGCTCGGTTTCCCAATAGATTTCCATCCAGAGTCAATTCTGAATCGGATGCGACAGTAAAATTAGTTGCTGACTGAATATCGAAATTACCGCTCCAGCGTGCCTCCGTATTGGCTCCTACTGTCAATGCACCACCTTGGAAAGTGACGGTTTCAGGAGTGATATAGTCCACGTTACGCAACTCCAAACGTCCACCCAAAACAGCTATCCCCTCTGAGGTATTGCCAGGGACTTCCGCCTTATAATAAATATTACCGGTAGAATTACTGGTTAAAGTCACTTTAGTGAGCGGACTTAAAGTCTTGGAGACTTGAAAAGTATTTCCTGTCGCATTCATGACATAATAGGTTTCATAAGCCACAATGCCGTTGGGCAGTGAAGAAAGAACATTATCAGATTTACCTGTCAGTTTAGCACCAATCTGCGTAGCGAAAACTACTGCTGTGCCATTCGGCAGGTTACCTGTAAAAGTGCTCGCAGGTTCCATCGTTGCGACTGTAGTAGCCATTGCCTGAATATTCGGAATAAATCGGATGTCACTCAGATCAGCATTTTGAGTCGGACTTTCGATATCAATTGCAGTTGTTGAGGACCTCGTGGTCGCCAGTTTAAATGTCAGAGCTATGCTATCCGATTCAATAACATAATACCTTTGGTTTGGAAGAATACCGAGCGGCAGACGCTTGCCAATCAAATAAAGGAAAGACACCTCCACTCCATTAGGTAAGTTACCGGTAAAGGTATTGGCGGCGAGATCAACCGTCGTATGGATTCCAGTCGTGCCTAAAACGTTATTAGCAGCGATGGCCAGTGCTCCATCGTGCACCGTTACTTGGCCGGTGAAATCTCCTGCCGTGCCGAGAACCCAGGTGCCTGCCCCAGTTTTCAGCAGTGACGTGGTTTCCGTAATGGATTTGTCTGAGAGTTGTAGTTGAAATTCGTTGTCCCCCAAATTCGAACCACTGAGGGTCAAGGTGCGTGACCCACTTCCTATAAAAGCTACGGCTGCACTGTTTGTCCGCTCTTCATTGATGGTGCCTGCTCCAGAAATGGTATTCTCACCCAATATTATTCGGGCGGCTTGATCAACGCCATTGGCCACAAGAGTGGCCCCATTTATACCCGCCCCCATAGTGAAGGAGCGGTCAGTGTATTGCTCATTGGACAAGGTAAAGGAAAGTGCACCTCCATTGATGACAATTTCAGATGCACTGCCATCGATACCACGGCCAATTGCTGAATTTCTGCCACTGCGCGAAACCGTAGTGACATCCAATACCCCTTCAGAGATGGTTAACCTGCTGAAATCGTTTTTTTCATTAGTCAGAGTCAAGCGGCCTGGACCCGTTTTGTGCAAATTTAAGCTTTCAAAGCCTCCGTCTACAATTTCACCGCTAAAGGTCTCGTTTGCATCAATATTGATAGTAAGGTTTGCTTCAATCACACTTCCATTGCTGATTCTAGAGTTTGTGACGCCAGTTAATCCTCTCAATGTTTGATTTGTGCCATTGAGTCGAAATTCTGCGGTCTCTGACAAGTTAATTTTGAAACCTTCCGTCCCTAAGGCGGTGCTGCTACCCATCACTAACCTACCGCCGACAATGATTGTTTCAGTAAATAGGTTACTGCCGTTGTAAGTATTGGAGCCATTCAAAGTAAGTGTACCGCCGAAAATACGAATTGGACCACTAAAGTCATTGTCATGCTCCAAAGTAAAATTAGAACCTTCCATCAAGAACCCATTGATGTAATTATTGCCATTCACTAAAATAGTACCGTTGTAGCTACCCTCAGTTTTGATACCTCCTCTAAACTGATTCGTTGAGGACTGAGTTCCTAACGTCAGGGTATTTGTGAAACTGGAGTTGGGTGAAGTATTAGACTTTACAGCTAGTTCTACCAGGCCATAGGCATCGATAGGGTTAGCAATGGTGACATTGATCAGCGGGTTATTGGATTCTCCAGGATTGGTGGTTGCTGTTCCCACTTCCAGCCGTCCGCCAGATTCGCCGAAGTAAAATCCACGATTTGCTCCGTTTAAATTAGAGTCCTGACTGCCACCATAATTGAAATCATACTTCGTTTCCCCAACTGCAGCTGCCCGTGTAAATTGCAGAGTCCCGCCATTAATCTGAACCTGATTCGAAACAAAGCTGCTAGGTGCTGTGCCCAGACTGTCCTGATGCCGCAGACTTAAAATGCCGTTATTCACAATGGTAGGTCCACTGTAAGTATTGCCTGTGGTAGAAGACAAAACCAGCGTTCCAGGTCCAGCCTTCGTCAAACCGACGCTTCCGCCGGAGATGACCACTGACTGAGACGACGCCACTAATCCCCCCGAGATCGGCGCATTGCTCAGAGTAATTTGAGTGGTGGTATCAGTCTGAACAACCTCCGTAATAACGGTGCCTGGAGGCAAATTAGGATGCGTTACCGCCATGCCCACCTTTAGTACCTGGGCATTGTTAGCAGGAATATTCAACTTATTTGAACCCGAATCCATGTATGTCGTGGTACCACCCAAGGTAAGGCTGAAATCGCGTATGGGCGCTGAAATGGTCAGTGAACTTGTCGTGATGGTGCCAGTAGTACTAGTAGCAGTTCCCACGGTGGTGATAAGCTCGCCGACTGTTCCGGCTGCTGTGCCTACGGTCAAATAACCTGTTGTTGCAGAGATCGTGTGATTTCCATGATTGGAAAGTAAACCACCAGATTCTATCGAAAGAATTCTACTACTTAAAGCAATAGTGCGATTTGCTGCTGCCGCAGTTGTGACGGACTGAAGATTTAAAGAATTAATCGCGCGATGTCCTGGGATTGCTCCACCCGAAGTGCTTGTCGCCAAGGTGGCTGAGGATGTCAATTTCAGGTTAGTTGCCGGTGTCCAGGAGGTTTGGCCGTTGGTACCTGTCGCAGCTCCGGTTGAGATCATGTAATCGCCCGCAGTGAACTGCGTCACGCCATTGACCGTGTTGTATTTAACAAACTCATTGCCGGAGGTGGCCCATGCTCCCATAAACCCGGTATTCGTAGCACCTGTAATGAGGATTTTGTTTCGGGTCGTGCCCAGAGTTGTATTGTCCGCCGTACCATTTGTCAGCAGGCCACCAAATTCGACTGTGGCTCCAGCGTTACGGGTCAGGGTGCCGAATGTCAGTGTGGATGTCCGCCCTGTAGCTGCCTGGGTATTGGCAATTTGGGAACTGCCCTGCAACAGATTCAGCGCACCGAGCGTTTCTGAAAAATTAACACCAGCAGCGGCATCATTGGTCAGATGAATGACGCCGCCTTTCATGTTGATGGCAGCTCCGTCGGCAAAACGGTTGGTATTGTTGGAACTGACGTTGTTGCTAATGAACAAGCCGCCACCATTTTTGGTGGATCCCAATATCCCAGGCCGCCCGACAAGGGTGAGACTGCTGATGTTGCCATCAATCACTCCGTCAAGGTTACTTGCGTTACCGCTCACTGCATTGTTGCTGCCTAGACGCAGATCCATGTAGGTAAGCTTGATACTACCATTCACAGTGAGGCGTCCCGCTTCAAAAGCGGTACCGCTGTTGGTTTCATACGTCGCGCCTCGGACAGTCAACGCGCTGCCGGCAACATTAAAACGGCCCGTGGCATCAATATTTCCATTGATGGTAGTGCGTCCCAGCAGATTGACATTACGAGTTATCGTTGAGCCTGAGTCACCGGCTATTACTAGTCCGTCTCCAACTTCCGAATTCCCGATGACTGTTCCAGTTCCGATACCGGTCAAATTTAAAACTCCGTTTCGGACCGTCAGCGTGTTGCCAATTTGGTGATTTTCAGCTGAATTGGTGGTGGCATTCCATTTAGCCAGGAGGTTAAGGGTGCCCGTCCCCTGTTTGACAACACTACCGCTGCCGGTGATTCGCAAGTATTCGGGTTTTGAGATATCTGTGAAAGATTTCTGAAAATTCCAAGTGCCGGTGTTTTCCAGAATCAGTGTGCCATTGTTCGTCACATCACTTCGAAAATTCGTGGTCTGATTCAGGTGAACAGTACCCTCAGTAATGTTCAAACCACCTGTAAAGTAAATATTTGTTCCCCGCATGGTGAAGGTGCCAGCTCCATCTTTAACCACAGACAAAGCACGCGTACCGGGTGTACCTGCAGAATCACTCTGGAGCAGGTTGGTGCTCCCACTGCCCCCATTGTCACGAATGTAGCCAGAGACATAGGAATCTTCATCGCCGGCAACGGTTAGCGTGGCTCCTGTTGTAACGGTGGTTTCAGTGTCACGATTTTGAATGACTGCGAGGGAACCCAAATCGAGGATGCGACCCACTGTTTCACTTCCACCCATCAGCTTGAAGTAGGTATTTCGGCCGCTGCCGCTAAAGCTGTCAAAGGTCAGTGTGGCAGTGTCACTGATCTGGTCCAAATTTGTGCGTCCCGTTAGCAACTGCAAAACGGCATGCCCAGATGTGCCGCGGGTAGCATTGCCAATGATGATGTCACCACCTGCTGCATTTCCTGTAGTGGCACCCAGCTCCACCTGGACACCCGTGCCTGTCCCGCCTCGATTCCAAAGCCAAAGGGTAAAATCTGAACCTGTATTGTCTCCCGTCAGGGAAAGAACGCCATTTCCGTAGGAGGTCAGCGTGTTGCCATTGCCGGTGATGGTATTGCTGAGAGTCAGCCTGGATGTCGCCACGCGCACATTGAGCTGATCATCTAACACGATGGGGGCACTAATCACATCTGAACCACCGGTGGTTTTATTAATGTAGGCACCGCCACCCAAGCCAGCATTGTCAAAAGTCAACACCCCACCATCTCCCTCAGCCAATGTGTAGATCTGCGAACTGGAGAGATCCCCAATCAACAGTTTCCCGACAGTCCTGGCACCATCAAGTGTAATGGTACGGTCAGAGCTAATATCATTGGTGAAGCGTACCGAAGAGCCTATGCCCCCAGGAGCCGGAGGGGCAATGGTGACGGTAATCGAAGGTGAACTCGGGTAATTTGAGCCCACATTGTCCACGACGATTGAAGTCACTCGACCTTCTGGAGAAACAACCGCATGAGCGGTAGCCCGAGTCCCTCCTGAAGAGGGAGCACTGATAGTCACCGCAGGAGGTGCTGCGGGCGGAGGAAGATATCCCGCGCCTGGATTAGAGATGACAATAGTCGTTGAAATTGAGGTGCCAACACGTGTCGCGTTACTCGCCGTAGCGGTAATCATCGTTGTCTGCGAATAACTGCCGGGACCCGCCTGCCAGGAGCCGCTGCTGTTGGCGATGGATGAGGCATCCACCTTGGTCAAAACAGGCGCTTGCGCACCCGCTGGGGCATGCGCCAAAAGGGCCAGGCCCAGGCCCGCTGTGAGCCGGAAGGCTGAGCGAATGGCACCTTTAGATTCAAGGTTGGATTTCATGGTCGGTAAAACTGAGGGGGTTGGAAATTAACATCGCTCCTAGCCCCGGAGCTGGGGAGTGGCTGAAGTGAGCTCAAAGCTCCAGACCTGTATTGGCCACTAGCTGTGTCACTGTCTTGATCGGCACCCCTGATGCAGGTGCGTCGAAGTTGAAGTTGGCGATCGGTGCAGCGATGATTTTAACAATCACTCTCCTTAAATTTTGATTAACCTGCCGATTGGCGTTGGTATCGTTGCTAGGGAGCCGCACATCCAGCGGGGGCAGATTTACCTGCACAACGTAACTGAGGAGGGAATTGATATCCGCCCCCCCGGTCTGCCCTTCAACCAGTTCCAAGCCTTGATCGTCGAAGAAACGATTTTCCTGCACGCCTGCTTCAAGGTTTGCCCAATTGATGGTCTGCAATTCCCCTACGATCTGGTCCACAATGCGGGTCTCAGACTGCTCATTGGCTGTTTTTCTAGATAATTCCAGCCCGTGAGGCAGCAATCCGAGAATGGTGACGACTCCGAGCGCCATAATGCCAGTCGCAAGGACGACTTCCACAAGGGAAAAGCCACAACGCGAGGTCTGGCGACGAAGATACGAGAGTGATGGTTTCATGAGAGGGAGGTCTCCGGCTGGTGGATGGGACTGCTATTTCCGGTTATTTGTTCAGAATACCTTGTTGGCCTATGTACCGTCAATTCAAATACATGGTAAATACCATTGGCTACACAGGACTGGAAATTGAGATCGAGTATCAAAAGAGCCATTCCTGTGAAAAACTTTTTTATGACTGCTTCATAATCAACCGTTTCCGATGATGATTCGGCTGTGAAAACTTTTACATCCTTTACGATCTAAAGGTATTTCTTATTTAATCTTGAGGTTTCATCTTTTTTGAAAATTACCCATTCCGTTATTTAAAAAACAAGATCGGCCCCTCCATCCGCAATCGGCGAGAAGCAAAAAAAAGCGGGGCACCGAGGGTGCAAATACCCCCATGAAATCCCCCACCCTGGAATCGTTGTCATCCATTCGTGCAGATGGATCACACCGCACGATTCATCCAGCGGATGTGCGAGGCCGCTTTACTGCCTGGCGACGCGGATCCGCCTTGTTGCTCCTGGGAATCTATATTTCCCTACCCTGGATCCCCATCAATGGCTACCCGGCTGTGTTTCTGGATGTGCAGGAGCGGCGCTTTCACTTCATGGGGCTCACCCTGGCCACGCAGGATTTATGGGTGGGCTTCTTCCTCATCACGGGGCTGGCCTTTTCACTCTTTTACGTTACCGCGCTTTTTGGCCGTGTCTGGTGCGGATGGACCTGCCCTTATACTGTTTTTCTGGAGCACGTTTACCGGCGTATCGAACGCTGGATTGATGGTGATGCCACAGCACGCCGCAAACTGGACGCAGCACCCTGGTCCTTCAGCAAAGCCATCCGCCGAGGGCTGAAGCACACCATCTTCCTTTTCGTCTCTGCCGTCATTGCCCATATTTTTTTGAGCTACTATGTATCTTTAAAAACCCTGTACCAAATGATGCTGGGGCCACCCAGCCAGCACCTGATGGCCTTCGGCATCATGCTTTTCCTCACTGGCGGACTTTATTTTGCCTTCAGTTGGTTTCGCGAACAGTTCTGCGTCATCCTTTGCCCCTATGGCCGCCTTCAGTCCGCTCTCACCGATGACCACAGCGTCGTCATCGGATATGACAAAAGGCGTGGAGAACCCCGTGGCAAGGTCGGCAGCACCAGCGGTGCCTGTGTGGACTGCCGACGCTGCGTGCAGGTGTGCCCCACCGGCATCGACATCCGCAACGGCCTGCAACTGGACTGCATCGGCTGTGCCGCCTGCGTGGATGCTTGCGATGACATCATGCTCAAGCTGAAGCGCCCCACCGGCCTGGTGCGTTATGATTCCCATGTCGGCCTGCATGGCGGCAGGACGCGCTTCATCCGCCCGCGTATCATTCTTTATACCGGGCTCTTATTGTTAGGCATCGGTGCCTTTGCTTTCTCTGCCCTGCAACTGTCGCCTGTCCGCGCCAGTGTCGTGCGCATGGTCGGTGCACCCTTTTATGTGGCCGATGGCACCTTGCGAAATCAATTCCTGGTCCGCGTCATCAACAAACGCAATAGCCCCTCCACCTACCGGCTAGAGCTTACAGGCGATTTTCCTGCTCAGCTCAGCATTAGCGGACTCAATGAAACACTCAACCTGGACCCATTGGGCGAAGAACAAAAAACCCTGGTACTGTCCCTCCCCGAAGCCGCTTTCAACCAGCCTTTCAAGCTCCAGGTCAAAGTCATAGACGCTGTGCGTGGCGATGCCGTCACCACCCGCGTCATGGAATTCCTCGGCCCCGATACCCGCCTCAAAACCAATGCACCTCTCAATCCGAAAGATTATATTCAATAAGCCCTGGCTCCTGCCCGTGCTCTTTTTTCTCACCTTTGTCGCCAGCTGGATCGCCTTCATCGTCTTTGCTATCCAGCACCGCCCCCAGGAGGTCGAACGCATCCTGATGCTCCTCCCCTAGACCAAGCCGAAAACTGCCGTCCTATGCCCGCCATCGATACCAGCGCCGCCGCCTTCCTCGCCGGATTGGTCACAAGTGTACACTGCGTCGGCATGTGCGGTCCCCTTTCATGTTCGTGGGCGGTTTCCTCTAAATCTGGAACCTCTGGCTTTATGCGCAATACCGCCCTTTATCATGGTGGGCGCCTCATCTCCTACGGCCTCATCGGAGCCGTCGCCGGTGCCGCAGGTTTCATACCCCTGAGCTGGTTCCAGCATGGTGCAGGCATCGTCCTGCCCTGGCTTATGGTCATCGCCTTTGCCCTCGTCGGCATGGGGCTGGACAGATATCTGCCGAAACCTCAGGTCCTCAGCCACAACCTGCGCAAGATCCAGACCGCCGCCTTCCGCATGAAAAGCGCCTGGCGCGCCAGTTTGTTAGGCCTCGCCACACCTTTGCTCCCCTGCGGCCCTCTTTACGTGATGTTTGCCCTCGCCATGGCCAATGGCAGCTCCTTCAAAGGGGCTGAATTTGCCATCGCCTTTGGCCTTGGCACGCTGCCTCTTCTCTGGCTGGCGCAGACGCAGCTTCATTGGTTAGGCGGACGCCTCCAGCCCGTCACTCTGCGCCGCGTCCAGCGCGGCCTCGCCCTCAGCGCCGCCCTCATCATGGCCTGGCGCCTCCGTGGCACTCTGGATTTCACCAGCGACGCCGTTCCAAGTTGCTGCCATGCGATGCTCTAGGTATAACGACGCTCCCAAAGATCGGACATGGTTCCATAAATGTCTGCATTATCACTGATCACCAATGCGGCGTCATCAATTGGAAACGGCATTTGATCAACTCCCGCCAGAAATTGCTTCAGTTGAGTTGTGTTCGATGCCAAAGAGTCCTCACGACAGTACACGGCAATCAATTGATGATCGACGATTCTGACCACCCGGCCTCGCAGAAAGCCACCATAGTCAGGCTCATCATTCAGAATATGCTCGTAGCCAGGAGGAGGATTTGAGCGATGGCTTCTCCCTGCATTGTGAAGCCTGCCATCTGGATAAATCCAAAAAACAAACTCTGGCACACCATGTGTCAGATCTCTGATAGCAGTACGTCGGCCTTTAAATCCTTCTTCAAGAAATGGAAACCATAATGCCGCCTGCTGCCGTGAAATACTTCCAAGGGTGATCATTGTTAACGAGCCAAATTTCTCATCCACATAGGTGGCGAACAACTATAATCACCTCATAAAACTTTATTTTTCAGATGCACAAAAGGGGGCTCCTCACAAACTCCTCAGCATCACCAGCGTCTCCGCCAGTTGCTTGTGCCCCGCCTTCTCCATCAGCCTTGGGAACCTACCCTCGATCATCACCAGTTTGCCATTGCGTGTCAGCATCAGCTTGCGGTCCTTAATCTCCACATCGCTGATCCCCGCATGAGCCGCTGCCAGACGGATGGAAGCGCATGTCAGCAGATTGGTCACCGCATGGGGCAGCTTGTCGCCGAACTGGTCGCGCCACTGGCTTTCCAGCTCATCCAGTTCCTTCCGCGTCATCACTTCCCCAAGCTGGCGGTATGCCGTGATGCGCATCCGCGTGTCCTCGATGAATGTGCTAGGCAGAAACGCCGGCGTTGCTCCCGCAGCCGCTTGCACCATCAGCGCCTCCGTCTGAACCAGGAAATCCGCCCGCAGCGCCACCTCGATGGGTCGCGCCACACGCCGACCCTGCATCTTGTTCACTGCCTGCTTCAGCATCTGGCAGTACATGTCAAAACCCACTGCTGCGATGTGCCCGCTCTGCTCCGTCCCCAGCAGGTTACCTGCACCGCGAATCTCCAGATCCCTCAATGCAATCTTGAACCCGCTGCCTAGGCCCGCGTATTGCTTGATCGCGTTCACACGTTTGCGAGCATCTCCCGCCGTCACCGCATCGCGCGGCAGCAGCAGGTACGCATGCGCCTGTTGTCCACCGCGTCCTACACGTCCGCGCAACTGATACAGGTCCGCTAGGCCGAATCGGTCCGCCCGGTCAATGATGATCGTGTTCGCATTCGGGATGTCCACGCCGCTCTCAATGATCGTCGTGCACACCAGCACATCTGCGCGACCGTCCACAAAGGTATGCATCACATCCTCCAGCAGTTCCTCATCCATCTGCCCGTGGCCGATGATTACCTTGGCCCTCGGACAAAGTTCGCGGATGCGCTGCGCCACCTTTTCGATCGTCATCACTCGATTGTGCAAAAAGAAAATCTGCCCGCCACGGTCCAGCTCCATGTCCACTGCCTGCTTGATGACACGCTCATCATATGGACAGATCATCGTCTGGACAGCCTGTTTGTTAGGCGGCGGAGTCTCAATGGTGCTCATGTCCCGCATGCCCATCAGCGCGAGGTACAGCGTCCTCGGGATCGGCGTCGCGCTCAGCGTCAGCACATCCACAAAACGGAACATCTCCTTGAACCGCTCCTTGTGTTTCACCCCAAAACGCTGCTCCTCGTCGATCACCACCAGCCCCAAATCCTTGAATCGCACATCCTTGGAGATCACCCGGTGCGTCCCCACCACGATGTCCACATTCCCCTCCCGCACCCCCTGGATGATCTTCTTCTCATTCTTTTTCGGCGTCAGTCGGCACAGCATCTCCACCGTCACGGGAAACTCGCTCATGCGCTCGCGAATATTGACCCAGTGCTGCCTCGCCAGCACGGTCGTTGGCACCAGGATAGCCACCTGCTTGCCGCCCATGACTGCTTTGAACGCCGCCCGGATCGCTACTTCTGTCTTGCCAAAACCCACATCCGCGCACAGTAGTCGGTCCATCGCCTTGGGCGATTCCATGTCCGCCTTGATGTCCTCCACACAGCGGAGTTGGTCCGGTGTTTCCCGATAAAGGAACGAGTTCTCAAACTCCACCTGCCACTTCGTATCGTGGGAAAAGGCATAGCCCGTCACGCTCTGCCTTTCTGCACTGATCGTCAGCATCTTCGCGGCAAATTCCTCCACACTTTTCTCCGCGCTCTTCCGTGTCTTCTGCCATGACGCGCCCCCCAGCTTGCTGAGGGCCGGGGCTTTCCCACCTACGCCTACATACCGCGTCACCATGTGCGCCTGGGCCACAGGTACAAAAAACTTCGCCTCATCCGCATAGTGCAGCACCAGCACCTCCTCACGCCGCCCCCCAGGCGCAATGCGTGTGCTCACCCCGCCATACCGCGCCACCCCATGGTCCGCATGCACCACTAGATCCCCGTCCCGCAGTTCGCGCAAAACATCCCGCGCCTTCCTCAAAGTCTCCGGGTCATCCAGCTTCGACCCCCGAACCCGTCGCGTGTGCTGGTGTCGGCCAAAGATTTCCGCACCGGTTAGTACCGCCAGCTTTGCCGCAGGCACTGTGAAGCCCCGGTAAAGCAGGCCTAACAAACTTTCCAGAGGCTTCATCTCCAGTGTTTCGGACAGCTCCGCAAAACGCTCTTTCTCTGCCTCATTGTGGAAAAAAACCACCGTCCGCCACCCCATTCCCTGCCACTCCTTCACCTGCATTTGAAACTGCTTCCGCCGCGCCTCATGCAGCACAAAGTCCGATGCATCAAAGACCCCCAGCGGATTCTCATGAATCGCCGTCCCATAGTCCTCCACCATTTCACCAGGTGCCGCATCTTCCACGATCCGCACCTGGCACGGCCTCGATTCATCCCCGCCCACCATCAGCACTATATCCTCCGGCAGCAGATAGTCCTCCACCTTTCCCTCATCCGCCGCCGCCTCGCTGATCTGCAAGAGAATCCCTGCCCTCTCCATCCGCCGAATAGACGCCTGATGATGAATGTCAAAAGCCCGAATGGACTCCAGCTCATCATCGAAAAACTCCAGCCTCAACGGCTCCTCAGCCTGCCAGGAAAAAAAGTCCACAATGCCCCCGCGTCGTGCAAACTGGCCACGCTCCATCACCACCGGCACCCTTTCATAACCCGCCCCGTCTAGTTCCTCCAGGAAAGCCTCCACGTCCAGCTTGGCACCCACCTCCAACGTCCGCCGCTGGTTCTCGATCTCCCTCGCAGCCGGCACGGTCTCTCCCAGACTCTCCGCACAGACCACCAGCGCCAGCGGACAGTCTGGAGCATGCTCCCGCCAGCGGCTCAACACAGACACCCGCTCCGCTAGGCTTTCCGGGTCTTGCAGTGCCTCCAGATCCAGCGCGCTCTGCCTCGGAAAATAAAGTGCAGGGCATCCCCATACCATCAGCTCAGCGTGCAGCGCATCCTGTGTCTTCACATCCGGGCACAGCACCCACAGCCTTCGTCCCGGGATTGCCTTCGCGACATGCCCCATCACCACTGCCACAGCAAAGGCCCGGGCCTCTCTTGTCACATGGTCCAGCACGATCTCCTTTTTTCCACCCAGTCCCTTCAGCTTTGTAGCAAACACCTCCGTTTCCAGCACTGCGGCCACTAAGCCATGCATTTCCACCCTCTCCCGCTTCGCAGCAGGAGGGGAGTGTTTGCGTTTCGTAGGGGCGGCTTTACGCGCCGCCTTTTTCACCGGGACAGGATCAGACACAAATAGCAGGGTATAAACGCCCCTCATCCTCACGAAGGCGCACAAACCCTGCCCTCGCAACCCGAGCCACACCTCAAAATGCTACGGCCGCTCCTGGCGGCATGAGCCTTCCCGTTCCACCTGCTCATTGGCCAATCGCACATGCGGAATCCAGCTCCCATCTCTTGCACAAACTCCACCCCCCGCCACGTTACCTCCCTATGAGCGCGCCCCCACCTGAAAAACTCTCCCAGGGCACCACCTCCCTCTGGTCCGAAGTACGTGCTGTGATGGACCTTGTCCTCGATTTCTCATTCAAAAGGTTCGTTACGCCCCACCTCATCCGTGTTCTTTACGCTCTGAGCCTCATTGCCGCCACCCTCGCCGCGCTAGGGTGGATGGCCAGCGGCTTCAGCGTCGGCCTTTTTTACGGCCTCTTTACCCTTGTCACCGGCCCGGTCGCCTTTCTCATGTACGTGCTCACCGCCCGCGTGATCATGGAGGTCATCCTCGCTATCTTCCAGATCGCCGAGAAAGTCCGCAAAGACTGACTTCCTCTCACCTGCCTTACAGTCACGAAGAGTCCTGAAGTTCGAAGAAATTAGCCGTGACCGCTGCTTTGATGGGGACCCCTCCATGGATCGCAAGCTCCCCCGTGACGTGGTTCGCGCACCACGGAATACCGTTCTCCCCCTCCGCCATTCGTCATTTTTTCTCACTCTCCTGACACACCGTTGTCAGTCCCTCGGGCCATGTCTGCTCCAGACATGCTCTCTTTCATCATCTTTGGCCGCCGCAGCGCCCCCATGACCGAATCTCCCACGTCACCGCACCCACTGCTCCTAGCTTCTAAACCCATGACTGAAGAAGTACCTCCCGCCCCCGCCCTGAAAGACTGGTTCGATGCCCCCCGCCTCCGCCACATCGCCAGCGAGGTCACGGCCCTCCAGCCAGCATTCGACTCCAAACACTTCCTCAAGCTTGCCCTCACTGATCTCGACGAGCTCTCCCTCATGCAGCGCCTCCGCCGTACCACCGAGAGCCTTCACGCGACCCTTCCAAGCAAATACCCCGCCGCCGTCAAAATCCTCCGCGCCCTCGCCCCCCGCATCAACCACAGCTTCGTCGGTCTCGTCCTTCCCGATTACGTTGCTCAATACGGCCTCCAGCACTTCGATCTCTCCCTCGAGGCCCTCAAATATTTTACTCCCTTTAGCTCTGCCGAGTTCGCCATCCGTCCCTTCCTCCGTCAAGACCTCCCACGCACTCTCGCCGTCATGGAGGCTTGGTCCCGCGATGACAACGACCACGTCCGCCGCCTCGCCAGTGAGGGATGCCGCCCACGTCTCCCCTGGTCCTTCAGGCTCGATGCCCTCATCGCCGATCCCACCCCCGTCCTCCCCATCCTCCAAAACCTCCGCGCTGACCCTAGTCTTTACGTCCGAAAATCCGTCGCCAACCACCTCAACGACATCACCAAAGACCACCCCGCTTGGGTGCTCGATCTCCTCCACACCTGGCCCCTGGGTGAAAGCCCACACACCACCTGGATCGCCCGCCACGCCCTCCGCACTCTCATCAAAAAGGGAGATCCCAGGGCCCTCGCTATCATCGGAGCCAGCGGCAAGGTCGAAGTCAAAATCCACCACTTCACCGTCACGCCAGACAACATTCAGTTAGGCCAAAAAATCCGCCTCACCCTCCAGCTTCAGTCCATAGCCACCGTCCCCCAGCGCCTCGTCGTCGATTACGCACTTCACTACGTTAAAAAAAGTGGCAGCACCTCCGCCAAAGTCTTCAAATGGAAAGAGTTCACCCTCGCCCCCGGTGAAACCATCACCCTCACCCGTGAGCAAACCATCAAAGACTTCACTACCCG
The DNA here is from genome assembly GCF_004364345.1 of Prosthecobacter fusiformis. Lineage (NCBI taxonomy): Bacteria > Pseudomonadati > Verrucomicrobiota > Verrucomicrobiia > Verrucomicrobiales > Verrucomicrobiaceae > Prosthecobacter > Prosthecobacter fusiformis. The sequence continues at coordinate 432,460 of NZ_SOCA01000003.1, read as the reverse complement.
CCTCCACCACCCCGGTCAACACGGTGTGGACATCCTCATGAACGGAGAGCTGATGGCCAATAGCGGCTTCCACCTCTCCAAGTAACTGGGAACCGCAAGGCCCCCGTCAGCATTCAAGAAACCCACCTGCTCAGGAAACATTCAAAAAAACACGAATGCCCAGCAATAGACACATTGCTGGGCATTTGTGGTTTAAAATCACTCCTGTCTCTCGCATCACTGAATCCCGAGATAATCGACGAGGGTTTCGTCAATAATCCCGGTGGGTTCCAGGCCATTGTCAGCCTGGAAATTGGCGATTGCGAGGCGCGACATTGGACCGATGTCGCCGTCCAGAGGACCGTCATAGTATCCCAGTTCAGCCAGGGACTCCTGCACAGCGTAGTCCAGTGAATTGGCTGGGGAATACGACAGGTTCACATAGGTGGATGGAGCGGCGGTCAGAGAGCTGTAATAGTACACGCCGGGAGTCTCATAGTAGTAAGACATGTTCGGCGGACCGAAATACCAGCCCAGACCACGGTAACCTTGCCCATGGCACAACCGATAATGGCTGCGCGGATAAGAACGAAAGGCTACATGACGGTCAATACTGGCGAAGCGTGACGAATCATGGAAGTGACGATGCCTGCTGCTGGAGGCTGTGGTGAATCCAGGACGCCCGAAGCTTGAGCCTGGACGGCGGGAAAATGAATCACTGCGGGAACTTTCTGGCCTGCGGATTTCTTCCCGGCTGCTTGGAGAACGGCTCGGAGTCGAAGGACGCGTAAAGGAAGGCCTGGAGTCCGAAGATGTAGGTGGGCGCGTGAATGATGGACGTGATGAACCCGATGAGGTCGGCGGACGTGTGAACGAAGGCCGGGAACTCGAAGTCGTGGGTGGCCGTGTGAATGAAGGGCGGGACGAACTCGAAGAGCTCGGCGGGCGTGAAACCGAAGGGCGGGAGCTAGAAGGCGTCGAGGGACGAGTGAACGAGGGCCGAGATGATCCCGAAGAAGTCGGTGGGCGTGTGATCGAAGGCCGGGAACTTGAAGACGTCGAGGGACGCGTGAATGACGGTCGGGATGAACTCGAAGATGTTGACGGACGTGTAAACGACGGCCGCGAAGACGAGGAAGAAGAGGGAGAGGGCCGCGATATCGACGGTCTCGACGAAGAGGGCGAAGGCCGTGAAATGGAAGGCCTACTGGAAGAAGAAGGACGTGCCTGGCTTGGGGATCGCTCGCGGCTGGACTCATCGCCGGGCCGCGCCATCGCAGTCAGGGGCAGACCAATCACACAAGCCCCCAGCAGCGCCACCGCGCCAAAACCCAGGCTCAGAGGAAAAGTTTTTGTTTTCATACCCATCTCTGACCCCTTTTTGCAGCCAGCTATTCAACTTCACCCAAAGAAAACCATCTTTTCCCAAAAATGCCTTTCGCCGAAATGTCCTAGAAACCAATTTCACCGCTCGCTCCAACCCCTTCATCTAATCGGATTATTTCGCCCCAGCGCGAAGGTGGATGCCAAATTTCACGCCGAGAAAGGTGTGAATCACTAAGAACTGGCTCGCCCGCTATGAGCTTCTTTGAAAAAGGTGAAGAAAAATGCCATGACGGCAAGACTGCATAATGCAGGAACCTGCCAGATAGCCTGCCAGTCGTGGGACAAGCCGATCACGGAAGGTGTAACGAGGACGTTAGCAGCGAGTACTTGGCCAGCCAGTAAAGTGCCGAGGAAAGAGCCTGCACCCCAGGTGACAAAGGCAATGAGGCCCTGGGCCGCGCCGCGCATGCGTGGCCCGGCAGTTTCATCCACATAAAGCTGACCGGCGATAAAAAGAAAATCATAGCAGGCACCATGAAGCAGAATCGCGGCGAAGATCCATGCCTCCTGCCAGCCAGGGGACTGTGCACTGGTGGCCAGAAGGAGGTAGCGGGCCACCCAACAGGCGATGCCGAGCAGGATGGTCTTTTTATAACCCAACCGGTGAAGAAACCACGGCAGCAGGAGGAAGAAGATGACATCTGAAACCTGGGCCAGGGAGGTCTTTGCCAGCATGTTCTCCCACTTCAGTTCGGTGAGATAGATTCCCAGATTCACAAAATAGAAATAAAGAGGGATGCACAGAAAAAACATGGACGCCATGAAGACGGCGAAGGAGGGCCTCTTTAACAAGGCCAGTGCATCCAGCCCCAGGATTTCACCCACGCTGACATCCTTTCCCTGCTTCATCGGAGGTGTGTGGGGAAGGAAGAAAGCATAGAGTCCCAGGACCAGCGAGCCAGCGCCTGCCAAATAAAACTGGATGCTGGATTCCGCCCCATTTAGGAAGTTCAGACCTATCAGTCCAGCTACAAATCCGACGGCTGAAAAGAGCTTTACCCGGGGAAAGTCCTTCTTCGGGTTTTTGAGATGATGCAGAGACAGGGCGTTGCCGAGCGCCAGGGTGGGCACATACAGCAGGCAGTATAGGATCAGAGCGGGATAAAAGCTGCTGAAGGTCTTCAGGCTAGGCAGCACGCAAAGTACCACGGCACCAAGGATGCCCAGGACACCGATGATCTTTTCCGAGGCGAAATAGCGGTCCGCAAGCAGGCCCGTGAGGAAAGGTGAAATCATGGCCGCGATGGCGAAGGCTCCATAAGCAAGGCCGACCTGGGCTCCGTCAAAGTGAAGAGTTTTCACCAGATAGGTGCCCATGCTTACATACCAGCAGGCCCAGATGAAATACTGGACGAACATCAAGTATGACAATCGCGCGCGGAGGTATGAATGGGTCATGGACGTGATTCCTGGTTCTGATTACCTCAATTAGAACTCCAGTGACTGCTCATAACCGGGGTCCACGATGCAGGCTTCCGCCAAGGCCTCGCTCAAAGGATCGATCTCCTTAGCGCTGAATCCAAGATGCAGATGGCGTCTCCAGCCCTCGGCATGTTCAAACTTGCCCGACAGGCTGCCGATCTTCCGTGACATCTCGTCCATGCTGACCAGATAAGAGTCCATGCCCTGGCTCACATCCAGCCAGTCTTTCTGAGACTCATGTGCCGCCAGCGCCGCACGTTTCTGCTGATGCACCGGGGTGGTGTCCACGTACTGTCCTGCCCGCACCTGTCTGCGCAAAGGATCACGCAGACCATGGGGCAAGGCATGGTAAACCGTGACGTCGTGGAAAAAGGCAGGGGTGGCCGGTTGGGTGACGAAGTTGGGGATGCCATGGGCAAAGGCCGCCGTCACCGCCAGGCGCGCTGCATTCATGTGGTCCTCCATGTAATCGGAAAGAGCATGAGTCAGGACGATGGAGGGCTTAGTCTGGCGCACAATCGCGGCCACCTTACACAGATGATCAGGTGTGTAAGTGAGCATGAGATCGTCAGAGATGGGCGGATAAAAAGCCGCCTTCAGCAAATCCGCCGCATTCTTCGCCTCCTGGAGACGGGTGGCGGCGGTTGTCGGTCCGTCCATCTGGATGGAGCCACCGTGACCGGTGCAGAGGTTGCAGTAATGAAGATCCCAGCCGCGCTGTTGCAGCATCAGCAGGGTACCTGCGGCACAAAATTCGATGTCGTCAGGATGGGCGAAGAGGGCAAGAACAGAAGGGCGGTCCATGGTTGGGTTGTGGGGATATAAAAAGCTGGATTACAGGCGCACCGGACGCCCCAAAGCGGCGGACTCATCAGCGGCAAAAAGGATGCGGAATGTCTGGAGGGCATCATTCAGGCTGGTAAGCGGCATTTGCTGGCCTTCCCGGATGGCTGTGAAGAAACTTTGGAACTGGCTCTGATACGGATGATCTTTGACATCTCCCGAGTCCAGCATCGGGAAAGCAAGCTGACTCCACTGTGCTTTGTCGGTACGAAGCTTGGTACTATGAAATTTGTTATCCAGCAGAGAGCCTTCACTGCCAATGAGATGTGTCCTGAAGTAATAAGGCTGAAGGCAGTCCACCACAGCGGCACATTTGGCCACTTTGCCCGAGCGGAACTTGAGCAGGGTGGTGCTGGCCGTCGGGTATTCATAAGGGGCAAAAACGGGGCTGCTGGAGCGCGTGCTGTAGCTGGTCACCTCCTCCACGTCCGTGCCCATGAGCATGAGCAGTGCGTCCAATGCATGGCAACCAGCGGTGAGCAGGGCACTCCCACCATTCTGTTTTTGGGTGTTCCAGCGGAACTGGCCATACCAGGGACCGATGCCGTGATAGTAGTCCACCTCAGCATAATGGACATCGCCCAGCAACCCTTCATCCAGCATGGCCCTGCTGGCCTGCATCTGGGCGGAGTAACGTACTTCAAAACAGACGCAAGTTTTGATCCCGGCTTTATCCGCAGCGGCGGCCATTGCCTCACAGTCCGCCAGATTCATGGCGATGGGTTTTTCCACGATGATATGTTTTCCGGCCTCTGCAGCTTCGATGAACTGGCGGGCATGAGTGGCGGGCAGTCCGGTGATATCGATCACATCAATGGAGGGGTCGCTGAGGACCTCGCTGTAGTCCGTGGTGGTCCTAATTTCACAGCCGTACGTCTGACTGAGTTCCGTCGCGTCGAGCGGTCGGGAACTGCATATCGTGCTGACGGTGGCCATACCTGTCTGGTTGATGGCGGCGATGTGGGCGGAAGCGGCCCAGCCGTGTCCGATGACGGCCACGCGAAGTTTGTCTGAGTTGGGTAGGTTCATTGAAGAGAATAAGAGGACGGCATGGCCAGATCAGATCAGGCCACGCGTCGCATGCTGAGAGAGAGAATTATCGTGGCAGGCTGCTGCGGGCCCGTGGGTTCTGACTGCGTTCCAGTTGTGGGTAGAGCATGTCCAAGGTCTGCTGCCGCAACCATCCGCGCAGGGAATCACTCTGGACTCCCAAGTTCGTGGCGATGTCGCCGATCTTAGCCCCGGCTCGCATCTGGGCCCGGGCGGATGAGAGGATGGCTGCTTTTTCAGCCGGGGAATATCGGGAAGCACGTGGCATGGCAGTAAAATTAATGGTTAGGCAACCGGGCGACGACGACGCATCCACAAGCCAAACACGCCACCAAAGATCAGGCTGGTGCGGCCAGGCTCCGGAATGATAAAAACGGTGCTGATGGTGCCATTGGTGATGAACTGACTGATATCCCACCCGTAACCGGAGCCTGCGATATTTGGGAGATCGAAGCCCAGATTGTCATCGCCATTGCCAAGCAAAAAGTCGCTGTAGGAACTCGATGCATAACGGCTGGCGAAGGTGGTGGTGAGATTTGCCCAGTCCAGCAGGTTGAATGTCTCCTCGGATGTCGGCACATACCCAGGTGCGGTGATGGTGAGATTTCCATTGAAAGTGAGCGTGCCTCCTGAGAGGCCATCGAAGCTTAACAGATCCCCGCTTCCTCCAGGATTCAGACCGAGAAGCGTCGAACTGCCGGCTGCAAAATTAAAGCTGCCACTGCCAGAACTGGGAGTGAATCTCAAAGACCCGAAATCCGTCGTAGCCAAACCATCCCCGGCATGGATGATCGAGCCGCTTTGGGCCGTGAATGAACTGCCACGAACGATTCCGGTGCCAAGGATGGTCCCTCCCGTCTCCACGGTGACAGACCCGGTGCCAGTGCTGCCCGCACCCGCTCTGCCGACCTGCAAGACACCACCGCTGACGGTGGTGGTGCCGGTGTAGGTGTTGGTATTGGTCAGGGCCAGTGTGCCAGCACCCTGCTGGACGAGTTTTCCAGTGCCGGAGATCACCCCGGACATAGTCTGCACGCCCGCCGTGGCCGAGCCGCTAAAAGTGGAATTCACGCGGAAGGTGCTGTTGGCCGAACCGATCGTAATGTTGCTGGCCATGGTGCCCACGATGCCTGGTGTGTTATCGCTGTTGGCGCTGGTCATGACACCGTTGCAGGTCAACTCCAGAGTCGTGGCATCCGTCCCTGTCCCGACGATAAAATTACCGAGATTGGGTGCGGGATTAGCGCCCGTTGTCATTCCATTGACCTTCAGTGTTCCACCGCCTTGGACCCGCAGACCGCCCGTTCCGCTCGCCCCTGCCGACAAACTGGTATAGTTACCAGCCACCTCCACGGTGGTGCCGGAGGCGATCCCAAAAATGCGCGTCGTGCCTCCACCGCTTCCCATGTTTCCGCTGATGGCGATGGTGCCGGGCAAATCGACGTTGCCAAAAGTTCCCAAGAAACTGCCTGGTCCATTGCCAAGACTGACATTGGCATAAATGGTGCGCGTCGTTCCTGTCAAATTGGAGGAAATGGTGGAGCCAGCCGAAAGCGTCAAGGTTCCCCGGGTTCCGGTGACGCTAGTATTGATGTCTCCACCAAGACGCACATCAAGCGCAGCACCCGCGGTGGTCGCATTTCCGCCAAAGTTCATGGTGGCGTTATTGGCGATCGAGCCACCGTTTGTCAGAGTGAAGACTGGTATGACAGGGGTGGCATTGAGAGCCTGAAGGTTGACATTGCCAGTAACGCTCAGAGTGTTGGCGATGACATTTGCATTGATTTGAACGGTGGAAGTTCCGTTGATGATCGCATCATTATTATCCACCCAGGTCTGATATCCGTTGTCGGATCCTTTGTCCCAAGTGCCGGTGGTAAACCATCCTCCCGTTCCGGCATTCGACGCTCCATTCGCCGTGCTTGGCAAGGCATCCCACCAGAGGCTGGCCGCCTCCAAAGGGGATTGGAGAAGCGCCAGCGTCAGCAGAGAGGCGGGACATTTCTTGATAAGATGGAGTGCTGACCGGAGGCACGCATGATGCAGGATGAGATGGGCCATGATGAAACTTGAGGGGATTGAGGTTTCGTGAGGGCGGCAAAGCACTTCTCCTTTCGCGTCTTCATCGGGGCGGTGAAGGACGTTGGGGAGACGTGCTGTCATCAAGCGGATGTCCTGGCGCTTCCTTCGGTTGCAAAAATTGCAGGCACCCGCCAACTTTTTTGAAAGACCCGCGTTTCCTACGCAGCGCGCCAGCGCTGGAAACACTCAATGGCTTCGTATTGAGCCAGCCCCAGGTCATCATAATGCCGGGCGGTGGCACGGTCACGATCTGGAGCCTGCACCTCCAGGGAAGTCAGTTGCTGAAACCGGCCCAGTGCACGCTGCTTTCTTTCCATCTGCGTGGGACTCATTGGCACCGCCATGTCGATCTCATGCGGAGCAAAAGGCTTTTCCTTGCCTGAGTAAATCCAGATGCTGCACGCGCTGCGCCAGTCTTCCCCCATGCATTGTTGCAAGGCCTGCATCACGATGGAAAAAGTCATTGCAGACACCGAAGAGGGGTCCGAGCTGTGGCCAGTGAGATAGATTTGGTTAGGGCGTTGCTGCCGCAGAAGTGATGCAACGGCGACCACGTCTTCCTCAGTGGTTTTGAAGCGGCGATAACGTCCCTTTTCATAGAAAGGCAAATCCAGAAAACTCACCTCCGAGGAGGCAATGTGAATCGCTTGTGCGGCATCCCTGGACTCACCACGCAGAATGAGAGCCTTCAGCCGCCGCAGCAGTTCCGGGTCTTCGCCGACCTCGCCTTTCTCGGCAAGGATTCGCAGAACTTCATCGGCATACGCCTTTTGGGGAAGCCATGCGGCCGACTCATCCGTGCTGATAGCCAGCTCATTCAGCGTGCCTGCGAATTTATCCGCTTCACTGTCACTCACCCGAAGGGAGCCACTGGTCAGATTGGCCAGATAGACATGGTTTCCCTGGTCCTGTAGACGCTCCATGGTGCCTGCCATGGCCACCACGGCATCCTGGGGTTCTGGGCTGAAGACCAGGCATTGTTTGGGGTAGGGCTTCGCCCGTTCAGGCCTGTAGGTGTCATCTTCGTGGGGTTTGCCACCTGGCCAGCCTGTGATCGTGTTTTGCAGACGATTGAAGATGCGGATGTTCAACTGATAAGCCGGGCCCTGCTCGCTCAGTAAATCAGACAGCCCGTTCTCGTTGTAATCTTCATCCACCAGTTTAAGCACCGGCCTTCCCAGTTTCTTGCTCAGCCAGCAGACCGCACGCATGGATTCCGCCGGACTCCATGAGGCAGGACCGACGAGCCATGGCAGCTTGAACCGCACGAGTTCTGAAGCCGCGCCTTGATCGACAAAAAACCGCGCGTCTGGATGCTCCTGAAGAAAGGAAGCGGACACCGTATCCGTCACCGATCCTTCGACAGCCCTAGCGACGATGCCCGCTTTATTTTCACCCCAGGCCATGAGGGCCAACTTGCGCCCACGCAAAATCGTGCCGACGCCCATGGTGATGGCAAAGTGAGGGACGTTTTGTTCTCCCCGAAAATCGCCCGCCGCATCCTGTCGGGTAATGCGGTCCAGGGTGATCCGCCGCGTCAGGGATTCCTTACTCGATCCCGGTTCATTGAAGCCGATGTGACCCGTCCTTCCAATTCCGAGGATTTGCAGGTCAATACCACCTGCCTTCTCGATCGCTTCTTCATACTCACGGCAATGAACGAACACTTGGTTCCCTGGGACCTGACCGCTGGGAATGTGAATATTTTCGTTGGGAATATCGATATGGTTGAACAACTGTTCCGCCATGAAACGCGCGTAACTTTCCGGATGTTCAGGGGCCAGACCGTAATATTCGTCCAGGTTGAAAGTAATGACGTTCTGGAAGCTGAGACCTTCCTCCCGGTGGAGGCGGATCAGTTCACGATAGAAGGGCACTGGAGTGCTGCCAGTGGCGAGCCCCAGGACGGCATTTCGTCCTTCTGCCTTGCGGTATTCAATCAGTTGTCGCACCTCAGCAGCCAGCTCACGGGCTGCGGCTGTGGGAGTGGCAAAAACGTGAACGGGGATTTTCTCGAAAATTTCGGAGTGAGAACGGGTGGAACTTGAAGATGACATAACAATGAGTGTGATTGCGTGAAAAAGGTTCGGCTTCGCCTCCTCCTCAGAGGGCTCAGGCTAAGCCTGTGAAGACGAGGGTCCTATTGGCGCACAGGAGTCAGGACCATGTTGCGATAGTCGATATCGCTGTGGTCTCCCTGAAGCATGATCGGGCCTGCCTGTGAGTCATCACTGGTCAGAGCACCTCCGGTGCAGCCGAGTGCGGGCTGGTTGTCCATCAATGTCTTGCCATTCAGGACCACTGTGACATGCCGGGCCACCAGGATGATCTCCAGGGTCTGCCATTCCCCCGGAGGCTTTTCCGCTGCTACCGCAGGTGTGATGCGGGTATAGAGAGCGCCCATGTGATGAGAATTGAGCGGTTTGCCAAAAGACTCGGCGATCTGGATTTCATAAATCCCGCGCAGGTAGATGCCGCTGTTGCTCTCCGGCAGGGTGCGCACCTCCGCGGTCAGCTTGAAGTCATTGAAGACCTTCTGAGTCCGCAAATTGCCATAGCGTTTGCCATTGATCTTGGTCACCCGGTTTGAGAGCACTCCGTCTTTGACGGCCCAGCCGTTGGGTGCGCCTTCTTCCACCAACTGCCAGCCGTCCAAGCCGGATGGCGCAATGAGTGGGACGGGATCATCCCACTGCACTTGATTAAGGTCCGGGCGTGCAGGAATAGCCGCCAGACGCGCTGCCTCGCAGACGCCCTTTTCGATCTCCGTTCCATCCTCTTTAGTAATGACCGACGTGATCCTGAGCCCTTCCTCATGCACCGTGGCGGTAAGTGTTTGTCGAGTGACACTTTTTTTGCCTGGGATCGTGCGCTGGATGTTCAGCACACCTTCATTCACAAAGACCATGTCGGCGGGTAGCACACTGCCCCGGCCCCACAGCACCTCAGCGGAAAGATGGCCAGCTTCCTCTTTGACGCCAAGCCAAGCTGCCTGACCAGCAGGTGTGGTCAAAGCCCATCGCCCCAAAAAGGGATGATCGTCGGCATTAAGACAGGAGGCGAAAGTAACAAAAACGACAAGGGCTAACAAAAAGGACTTCATCAGAGGGTGGTTGGTTGGGTTGGAACCGGTGGTTCACTTGCCCATGTCCTACCTCTGATGAGGGTTGCATAAAAAATGCTGCGTCCGCTATTGTTTGGGCTGTGCCCAGGCAGGTGTGCCGAACCATTGGTGCATCTCCCCCGCAAAGGGGGCGACCACTTCAGGAGCCTCAGGAACGGCTCCCCGGTCACCTGTTTCGACCATCCAGGCATCCAATGCCGCACGCAGGCGGATCAGGGCCTCGCGATGAGTGGGCTCCTGAGATCCGGCAAGATTATTTATCTCATGCGGATCAGCCTCTGTATCATAAAGCTCCTCGCATGGGCCGGTGCGCTGCATGAGTTCCAAGGCAGGTCCGGTGAGCTTGCCCTGGGCATGCAGGTCTCTCATGACTGGCATGATGGCAAAGCATTTTTCCTTATAACGGTTCAGTGAGGCAAAGGTGGGTCCGCTGGAGATGGTGCGGATGTAATGATACCGTTCTTCGTGTACCGAGCGAATGCGCTGCTGTGTTTCATCAATGCGGTCCCTGGCGGAGAAGGCAAAGGTGCGGGGGGCCTCTGCGAGGTCCCCTAAAAAGACGCGGCCCTGCATCAAGGCTGGTTTTGGCAATCCTGCCAGAGCCAGCGTCGTCGCCGTGACATCGATCAGGCTATGAATGCGCTCATCCACGGTCCCTGCTTTAATCTGGGTCGGAGCAGGAAAGTTCTTTGGCCATTTGATGATCATAGGCACCCGCAAACCGTTGTCATAGCACCAGTGAATGCCACGAGGCTCCAACTGGCCATTGTCACCGAAGAAGATGATGATGGTATTATCTTCGAGACCCTCGGCACGCAACTGAGCCAGCACTTTGCCAAACCGAAGATCCATTCCGGAGACGGAGTTTAAATAACGCGCCCACTCCTGCCTCACCACCGGGTGATCCGGATAATAAGGCGGTGGCGTCCCGCTTTCGGGTTTGGCGTGCTGGACATGGATGCTTTCCCCCACCCATTCGACTCTCTCTTTTTCCGCACTCTTCCGGTCATAGATGTCATACTCGTTTTCCTCAGCATTCACGACTGCGAAAAAAGGCTGGCGATTCTTCACCGTTTCCCATGCGCTGGAACCTTCATGATAGATGGAGCCTTCGTTGACATAATTCAGGTCTAGTTTCCCAGTGCCCACCGTGTCCTGCCCGACGGTCTTAATGTTGGCGGTATAATATCCTGCGTCTTTGAGACGATGAGTGACAGGCCTGACGCCCTCGGGAAGCCTGAAGTCATCATCACGATGGGAGCGCATAGGATGCGTATCCGTCGTGGTCTGATACATGCCCGCAAAGAAAGCTGAACGGCTGGGCGCACAGGCTGGGTTGGTGGCAAACACCCGTGTATAACGCACCCCTTCTGAGGCCAGTGCATCCAGGTTGGGTGTGTGGACATTCTTGGCACCATAGCAGCCGAGGTCATGAGAGAGATTTTCCCCAATGAGCCAGAGGATGTTGGGTCGGCGCATGCTTTCAGCAGCATGCGAGGCCATAGGCAGCATCAGGCTCAGCCCGAGCGATAAAATGAATAGTCTGTTCATTGTGGCATTATCGGATGTTCTTCAATTCTTCCTCCAACTGAGTGCGGAGTTCGCCCAGCCGGGCCTGATGCGCGGTGTCCTGGGCCAGGTTGTGCCACTCATGAGGATCAGCCTGGATGTCATAAAGCTCCTCTTCGCCACTGTGGTAACGCAAGTAGCGCCAGTCGCGAGTCGAAAGCGCATGATTGCCCGGATCAAAGGCGGTGATGACGCCGCGTCCGGTTTCCAAAGCAGGATTCTTCATCAGCGGAACGAGGGACTGACCAGCGACGCCTTTCTTTTCAGCCAAGTTGCAGACCTCGATCAAGGTGGGATAGAGATCCATCAGGCTGACAGCTTCTGCACAAACTTTTCCACGTGCGGCCTGAAAGCTGGCGGGAGGCACGATAATCAAAGGCAGGCGGGTAGAGGCTCTCCAGCCCGTCCATTTACCCCAGTGTTGCTTTTCGCCTAACTGCCATCCGTGATCGCTGAAAAGAATGATCCAGGTATTGTCGGCATGAGGGCTGGCATTCAGTGCCGTGACCAAGCTGCCAATCTGTCGGTCCACATAGGTGATGCAAGCGAGGTAGGCGCGGACAGCCTCTTGCCATTGATCGTGGTCGGTCACCAGTTTGTGAGTGCCTGCGGTGATGGGATCCAGCGCAAACTTCCTTCCAGCCTCGCCGATATCATCCAAGTCGTCAGGGATACTGGCGGGCAGTTGGATGGCTTCAACGGGCGGCAGTGAATCAAAATCCTGTTGAGGGGCAAAGAGGGGGATGTGAGGCCGGTAATAACCGACGCCGAGAAAAAAGGGTTTGGCTCGTTTCTCTTCGATCTTTTTCGTGGCCCACTGAGTGACCCGGGTATCGCCCATTTCTTCGTCTGCGACATCGACCGGCCCCCAATCAAAGGACTCGCCTTCATTGCTGTCAGGATTGCGCTCGCTCGGCAGGCCATTGAGAGGCAGTATCCAGTCGCGACCACCAGGGCCGTTTTGAATCAGGTGCCTCGGCTTAGCGCTGCTTTTGGTGGGAAGCTCAGCGTCGATGTAACGGGCCTGCTCCTGAGTGAATGGACTCCAGCGGTTTTCGGTGTCGTAGTAGTCATCAAAGAACTGGGGAGATGCCGAGTGGTACAGCTTTCCCGCCCCTAGCGTTTCATAACCCGAAGCAGCGAAGTGCAGGGGCATCTGCCATGACTTGGCCGGTGCCTTGCCCTTGGTCTTTCCCCAGTTGCTAAAAACACCGGTCTGGTCGGGATAGCGACCGCTAAACAAGGCCGTGCGGGAAGCCAGGCATACAGGAGCAGCGCAGTGGGCGTTAGTGAAGAGCATCCCGCGTTCCGCCAACCGGTCGATGTTCGGTGTCCTGGCCTGTGGATGTCCTTTCATGCAGCCGATCCAGTCATTGAGATCGTCCACGGCAATGAAGAGGACATTCGGCTGCGGGGGATTTTCCTCAGCAAGCGCTGTGAAACCAAGCGCGAAGGGCAGGAGGATGAAGGGCAAAGAAGATTTCATGCGATGACAAGGGCATAACAAACGATGCAATCTACAATCAAATTTCCCAGCCTGGGCGATACTGGCGAGTGACCATGCCGTGGGCTGCCTCGTGATTGGTAATCTTCAAGGCCTCGGCATCCCATGTCAGATTCTCCTTGGGGAAGACCGTGGCGATGCACCCCAGGAGGACGGCTTCGGTAAGAGGTGCCGCATAGTCAAAATGGGCGGTGGGGCGTGTGCTGCCACCTTTCAAGCAGCAGTCCACATAATCAAACCAGTGATTGCGCGGTTGCAGTTTCGGGTAACGAAAGCCCGTGAATTTTTCACGCGGATAAAGCATCGGCGTGCTGGTATGCTGGTGCAGCAGCACACCTTCTGTCCCAATATAAATGCTGCCCTGATCGGGGAACTTGCCCTCTGGAACCAGAGAAGTGATAGCCACAGGGGGGCGAGCATCACCATCATACCAAGTCACCTTGATGGTGTCTTTTTCAGTTCTTTCCGTACCTTTGAAAGTGTATTCGACCACGCAGTCGGTGGCCCAGTTCACTGCATTCAGTGGAGTGGCTCCCAACGATTTCACCGCGATTGGCGCGGCCAATTCCAGTGCACGAAACCAGCCACTGAACATGTGGCAGCCCATGTCTCCAAGGGTGCCAGTGCCAAAGTCACGGCGCTTCCGCCACTCTTTGGGATGATAGTAGCCCTCGATATACGGACGGTCCGTGACGGGGCCTAACCACATGTTCCAATCCAATTCCGCAGGCACAGGGCTGGCACTGGTCGGCACTGGCTCCATATCACCCCATTTCTTATTCGAGAAAGTGTGCACCTCCTTCACCTTGCCGATGAGCCCGAGGTGCACGAGTTCCACCGCATAACGCTCCGTAAAATCGGATGATGCCTGGATGCCCATCTGCGTCATCACGCCCTTTTCTCGCGCCTTGAGCATCAGCTTGCGACATTCGTGCAATGTTTGAGCTAGCGGTTTTTGGCCATACAGGTGCTTGCCCAGGTCCATCGAGCGCAGCCCCATCGGCGCATGCATGTGGTCGGGGGTGGAGACATTCACAGAATCGATGCTATCCCCCTCTTTCTCCAACATTTCCCGCCAGTCCTGATACAGCTTGGCCTTGGGGAACTGCTTCTTTATTTTGTCGAACTGTCGTGTGTCCACATCACAAACCGCCGCCAACTCCAGCATGGGATGGTCCGCCAGAGAAACGATGTCACGCCATGACATGCCCCCGGCACCAAAGGCAGCGTGACGAAGCTTGCCGTTAGGCGAGGCAGCCCGAAGTCCGCTGGTGATGAAGGGTGCGGCAAAGAGACTGGTACCGGCGGTTTTCAGGAAGTGACGACGTGAAAAAACAGTGGGTTGGTTCATAAAATGTGTATTGGAGTAAATAAAGGCTGAGCAGTCCCGCGTTTAGGGTTGGGCTGGGGCAATAAAGTCTTCCAGAGCTGAACGTTCGCTGCCGATTATGACATCGGTCACATAGACAGTCTTGACGGTGACAACAGGTATTTCAGCCTCAAAAGCCTGGTGCTTTTCATCGGTGTCCGTGTGCCACACTGGATGATAGATGCCGGTCTTCATGTAAGGCGTGTATTCAACACCGATGGTGCCATAGACATTGGGACCAGCTTGATCGAAGACCCTCTTGCCGTCCTTCCAGATTTGTATGAGTCCATCCTCTTTCGGAGACCATTTCGCATGGACGACCCAGGAGACCCAGCCACCTCTGCGCACACGCTCATTCAGCTGTTCACTGCGCCGCGTGGGGCCCTCCTGCGGGGAGCCGAAGCTCTGTCTGATGAACCATCGGTCATTGCTCACCGAAATGGCCAGATTTGGATGAGTCGGCTGCCAGTTTCCAGGAATGCTGTGCCACTGCATGACGATGTCGTGCGCTTTTGCAGGATCGAAACCCCAATCTTCAGGGATAAGGATGCGGGCGGAATACCACCGCTCTTGAAAACCATCTTCGTGAGGCAGCGAAATTTCCGAGCGGAAAGAATTCGGGGCACGTTTGACGGTAAAGCGTGCAGCCTTGGCCCCATCTGGCAACCCTGGCGCATCCACCACCTGAATGCGCTCGGGGGAGGCAGCAGGCAGGGCATAACGATCATCCTCAGAGATGTTCCAACGCTCAAGAAGTCCGCTCTGGAAATCATCTTCGAAGATGAGCTTTTTGTTAGGCTCAAACACATGCTGAGCCCGGATCTTTTTCGGCGCAGGGGTGGCACCGGAGTGATCAAAAATTGTCGTCCATAGCAGAGGCTGGGTGATCGCATTGTTACGCCGGATCTCAAAGTCTTCCGGATCAGGCTTCAGCTCACGCCACAGTTTCAGATACTTGTCTTCATGAAAGGCAAGACCACTGAACAACAACGCGGGCTGCCTCACCGGCCAGCCCTCCCAGGCATGGATGTCCGGCTTCAAAGGCCAGCAGGTTTTGTCGGCCAGATAAGGGTAAAGAAAGGCCACTGCCTTGGCCATGCACCTGCCGTCTGGAGTGGTAAAGGCCCAAAGATTGTCAGACTCACTGGACAGCAGCTGGCAGAGCGCGGCCATGTTATCGAGCTGAAAGATCGAGTAGGCGTAGGGTTTGGTGCGGCCCAGCTCTAAAGGAAAGCCGCCATCGGCAGCCATCTGCACAGGCACAAACACCTCTTTAAACTGCCTGCGGCATTCCCGCAGAAGCTCGATGTCCTCCGTGAGTGTAGCAAAGGCGGCGAGCTGCAGCCAGTAAGCCACCGCATGATTGTTCCTGGCCTTCGCCTCGTTCCTGCCTTTCCCGCTGGTTGCAAACCAGGAAGTGTAATCGGCGAACCATTGCCGCAGATTCTCAAAGATGGCAGGTTCCATGGCTGTGGAATTCCGAAGCGTCAGCACGGCCAGTGGCACCTCCACCAAATGCAAGGTATCAATCAGACCCGTACCGCGATCCGGCGTCGGCTTCCCCACGATGGTCTGGGCATGATCCAGACTGGGCTGCATCCGAGTTTCTTCATCCAGGAAAAAGACCTTCAGCATCTGCACTGCCTTCTTCGCATAACGCTCGTCCTGGGTCAGGGCATAAGCCGCTGCTAGCGCAGACGTGGCATCCCGCATGTCCATGAGGGCCTCGCGATGTTTGTTGAAATTGCCAGGATTCGACTGGCCATCCCGCATGATGTAGGGCTTACCATCCGGCTTCGCCGGATCAGGCCAGTAGTAGTCGCTCATGGAGAAAAACTCGTTAGGCCTACCTTCGCTCAAAGGGGATTGATTCTGAGTGATGCTCACCGGCACCATTTTCAGCGCATTGTCCGCCAGCGAGAGAATACGCCGCCGATCCTGACGGGCCGTGATTTCCTGTCCCGAGGGGGCGGCCTGGGCAGGCGAAAGAACGAGGAGGCCAAGGATGGCAGTGCAAAGGGATCTCATAGCGGGTTGGGCTGACCGCAAATGTCCTGACTCTCCGTACGGTTGCACAGTTTCCAAAAAACATGGTGGATGCTCCAGACGCCCCCACTCACCACCTCTTGTTCACTCCGCCGTATCTTTGATCACGGAGACCTGGAGTTCCTCGAATGAGAAGTCACCTCCTTGACCATTGGCCACGCGCACCCCATCAAATCGCAGTCCCGGATCGGTCATCCCACGGACGACCGGCAGCCCCTGCACCCCCCAGCCGCGAAAAACCTCAAAGGTACCCGTGCGCTGACGGTAACGCAGGGTGAAAGTCTCTTCACTGCCCTGGATGGCCAGATTGTAAGCCGGCTTTTTCTGACCTTCGCCAGGCCTCCAAAAGTTCCTGCCATAAGCCACCAGTTCCCATGAATAGGAGTCGGTGTATTTATCACCGAGGAAGAACATCTCGCCATCTCCATCAAACAGACTGACTCCAGCAAATCCTTTGGAGTGGAAGAGGGACATGGGCGAGGCCGACTTGAAACTGACCATGATGACCGCGTTTTCCGAAGACTCGATAGGGCGGGTAAAACGGCCCATGAGGTGCGTGAAGCTCGACTTCGCAGCAAAGCGCCCCTTGCTGATTTGCGGATCTCCCTCCAGCACGGTCCAGGTTCCCTTCAAAGGCTGCCTCTCCGTGAAAGGCTGATCAGGCACAGCAGCCAGTGATTCCTGGAAAACAATCTCCGGCTTTTCCATCATGGCCAGAGGGTCCATCAACGAAGTCCCCGAAACCACCTGCACCGTCTGCTGATTCGCACGCCGCATCAGTTTTTCCCCCGCTTTCAACTGCCGCACAGGAATCTCACCCAGGCGCTGCCTGACCTCCACCAGACCTTGCTCCACCTGGACTTGATGTTCCTCTTCGTCCACGGATACCGTGAAGACAGTGCCCAGGTCCACGACCTCCATTTCTGGCAGATCCACCGTAAATCCCTTCGCCGCCGGAGGCACCCGAAACCAGCCTGCCCCATGGTCCAGCTTCAACCGATTGGCACCTGTGATCGCAAAACGGGACGGACTTTTCAGCACCGCCTCCACACCGCTGGGAAGACGTATGGAAACCGAACCATCATTCATGATAACCCCGTCCCCGAACTGAAGCCTTCCATCATCCGGAAGCCGGGCCAAAGTGGTATCAAAGACCGAGGCCGCCGAAAACTGAACACTTGGAAGCCCACTTCCATCTGCGAGTGCAGATCCAGGAGGCGAATCATAGCGCCAAAACAAACCAATGGCGGACAGCAGGATCACGGCAGCCGCAGCCCAAACCAGTGCCTGACGTGCGTTTGTACGCCACCTCGCAGCCTTCGGTCTGGCTGGCCAGGCATGGTCCCTCAACAGCGATTCCATCCGCATTTTCTCCAGGTAGAGAGACAGGATCTCCGGATCTGACTTCATCCAGGCCTGCACCTCCTGTGCTTCCTCAGCCGTCAGACTGCCTTCGATCAGCCGATCGAGCCTGCGGTTCAGTTTGAAAGGATCTTCTGGAGGAGTGGGGATCATGAGTTTCCAAGGCGTCGGTCAATGCAATCACGGAGGGCGTCCCGAAGACGAAACAAACGGGCTTTTAAAGTGCCAGGCCGGGTCCCTTCCTGCTCAGCATATGTCTCCAAAGAAGTCTCGGTTGCATAACGGGCATGCAAAAGATTTCGGTCCTCCGTTTTCAACAGCTCCAGGCACTGGCTCAGCGCCGCATGGGCTTCATCGGTGGGGATGGGCTCCATCTCCATCCAGCGCCTGTCGATCTGCTCCACTAATTCGTCATCCAGCAGAATCACGGGGGAGCGTGCCAGCTTCCGGCGCTGGTTTAGCACCAGGTATTTGGCCGTCTGAAAAGCCCAGGCTTTGAAACGCGTGCCCTCCATGTATTGGTCACGCTTCTCCCAAAGCTTGATCATCGTATCCTGTGCCAGATCGTCCGCGCCTTCATAGCCCGGCATCAACGAGCGAACGTAAAAACGGATGGAAGCCGAATGCTCCGACAACAGACTCTCAAAGCCTCCCGATGGCATCAAACTCATGCCTGGCTCAGATGGAGGAATGGATTTTTCATTGCCCATGCGTCTAGATTGCCCGACCCCAAGGCATACAAAAGTAACGTGAAAGGTAGAGCGTCCAGACCTTTCTTCTCAAGGAAGCTAAATTTCTTTGTGCCCAAATTAAAATCTTGGAAATCGGCTATCAGGCCCGCTCGCGTGAATCATTCAATGAATGAAATTGGTGTGAAGATTGGGAAAGTTTGGAAAGAGTTCTATGGTTCGCTTGCTGGCTCATCCTCCCACATCAGCCTCGCCATCCGGGCGGATCACAGTCGTGGGGTGGGGTTCTGAAGGAGGCTATCAAAGCAGGATTCCAGCCGGATTGACAAATGTCACGGCCATCGGCCTAGATCCTCGGTGAATCCCGTGTAGCCCTTGTATGTGGCTGCGTTGCTCCGAATCAAATAGACCTAGCACATAGCATTTCGAATAGGCAAAGAGGCGTGCCATTCGAAGCCGGGCGGAAAAGGTGGAGCCCACCCTGCGCTCTGCGAGCTTCGGAGGGCATTCTTCACCTCCTAAAGTCGGCGAAGAATGGCGGTGGACTATTCTGGGATCGAAATGGTCTCTCTGAATTCCCTGATAACGCGAATTTACACGGACATTCGGAGCAAAAGGTAGGTCATTGTTGATTTTGGAGCCTCTCGCCTCTCTCCAAGGCGCTGATTGTCAGTGGTTTTGGACGCCCAATTCCCGTGTTCCCTGTTATCAGTCTTTGCAGGATATCTCGCTGCGGGCGTCTGCAAGTGCACCAGGTGCCCTTCAGGCTGCCAGTCCCGCAGGTCAGGGGGCAGCAGCAGTGGCGTGTCGTGGTTAATGTACACAAAGCAGGCCATAGGACTTTTTAACACTTCTGGCGCTTGTCAAAGTCCGACAGGCTGCTTGCGCTTATGAACATGAGCACTTGAGCAAGGGCGGCAAGCCGCATTGCTCAAGCCGCGTGTGGCATAGCCGGTGCGCTCTTCAAGAAGAGGCGGATGCTCATCCTAGGAGATGAGATTGCGCAGTTTGAGGATGCCGGTGCTTTTGCTGGATACGACCTGCTCGTGCTCAAGGGCGCTGAAAAGACCTCCTCCTCTCTCTTGCGGTAGCGCTTCATGTCCTATCGATGCACTGGTTTCTGCCCGATGAAAGTCCATCCCTGGCAAAATAGGTTTCCAGAGGTGCCTTAAAGAAAAATTTATTTACAAGTCGGTCTATATGCTGCTACGGGATTTCTGCACCTAATGAAAATGCGATTACCTTATGTTTCAGCCTGCGTTTTGCTCTTTTTGAGCACGTGAACTTGCAGCTCAAGGGGGTGCGGATACTGATGGCGATGGTATTTCAGACGCTTATGAAATAGAAAATGGCTTAGATGTAGCGAGGAATGATCGGTTTGAAGACACCGATGGCGACGGCTACCCCAATTTGGCAGAATACAAAAAAGGAACACCGGCTAATCTGGCAACAGGACTGACGCCAGACATCATTGTGCCAGATGATTTTCCGACAATAGCCGCCGCCGTGGCTTCGCTCACGGAAGAGGATTCAATCATCCTGGTTCGTGCCAAGCCAAATTTGGCACCGTATGTGGAATGCGTCGATAATACTGGCCTTGATGCTAAACGGATATTTATCATTGCAGAAGAAACAGACGCTTTTAAAACGGTTATCCAACTTCCGGCCGATGACGCAAATGACTTTGTAATCGCGAGTTCACGCGATTTATATCTAAGCGGTTTTCGTGTTATTGCATCAGGAGAAGGATTGGCTCCCCGGACCGCTATTAAGTTGGTGGGCGACGGGGTTCACGCTGTCGTCCTCTGTGTAACCCAAGGCGGGCTGCATGGCGTTCACAGTATAGCAAACACCCAAAGTAAACTGGATGTCGTCGGATGTCTTCTTCAAGATGGCCTTACTGCTGGCATTCAAATGAACAATCAGCATGAAGCACGTGTCGCATTCTCGACTATCGCAGGATTTACGGCGGCAGGCGGTGAAGGTACAGGGGTGGGCATCAAGACTCTCGGCACGGATGGGAATTCATCGATTTCGGTTACCAATTCCATTTTGTGGAACGCAGGGATTGAGTCGGAAGTGCATGACACGCCGGATGATGACCAGATCGCATCGGTTTCAATTAAGTATAGTGATGTGCGTGGTATTGAAGTTCCTTATCCGAATGTGAATCACAATCAGGATGACACGCCGGGACTGATTCAGGGAATGCTGGCGTATGGCTCTGCCTGCATCGACGCAGCATCAATCGCGGATTCCGACCCTCCTGCCCTTACTAATGATATCCGCGGTAGGGCGCGAGTCGTTGGCAGCAATGCTGATGTCGGTGCCCATGAATTTAATGCGGAGGCAGTGGAAGAGGACCTGGATGGAGATGGTGTCCCCGACAGCCATGAGCTGTATGTCACAAGAAGTCTTTTTTATAAGGTGGACTCAGACGGGGATGAAACAAATGACGGCACGGATGCAGCACCGATAAATGACTCCGTCACTCAACTTGAAATCGTCATCACTAAACCAGTTGCTAACTAACCCCCACTGTCCAGATGAGATATGTTCTTGTTATATTTGGAGTAATGGTGCTTTCAGGATGCTTCAAAAACGAGCCTCCCAAGCCTGGAGCTGCTGAGATAACCGATCCTCCTAGTGTGCCCGCACAGTTGCCCGACGTCCCTCCTGGCCCAGCCATTCATACTATGGAGACTGACAAGCCAGGGCAAACACTAGATTCTGGCACTTCAGGACGTGTTCAGACACCAGCTTTAAGAGAGACGGCCCGCCAACAGGCAATGAAAGAATTGGAAAAAATACGGTCACAAGGGGCACCAAAGAATAACCCCTAATTGATCAGCTGGATCTATAATTTTATGAAGTTAATGTCTTTTTCTTTGCTGGTATTGTCATTTTTGTTGCTTGCCTGCGAGGCTTCAGCTCAAGGGCAGAATAGCCAGAAATGGTTTCATCGGCTGAAGACTGAGCCTGTTGAAATAATCAATGGCCAGCCCAATCCTGAAGCTGCGCGGGTGTCGGCCATGGATGATCTTTCGGGGCTTCTGCCACCAGGAGATAGCAGCGCACCTTGGTCTGAGCCTGGCACAGGATGGTCATTGATTCCTTTGGATTATCAGAAGGGCATTGGCTTGCCAATTATTGGCCCGGTTGAAAGTCCTGGCATGAGCGTTCCTCCATGGCTGACGGAAGCGCTTTCAGGTGAACAAAACGCGATTGTTTATCAGGCCTGGGCAGACTCCCGAATCGCTCTGAATAAGACCTTCACACGCATCAATGGTGTGGAAGCCCGCCAGCCAGGCTGGGAGATCCGCTATTTCCCTGTGAAAAATCCGATGGCCTACTTTGGAGCAGCCTCCAACGAGGTGCCTCTCACAGATTCCTCGGTCTTGTTTGTCAATGAACCTTATCGCTTTGCCTTTGTTGCCGGACAACAACCTGCGGGCAGTTCAGGGGAAAAAGATGAAATCAAAATCTCGATCTACTCTAAAGCAGATGGAGCATGGATTGATGATGATACCATTGATTTGCCGAATCCTCTGGGGGCCTCCCACCCGGACAAACTTTCAGCGGACTGGGAGAGATTTGGGGAGAATGGCTATCAGCTCAGCCGTGTCAGTACTGTGAACGTGGCAGGGGTCACCACCGGGGTCTTGAAGACCACAATTCAATTTCTGACTGCGAGTTCGGATTGGGAGCAATTTGGGCTGTCCCCACTGCACGGACAAGAAAGCACGGCTTACCCTTTGTTTTTGACCCATGTTGGTCTGGATAAGGATTATGGGGTGATTGTATCCTATAAAGGTAGCGTCTTGGCTGGACAGCGAAACTGGCCTGCTGTTAAACCCCTGACAATAGAGCGACTCTCCACATGGAACGTTTCAGACGATCATCACGCTGGCAGCTGGGTGCAGCACAATGGAAATGTCTATGTTTCCCAACCCCTTATAAAAACTGACCCAGCTCGCATTCCAGGCGCAGCTGGGAATGAAAGCTATTGGAAGAAAGCCGGCCGTTTGTGGACGGGTGGAACCTCATACAACCGTGGCGACCTGGTTTTGTGGTCAGGGCAATGGCATATTGTCACGGATGATATCACCTCCTCAGCGGCAGCTGCCGTTCCTGACATGGTGACGCAACTGGCGCCGATTGGACCATCACGGGTGTGGAAAACTGGAGACAACTATCTGGCCGGCGAATGGGTATGGCACGATGATGGTACCCAAAAACGTTCTTACCGCGCCAAGTCAGATCACACCTCCCTCGTATCAGAGCGCCCGGACTTTGGGGCCAACTGGAGTAGCCGCTGGGAGACAGAAAGCCAGGCACGTATCTATAGCACCGCAGGAAAATACTATCGTTCCGGAGACCTCATCACCACTTTGACCAGTGGCATCACCAAAGTCTATGTGGCAGTCAGCTCGCACACTTCCGGAACCGGTGACCTGACCAATATCGCCCGGTGGAAGGAGCTTCAGGGAGTGACCTACTGGAGCGCTGTGGATACCGAAGGTGTCTTGAACAGGGATCCTGGTTTGCTAGTTTTTGAGGACAATCGCCTTTGGGCCTGTCATTACAGCCACCCTATCGCAGGATCGCAGCGCCCCTCCGTTAGTCCTTATTGGGCCGAGGCTACTCCTGCCACATCGAATTACGCGCCCGTGTACGCCATGGGTTTCGAACAAAAGCCCGTCTGGCGGACCACCCTGCTGGATACACCTGCCTTTCATGGAGTGATCTCACCCTCCACCTATCTGGATAAAACTGCCGCTGAAAAGGCGAGATCGCTGGCACCTGTCTCATTGCCGCTCTCGGCAGTACCGTTCAAGCCGGTGCCAATGAAATCTAACAACGAGAAGTATGTGACTGTTAGCACTGGAAATGGAGGCACAAGAACGGCTGTTTTTTCCGAGCACTATCTCATCAAGCACCTGGAACATAAAATGGCAGTACCAGTTTGTGAGACAAAACCCAAAAGGGTAGATCCCGTTTTGGTGTCGAAATCCACTGAAGCGCTGACTGGCGACGGGGTTATCATGGTATCCAATCATTCTTTCCGACCGCATGGCCCCCAAGAAAGGTATGATTACTATAAGGTTTCGACCGGAAACGGTTACGTTGACAAATGCGGACGTTACAAGTTGATGCCAGCCTATCCTGTTTGCTGGTTCTACATCACGGATTTGTCCACCAAAAAGAGATTCTACTTTACCGTGGAGAATGACTACGAGGAATACAAAGGCATTGACTATGCATTGAAGCGTGTTGGTGACCAAGTTGTCCTTGAACGTTATAATCTGCCTGGAGGCAACTATCTTGAGTCCACCAAAATAATCAATGGTAAATGGACGGGCCCCCTACAGGTGAGTATTTACTTTGAACGTGTCTTCGCAGGTTCGCTCGAGGTGAAGTGGAAGGGCAATACTGTTGTCGTAGGTGCTCAGCAGATGGAAGAGGAAGAGGTTTTGAGCGGTGCGTTTTCTGAATCCACCGTTGTTGGCGACGTGGATGGTGATGGTGTTGATGAATCTAGAGAGCTTTTTGATGGCACGGATCCCAACGACCGATGGAGTGTCGCCAATCCTGTAAACTGGGCCGTTCAGAGAAAAGGCATTGTGACACTGGCATCCGAAGGTGGCGGCGGGCTGTCGTTTCCCGTTAGCGGCGCGGATGCCGTTGGCTCCATCCCGGTTTATGACCGGGGCAAAATGAGCTTCAGGTTTGGGACTGTGAATAAAAATGTCAACGTCGGTCTTACGACAAATCCAAATTCCGGTACTACCGGTGTGAATCAGGCTACGGATGATTCCCAATACGGCTGGAGATACAAATACACGGAGACTTATGGCTGGAAGCTGTATGCCCGTTATCCCAATGCTTCAGGAGTGCCGACCGATGTGCGTTACACGACATCCCCTTACACGGTGGCTTCGGTGTTCAGGCTGGATGTCACCTTAAACGAGGTGCAGTTTATAGTGGATGATGTGGTGAGGCTGACAGTGCCGAGAGCAAATGCGCTGCCGCTCTGGCCTGTAGCTGATTGCATTGTACATTCGGGAGGGCTTCTAGAAGAATGCCGTCTTTATTCCGCCGGAGATGTGGATGCTGATCAGCTGCCCGATGACTGGGAGCAGGGAGTCGCAGGAGCCAACATGGGATTGGACGCCATTCCGTCGGACCGCCTGCTGCGACAGATTAATGAATTTGAAACGACGGGCGATGCTGACGAGGACCTCGCGACTAACCTAGAGGAATACTCGCAGGGAACCTATGCCCAACTCAAGTTCCATGGAAAGATGACTGCTCTGGCGGATGCTCAGACGATAGCCGACGTTCCTGATATTTATATACCTGCAACGGTGTCTTACAGGGCTGCTGTCAAAGTTCTGGAAGACGGGGGAGTCTGGTTCAATCCAGGGAGCGCATTAGATACCAAAGATGAGATGATCGGGTTGGATACCTATGTCTCTTCGTATGAAAGTGTCATCGACTATGGAGTCGCCTTTTTATCTTTGGTAAGTGGAGAGAAACGCTCGGCAGTCGCTTATTATCAAGGAGTCCAGGTAGCCAACCTGGGATACGCCGAGAATAACGTAGACCGTTTCGGGATTGTCCGGAAAGCTGGAAAGGTGACTGTCTGGCGCAATGGTTTGCCGATCTATACCTTCCCGGAAGCTTCCTATGGGCCAGTGAGTGTCAGATGGAAGGCAGAGACTTCTAATTGGGAAAATTCTCGCTACAGCAGTGGCGACATCGACGCAGATGAAGTCAGTGACGTGTGGGAGTTAGCTCATCTAGACATCACGTTGGACTCTGCCCTGAACTCGGTCGACCCTGAGGAGGTCAGCCAAGCTCTTGAGAATTTCCAACCCAGAGATGATGCCGATCAGGATTTGTCTCAAAACCGCCAGGAATATTGGGATGGAACCGACCCCACCAATCCACTGGATCATCTCCGGGAGGTCCAATGGTCTCGGATGCGTAACTCCGATACTCAGCGGGCACGGTCACTTCAGAATACGGACGATCGGTTTTATTCGACTCTGGCTTTTACTAAAACCCAGGCA
The DNA here is from genome assembly GCF_004364345.1 of Prosthecobacter fusiformis. Lineage (NCBI taxonomy): Bacteria > Pseudomonadati > Verrucomicrobiota > Verrucomicrobiia > Verrucomicrobiales > Verrucomicrobiaceae > Prosthecobacter > Prosthecobacter fusiformis. Next base: position 406,959 of record NZ_SOCA01000003.1, on the reverse strand, counting down.
GGATCGGTGTGGAACCGAGAGGACCAGAACGAATATGGGAAAGCCAATGCCATCTGGACGACTACTACCTCTGTTGGCACCTCCGGCGACAACACGTGGGTGGTCGGCGACTCCGGTTACATTGGCAGATTTGAGGCGACGGCCGAATCTTCCGTGTCAAACTGGACCAAAGAGTCTTCGGGAACCACCCAGCACTTATATGGTATCTGGGGGACGTCCGGAAACAAATTTTGGGCGGTCGGAGCTGGTGGAACCATTCTCCATGCCGCCTCAGCGGGAAGCGCATGGGTGGTGCAGGCTTCGGGGGTTACGAACGATTTAAAAGCTATTTGGGGTAGTTCTGAAAGCGATGTCTGGGCTGTAGGTGGTGAAGGAACGGTGCTACGTTACAATGGAACTTCCTGGCAAAACCTTTCCACTGCGGATACAACTTCGTATACAAGCGTTGCGGGGGGCTCCGGCCACGTTTACCTGCTGAGGGAAGATGGCAGGATTAACCATTGGGATGACAGTGTGAATGTGGGGGAAATACAGGTCCCTGACAGCTCTATTCTATACAATGCGGTGACAGTCTCAGTCAGCACCGGGGAATTGTGGATCGCAGGTGAAAAAGGCAGGATCTGGCGTTTCACCAATGGCCAATGGGAACAGGAAACCACGCCTTTGACGGAGGAGCTTCTTTCCATTTCCTGCGATGCCTCAATGAATGTCTTTGCCGTTGGCCGTAACAACGCCATTTTGCAGCGTTTCATGGCAGACGATGGCGTGTCCTGGAAATCCAGCACGATTGTGACCGGCATCGATTTCACGGGCGTGCATGCTTTGGACTCTGTGCGTGTGGCGATTGTGGGAAGGGCAAACGCTCCTGCATACGTTCTCCGTTATGCCCCTGGATCTGCACCGAGCCTACCAGCTCCGGCGGTGAATGCAGCTGTGGCAGATGCTCAAAGCAGCATTCCTATCAAAGGGGGAGGCTGGTTCAGCTTCCGTTTCGAACAAGGCTCCCATAAAACTGCCGCCGGATTGTCCGCCAAAAATGACAAGTATGACATCACCGACATTAAATATGGGTTTCTGGGCACCGGAACTGACAATACGGCAACTGCTCAAGAATCCGATTCCATCCTGCATATCATCGTCGATGGAGTTGCATTGACCACCTATAGTGGAACTTACAACCACGAAACGCGACTACGGCTACAGGTCGTCGGCAATGAAGTGAGATACTATGTCAACGGAGACATCGTCTATGCGGCTCCTTGTGATCCTGAGGTGCCTCTTTGGGGGGATGCCTGCTTCTATGCAGGTGCAAATGTGATCAATAATGCAGGTGTTGTCGGGGCGCGGATGCAGTCAAATTTTGATCTGGATGCTGACGGTCTTCTGGACTCCTGGGAACGCAGCCCTGAAGGTGGAAACCTTACGGCCTTGGGATTGAATACCGTTGGCGATCTCGATGCTTTTAAACCCGGGCAGGACAACGACAGTTTTACCAATACTTCTGCGACGGTCTTTACAGATGGGGCGGATAACCTGCAGGAGTACCTCTCCGATGGAAATGCCCGCTCTTACTGGATCGGAAGCGCCCGGGACATTCCTTTCCCCGATCCTTTAGTCTCCAACAGCATGACGAAGATCCAGGCTGACGAAAGCGTCTGGTTCCGCATGAGCCCTACCTCCGGGTCTGAGACCGTTGTGGGGCTGAACATGCAGTCACAGACGGCTGCGACAAGTTTCGACTATGCCGTGGTAGGAAAGGGAAATTCAAACTCCAGCGGAACGGCCTACTTCTTTTACAAAGGCGTCTATACAGGCACGGTACTCAAGTTTGAGCGTCCGTACGCGCTGGGTGTCTTCGATCAAAACACAGTCTTTGGCCTGGTGCGCCGGAATAGCGATGTCACGGTCTATAAAGACGATGTCCCGGTTTACACCTTCCCGCTGCGGCAGTCTGCGCCGCTGTTCGTCAATGCGCTCGTGCCGACACCCACGACGACATACCTCCCGATGCTACGTGCTGTTAAAAAAGACCGTGAACTGCTGCCGGAAACCACGGGCGCGGATGAGTCGCTTGCGGACGCTGATGAGTTGCCTGATGCGTGGGAGATGGCTCAGCTAAATAAAGATCCTGTGTCCATACCTGAGGCCGAAGGGACGGCGGCTCCTGACCATGGGGCCGCGCTGGCTGGCTTCAATGACACTACTTTTGATGAAGGCAGCGGGCCTGACCCCGATGGCTTCACGGCCTTACAGGAGTTCCTCCAAGGGACACACGCGAAAGACTTGGTGAGCCGCTCGTTCCCGGTAAGCTGGACCCGGTTGAAGAAAGCGACCGTCAACGCCACGACCGGCTCAGTCGCCAAAACGGGAACCGCCACCTGGGATGGCAGCGCACGAAGCGTGGTCAGCATCGGCACGGGTGAGCCCGCCTGGGACAACAGAGTCAAAGGCAGCATTTATTTTGAACTGGCGGCGGCGGCGACCACCGATCATCAAAAAGAGTTTAAAGTGGGCCTGACCAGCAATCTGGATCCTGCTGCCACAGACGGAGAACAGTTTCTTCTGTGGTTCAAGCCGGGCACGGTCGCAAGCGGAGTTGTCACGGTTCCTGGACGGCTTTTTGTGGTCGATCCGACGACCGATGCCGCAGGGGAAGACCTGGGCGTGTATGCTGACCTCACTGCCGGGGCCAGCCCGCCTGCCATCAGTAAATTCCGGGTGGATGTCGCGGGCCAGGATATCCGCTTTATACGGAACGGAGTCGTCTTCCGGACTGTCAAAAGGACTTCCACAGCTCCGCTGTGGGGAAAGGTGGAACTGAAGACAGTGACCACTGCTATGTCCAAGTGTCTTCTTTATTCCAGCACAGATGAAGATGCGGACGGCATGGCGGACGCATGGGAAGGAACTTATGCGAACACCCAGACCAAGACCTGGCAGGAATTGCGCTCTTCCGCCTCCGATCATTCGAGCTACTGGTCCCTCCTCAGCGGGTTTTCCGCAGAAGCTGATTCCGACCGCCCTTCCGGGCCATCCAATGACACCAACCGCCGGGAATACGCCGTGCGCGCGGATCCCAAGGTGCTTGAGAGTGGCAAAGCAGAGTCCTTTACCTGGACGGGCGGTGTTTCTCCCACCAAGATTTACGGGGATGGTGCTGTCTGGTTCAGATCGGCACCTTTCGTCACGGGCATGCCCATCATGTCGCTCGGTCTCACTGTGGAAAGCGCCTCCACAGCCTATTCGGATATCCAGTTCTCCGTCCGTCTGACTCCGACAGCGACTACCAGCACAGCCACCGTCTGGAAAAAGGGGGGCACTTCAGCGTTAGCTACGCTTGGAGACTACACTCCAGGAGTCACTGAATTCGGATTGGTGCGCCGGGCAGGCGCGATCACCGTCTGGATGGATGGCGCCCCGGTTTATACCTTTGCGGACACCGAGACCTCGCCTCTGTTGGTGGACCACTACATTGCCTCAGGAACGATTGATTCGAGACTTTCTGAATGTGTCATGGTCAATGGGGATGGCGACGAGGACGGTCTGCCAGATGAATGGGAAACCCGCTATGCGAGTGACCTCTCCAAGCTGGGAGGAACTGCTGGAGACGGGATGCCCAAGGACTCCGATGGTGACGGCGTTTCGGATGTCGATGAATTTATTCACGGCACTGATCCTTATGAAGAGGGAGTTGCTGAAAGTGGTGGGCAAGGCAGGCAGTTTTCTCTACCGGTGCAGTGGACTCGACGTAGAGACTGCTATACCAACCCAACCAGCAACATAGGCAATATTAGTGGAGATAGTGGCAACTTAGCGGGCGCTGGGGAGGCCCAGAGCGCCGTCTCCATCAGCGGCGGCAAGTCAGGCGTGTTCTCTTTCAGAGTGATCGCCGTTGAACTCATGGCTGCGGGATTCACAGCAAATAACACCGCTGCGGTCGAAACGGATATCCTTTATGGCTTCTCTTTCCAGGCAAACGGGCAGTTGTGGCTGCGCACCCCGGCCAGTTCGACGGCCTACATTAAAAATAATTGGACCTACAACACTCAATCCCAACTTCAACTGAAGGTCTCGCCGGATGAAGTGAGTTATCTTAAAGACGGGCATGAGATTTATCGAATCCCGCGCGTCGATTCGAAGGATCTTTGGGTGGATCTTTACATTCCTTCGGGTTCGTCAACCGGCATGCCGGAATCCTATCTTTATTCGGAAACGGATTTGGATGGTGACGGCCTTCTTGATGAATGGGAGGCTGGCGAATTGGCTGCCAACATCGAAGAAAGTCCTTTGCCTATCGACAAGCTGCAAAGATTTGAACCCGATGGCAATAACGATGGCATAATGAGAAGCCTTGGAAAATTGCAGTGGCGCTGGCTGCTCTTGGGAAATCCGAAAAACGTAAGTTCTTTAAATTGGGTGGGGCGAAGTTCGTATGGCAGTAGTTTTTCCTGGAATAGTACAAGGACTGGAATGCTCTTTACTACATCAGCGGACTCCCCCTCTTATATGAGTTTTACTGCTGAAATGATCAGCAAGAATAAACTGCTCGGTGATGGTGCCTTTCTCTTCAGCTTTAATAGCGCCAGGGGGACTTATACCGTCGGGCTCAACCAGCTTGAGTCATCCGGGCTGGCCAGTGCGTCTAAAACTGAAGAGGATATCGACTATGGAATTCGTTATGTGGCCGCCAATTCGAGCACACGCACTGCTTATGCCGTTTATCAGGGGGTCGTCCAATCTTCAGGCGGGAATCTGGGTGAGGTGATACCTGCATCATCGACTTCCGCATCTGTGATGGCCATTGTGCGAAAAGAGGGAGAGGTTTCGATTTGGAGGGGAGGCGTCAAATTGTTCACCTTTAGTCAAAAGACTGTTCCGACGGCGGCCATGTATGCCGATACCGCTTTTGATGTGACGGCAGGCGGAACATCGATTTCAGAGTATAAAGCTGGTGTGGCCGAATCATGTTTTGTCCAAGGGCATCTGAATTCATGGGATGTCATTTTGCCTCCGAGTGCAGGTGACGCCAAAGCTGAACCGCTTTCATGGGGATGGCACTGGGCACCGCCGACAGACCCTCCGAGGGCGGATCTGGCGCAGTTTACCAATTATGACAGCAGCGGGATGGCTGTGACATTAGGCGCAGGTCAACAATTTTCTGCATCCTCAGGCGAAGCCCGAAGTGAGCGGAAACTTACCCATGACGGAGCTTTTATCTTCAGTTTTCTGAATCGCTCGGCGGGTTTCATGGTCGGATTAAATACTGTAGATTCCACAGGTATCAGTTCAGCGATGACAGAGGCAGACATTGACTATGGGGTTAAACTGGATGCCAGCGGCATAGCGAAAGTTTATTGGAAGGGCTCGCTGGTCCGTTCGGCTGGCACGACCCAGACCAAGGCTGATCATGCAGCAAATCCAGGGGTGCCTGTCACCGTCTTTGCCCTAATCCGTCAAAGTGGTCAGGTTCAGTTGTGGAAAGATGGTGCTTGCCACCACATCTTTGACGATGCAGACCAGCAGCAGTTTTCGCCTCTTTACGTAGATACGGCATTCGGTGCTGGTAGTCCAGTCAACGGGCCCTATACTGCTGGTCTTTATCAGGCGACGTTGATTGATGATGACAACTCTCTGAATGCTTGGGAGGCCGCTCTTGAAACAAATAGCAATGACGTGAAGAGTGGTCGCGCGTTTCTACCTACATTTCAGATTCGGGGGCCGTCGAATGTAACGTCCACAATCTTGCTAGGAAGTATATCACCAGGTTTTAGCGGAACCTATTCTTCTTATTCCCTGATAGCTGAGACGCGCGAGCGGATTTTACACGATGGTGCTGCTTGGTTTACATTTAGAAGCTGGTGGGGACCTTTAACAGTAGGTTTGAACGCCGGTAGCGGTTCAGGAACCGTTGATGATATCGATTACGGGTTACAGATTGATGGGGGCTATGTCACAGCCTTTTATAAGGGCGTGTCCCAGGCATCAATTGGGGGACATTTGGGCGGGGTAGAGACTTCCTATTACCGCAATGGAACGCTTGGGTTGGTTCGCCGAGATGGAGAAGTGTCGGTATGGCTTTCACGCGAGAAAGGCATCGAGATGCAATATCGCTCCGATTGTGTGAAGCTTTTCACCTTCCCAGAGAAAGAGTATGCTCCCCTGCGCTTTGATACCGCTTTTGGGGCTGGGAGCCTGGGCCCTGGCCTGGGCGCGGGCAATGGCACAGTTAGTGTTCAGTTCGTCCCTGGTAAAGGTGATAAAGACGGGGACATGATGGATGACGATTGGGAGCTGGCCCAGCTTGGGGAAGGCAAAACAATGGATGACATCTGGGAGTTCGATCCTCGTCTTCCGGGGCAATTCGATGATGGTGATGACCGCACGAATCTGCAGGAGTTCCAGCACGGGACAGACGCCAACCCGCTGACAGGGCGGCTGAGTTACGCCTCCCCTGTGAAGTGGGTCCGGTTGAGAAACCCTGCCATGAAAACGGATGATCCGGCCTGGAGCATCCGGAATACAGGCGGTCTAGTGAGCTCGGCTGCCACGCAGGATGCCCAAAGCAACGTGGCCATCCGGACTGGAGGATCGCTGAGCTTCCGTCCCGCGCAGACGGGGAAACGTATTGCTGTTGGGCTGTCCGAGAAGAACCTTTCTGCGACCAAAGCGGATCTTAACTATGGCATTTATCTGAGCACTGATAACTACCAAGTCCAGGTCAATGGAGTGAACGTGGATCCTGCGGTCACTGGGAAATATGACAGCGCCACCTGGTTCCGACTTGAGGTCAGTGAAGGAGAGGTCCGTTACCTCAGGGATGGAGTCTTGATCCATGCTGTGCCGCGTGCCAACAAGGAACCTCTATGGGTGGATACGGCGTTCGAGGATGCCGCCGGGATGATTGAGGAATGCTGGCTCTACTCGAAAGACGATGTGGATGCCGATCAGCTTGTGGATAGTTGGGAAATTGACCTCCACAAGATGAAGTTTCCGCTGATGCCAGGTGCCGCTCTAGACGGTGTGGTGAAAGATGAGACCCGCCTGGCTGAAGTGACACCCGGAACAGTCGCTGCATACACGGATTCATCGAACAATACGTCGGACATTGATGCCGACGGGTCTGCGAATATCGTTGAGTGGGCTCAGGCGACATCGCCTAACACCAATCCGAGCGAGACAACGAGTGATCTTCAGTTTCAGGCTGCAGCAGGAAATCTTGAAAACGTCACCTGGATCTATAATTCAACTCTCTTAACATATTCAGAAACCTCACCGGTCTTGATCCGTAATGCTACCGGGAATGCCTCTGCCTATTCTACCACGCCCCTGAATGGGGACTGCGGGGTTTGGTTCCGCTTTGGTTCAGCCGACAAGGTTCTTTCGGTAGGCCTAAGGAAACAACGTGGAACAGCAGATGCCGCGACGGCTGCGGATGTCGAATTCGGAGTTTATATCGAGGCGGATGGCGATGCCTATGCCTACCATAATGGAGCGTTTTCTGCGGTTGATCGATATTTAGGTAAAGTTGTTGCCGCAGATGCCAGCGGGAACGGTGGGACTCAATGGGGGATCGTGCGCAAGAGCGGTAAGCTGGTGATTTGGAAAGATGGAACTCCTTTCTATGCATTCCCTGAGTTTGAAATGGCTCCTCTGGTCGTAGATACATATTTTTACACTTCACAGGCTAAGCTTGCAGAGTGTAAAATTTGGCGGTCAGATAAAGATGGGGACGGTGTTCCTGATGTCTGGGAGATTGAGAAATTTCTGACCCTTCCGGTGTCTGCTATCTTGGGTGATTCGACTTTCGGCGATGATGATGACCGCAAGATTGTCGAGGAGTTTTATGAGGGGACAGACCCGAAAAGCGCAGATAGCAAATCGACCGGCATGACCTGGGGACGCCTGCGAGGCAAAGCGGAGGCGGGATCCGGAACGACATCCCTATCTGTTCCCGTATCGACAGTCGTCAACACATCAGACGCGCAGAGTATCGTGCCTATTCCTGTTGATGGGAATGTTTCATTCTCCATGGAGCAGTTGGCAGCAGTGACCGTCGGCCTAACGGTCAGCAATGACTCCGCCAAAAAGGACGATGTGGAATATGGCTTTGACCTGCTGCTGAACGGGGATGTCAGCCTGATCGAGCCTGGAAAAGCTGCCTGGACCCTCGGAACATATTCCACCAGCACTATCTTCCGCCTCGGCGTACGTGACGAATGGGTGGATTATTTTGTGGACGGCCTTCTGGTTCACTCGACTCACAAAACAGATCTTGTTTCACCTCTTTGGGTTGATGCCACTTTTGGAGCCACCAGCTCCACCGTCACTGCGGCCATCAAGAGCTGCCGCATTTCAACCGGTTCAGTCGGAACCCCTCCTCATCCACGCCTGGGAGCGACCCTGCATACGTTTGCGTGGCAGCCCGCTGCGGACATTCATGCCACGACCTCTACACCTACACCAGGCCGGTATTTCTGGAGTGAGCATGCAGCCGCTGACAGCGGCTCTCCTGTCCGTCGCCTCGACTACACGCCTGTAGTCATCGCTGATCTGACAAGCGGTTCCAAACGCATCCTGGCGGATGGCGGTGTCTGGTTTAAAGCATCTAGCATCACCGGGAGCACCGCCAACCCTGTGCTGACGGTCGGGCTGAGCGCCAACAACGTTGACCGGACGTTAAATGACATAGACTATGGAATCCACATTGACGCCAGCAGTGTGGCATGGGCATACTACAACGGTAAAAACGCCTCGACAGAAGTATCGAAAGCTCATCTGGGCAAAGTCACTACCGACACTGTTTTCGGTCTTTTCAGAGAAGAAGGCAAGGTCACTGTGTGGATTGGCAGCGCTGGAGATCAGAGCGTTTTCACCCCTTTTTATGAGTTTGAAAAAAGGGAGGACGCCCCTTTGTGTGTGGATGCAGTTCTTTCGGTTAACGCGAAGCTTTCAGAGTGCAAGCTGCAGTATTCGGCCGGCGACTCGGATGGTGACCAGATCCTAGATTTCTGGGAGAAACTTTACTTTGGCTCCATCAACATGACCGATGACGGAGCAGGCCGGGATCAGGATGGTGACGGTGCCACCGACTTCCAGGAATTCCTGGATGGCACTCATCCATACGATGCGTTGAGCCGCACACATCCAGTTCAGTGGGTGCGACATCGTTGGACCACCTCGCCTTCAGCGGGTGTGCTAGTGACGGAGCCGGGCAAGGGAACTGCAGCGGCGGATGCGCAGAGCAGCATCCCAATCACCGGGGACGGCTCTGTCAGCTTCCGTGCAGACCCAGCTGGCATCGGCAAAGTGGAACTCGCTCTTGGATTGACTGTCCAGAACGATAGTGGCACCAAGGAGGACCTTGAGTATTACATCGGCTACGACGCCAAACTAAAACAGGCTGTTTATAAGCATCCAGGTTCAAAGACAACCGTCAGCATGGGCAGCTGGTATAGCGAGACGGTTTTTCGCATTGTTGTGGAAGGTAATCAGGTTCAGTTTTGGAAAGATGGTGAGATGAAAGGAGAGGTTGAGCGTGAAGATGCCAGCCCGCTGTGGGTGGATTGCTCCTTAGTACCTGAGAGCGCTGGAATTAGCTCATGCCGGATTTACTCCAGTGGTGATGTGGATGCAGACGGCATGCTGGATGAGTGGGAAAAATCCGATTTAGGAGGCAACTTGTCCGGAACGCCGACTTACACTCAGTATTTCAACTTCCCGGATAAAGGAGCAGGTGCGGATGCTGACTCTGACGGCCTTACCAACATCCAGGAGTTTGCCTCAAGTTCAAAAGCCAGTGTAAGCGCGCCAGCAGGGGCTAATTCTACCGCTAAATTAACATGGATAGCGCGAGGAACTGAGATCGGAAATGCCACGACAGGAGCCATGGCATTGACGTCATCTTCGTTCAGTTCGGCCTCCTCTGCCTACCAGACCTCAACGCCTGGACAGAAATTGAAGAGTGATGGAGCTCTTTGGTTCAAGGGCTTTGCGCATTCTGGCAGGCTGGTGGTCGGCTTTGATGCCTATGAAAATTCATCCACCCTTACCAGAGCCACCACAGATGTGGACTATGGCGTTTACCTTTTGCCTGATGAGGTCGGTAGCATTGTCACCAGAATTTCAGTGAAAGCACCGGGTACCGGTTACACCAGTTGTCCGGGTGTCACCTTTACTGGAGGTGGAGGCAGCGAAGCTTCAGCCACGACGAGCTTGAAAGCTGTTGGTACTACCACCATCAACTCGGCAGGCACAAACTATGTGGTCGGGGACATTCTAACCTTTCCTGGCGGAACGAGCACGATGCCTACTGCGTTCCGAGTTGATAAAGTAAGCTCGACGAAAGGAATCGTCACGCTCTCTGTTTACAATGGCGGCATTTACACGGTCCCGCCGACGGGATCTGTGGCCCTTAGCGGCGGGACTGGCTCTGGCGCGATTGTCACTGTCAAGTTCGGTGTTGGTGCCGTCATTGTCACCAACAGCGGAAGCGGCTACACATCAGTACCCACGGTGGGGTTCACTGGCGGCGGCGGAACTGGAGCGATAGCCGTGGCCTCTCGGAATAGTGGCGGTGGCCGGGCATGGGCATGTTCTAGAAACAAAGCGGATAGCTTGAACAAGCTGGATCTGAAAAGCCAGACTTACCTGGGAGCCTACACGCCAAACACTCAGTTTGGCCTTGTGCGCAGCAGCGGGAAAATTGGTGTCTGGGTGGACGGTGTGGCGATTCATCAATTCCCTGTTCTTGAAACAGCCAATCTTTTTGCTCAAGCGGTGGCTGTGGACGCTGGCAATGGTTACACGGTCGGCTTGTCTGAGAGCTACTTCGCGCACGGCAATGATGCCGTTTATGATGAGCCGGCAACCGCGACGGTTCTTTACCCTGAGTGGGTAAGGCTGCGTGGTAAGCTGGACCCGACGGAGGGCAAGGACGGACTCGTACGTTCGTCCGGTAAGGGTTGGGATTCAGACGCTCAGTCCAGGCTGGTAATCCCTGAAGGCGGCACTGTAGAATTCAAGGTCGCTCCCGGAGCGATCATGAGCGCAGGCATCACCTCGAGCAATGACAGTCCTGCGGACAGTGACCTCGATTTTGGTTTCCAGACCTCCGCAACTGAGTTCAATGTTGTCGCCAATGGCGTTGAATGGCCAGTTCATGGCACGCTGAACGAAATCTCCCGCCTGGGGTTGAAAATCGACAGCAACATTGTCAATGGGGAGGTGAAAAAGTCCGTCAGCTATCTCCGGGATGGCTACAAGTTCCTGACGGTTGTTGCGCTCACGCCGTCTCCTTCTTACGTCGCTGATGTCTCCGTCTACAGCAACTCCACCAGTGTAGTCAGCAAGGGAGCTCTCTTACGGTCCATCATAACTTCGGAGGTCGATGAGGATAATGACGGGATCCTGAATACTGTGGAGATAGCTGCGGCCGGAACGAATACCACGCTCAGCCCTGAGGAAGATATCGACACGGCAGGGGCTGATGGTGCCACCAATCTTCAAGAAGCTGCAGCTGGAACTGATCCGCTGAACCCACGGAGCGGTAAATTGACCGAAGTTGAGTGGAATGGAAACCGTAGCGAGCATGCGATTTGGGGTGATGGAGCCATGTGGTTCAAAGTTCCGGGGCCTAAGCCCTCGTTCACTATTGGTCTAACAGGCGGCGTTGCTCAGACTGCGGCTAAAACCATTGACTTTGGGATCAATTTCGCAAAGGGAGTGGCGACAGCACACTACCGGGGGGCTGTCTCTGAAGACAAGGTCAAACCTTACCTCACCAGCGACGCTGATAACGCTCCTAATTTCGGGTTGGTGAGACGAGGCGGCAAGGTCACTGTCTGGATGGGGTATCAAAGCAATACTTCACCTACCTACCTTCACTATGCACCCGTCTACACGTTCCCGCAGACCGTGTATGAGCCGTTATGGGTGGCTTCGACGGTGACATCAAGCCTGAATGGCACCCACGCCGTCGAGTATACTTGGTGTGATTCAGACAGCGATGATCTGCCCGATGACTGGGAGCTGAGTCAGGCGAGCAATCTTACCTCTCTTCAAGGTAAGAACGCCATTCCTCCTGCGAACGGGCATTTGATCCGTGATGAGTGGAAAATGGCCATGGGAGCTACTGCTACAGATCTGAATGAGGTTATCCCAGTTTATTGGACGCGTCATCGTCTGACCCGGAGTGGCGGCACCGGCGATGATAACGCAGATGAAGCTGAACGAAAAAGAGGTGGCCTGCGTAAATCGTCCTCAATCCAAGGAGTGATATGGAATAGCGATGCTGAAAGCCTGGCTGCTGTCCCCAAAGATGGTGCTGTGAAGTTCTCCTTCACCCCGGGTGTCGAAGCTGCGGTCGGGTTTAATTTGATCAACCGAACCGCACACTGGAATGATCTGGACTATGGCATAGCCTTGGTCAAATCGACAACTGGCTTCCCGACGATCAGGATCATCGAAAGCGGCAAACAGGTCAATGATTTAGGCACCGCTGCAGACACAGACTGGTATGTCATCCGTCGTGTGGGGACGGTCGTGTCTTATTATCGCAATGGCAGCATCGTCCACCGTGCGGCTGCAGCCAGCAGCGGCTCGCTGCTGGTTGATTGCTCGATCGAATCATCGACTGGTGGCATTTATGACTGCTACACCCTCGGGGCTCTGCTGCCGAACGGTACCGCCTTCAACGGCGGTTCCTCCCAGAGAGATGACTGGAGCCAGTTAGATCATTCGCCAGAACTGCTGCGTCACCCAATTCTGGATGCCTTTGTGGAAGACATGGAAAGTGACCCTTTGCGGCTTGTTAACTTCGTTATTAATGAGATCGAGCTCGCTGATATGGTGGCCTTCAAGGAGAATGGCCGTGTCTATGAACGCTCCTTAAACGATGGTGGCCTAAACCGGAATGCGGTGGGCGTTTTCCAGGAACGCCAGGGCTCTCCAAAGGAGCAATGTGCGTTGTTGGTTTATCTGCTGCGCAAGGCCGGAATCCCGGCCACTTATCTCTTCCCACAAGAGGGAACCATGCATTTGCTCGACAGCACGGTGTCAAATCTTCTGCGCATGCAGGTGCATGGTGTGCCGGATTCCAAAGGGAATGTTTTGCCAGAGAGATTGATCGCTGTGAGCTATCCCTATGTCGCCGCCTACATTGAAGATGAATGGGTATCCGTTTTCCCATGGCTGAAGGACATGGAGGTCAAAGAAGGACGTGACCTGTGGGAGGTGTATCAGCACCCAGAGGAGCCGACAGACGGAGAGACCCCTGCTCGTAAGGCAATCAATTCACCGCTTACCTGGGTCAAGGCCTATCTGGCGCGCGACAATCGCATCTACGACGATGCCGCAATCAAGGAAAGCCCACTTGAGACGCTGGAACGGAAAGCTGGGGAGTTTCTGGCTTCTAAGCCTGAGTTCCGGGCTATGAGGCTGGGAGACTTTGGATACACCAGCCGTTTGAGGAAGCATCATTACTCTGATTGGACCGACCTTCCTCGGCCATTCCTGAGTTATGAAACCGCGATTGCTAGTGGTCTTACCAGCTCGACTGTCAGTAACGGTGTGATTTCGGCGGTTAATTCGGCAGAACGGACGGTGACCATTGAGGTGGCCTGTTTGGATCCAAATTCAGAGCCAATTGCTGGTGTGACCGCGCCCGAGACCAGGAATGAAAATCCTCTGGGTAAATTTGCTGTGGGGCAGGTTGTCGTTCCGGTTTCGCCGGATGGGCTGTCGGTCACGGGTGAAAACCTGCCCGTTGTCATCCAGACCTTGCACCGAACTAAAAATACGACGGACGACACATTGACCTATACCGCCAAATTGGGTGGCACTGCTTCGATGGACCTTTTTGCCATTGGGCATCGCATCCGGCGTTCGGGAGATGAACATCTTCTTCTCCCACGGGTTGTTGAGTCGTACAAAGATGTCGGAGGTCTCTTTGACCAAATGACTTTTGAAATCCGTGCACACTACGCGCGGGCGGCTGCTCCTCTTGTGATGGACGCACTTCTAGCCATCAACACAGAAGACGATGGCGACATTGAACTGGTGTTTTCCAAAGCCACCGCGTTCAAAGTCGGAGATCTGATTGCCCAGGTCGATGAGGATGGTCTTGAGATCGGTGGGCTGGTGAACAGTCTTTCGGTCACTCTAGACGACGACCAGCAGCCATCGGACGGAACACGCCGCGCGACTATCAAGAGTATCTCTGGAAACTCGGTCATTATTGACGCCAGCGAATCGAAAGCCGGATTTACTCTTGGCAAGCGGTTTACCAGGCTCGCCCTCCGTCTTGGCGAGCTGGGGCCGTTTAATGTTTCCGACCTGCATAACAGGAGTTTTTGGTTTGATAACAAGGCCAACGGGGTCACCGCCCATCTTCATCAGTTCCGGCCCGGGTATACGCAAGGTAACTTCAACCGTAACCGCACCAGTACTTTTAACGGCCAACTCGGCTTTGCCTACAATCTGGACTATGTGGATCCCTATTATATCGATAAAGGTGCCCGCACAGACTCTTTCCTGCTGGGTGCACAGCACAAGGTCTTCAGCAGTTCCAAAGCGACGTTTTACAGCCTGCGTGTCGCTACAGAGCGGCATCGTAGCTGGGCAGGCTCTCCTGCCCAATCCCAACCGGAAAGCTATCTGGGAATCCGTGAGGTTCTGCAAGAATCGCAGACTGTAGAATATCCTCTCGATACGCTTTCAGCATTCTGCCTGAATGTGGGGCGCGTCAGCCAGCGCATGCAACGTGCGAATGAAGACCAATTCTGGTATGACCGGAAAACAAACGGTGATGAAGGTACGACGGTGAGCGTGGTCCACCAAATGGGAATGACCTATCATCAGCGGATGGCGGATTCTCTGCGTCGGATATCGGAACTTTTCAAGCTGTCTCCGGCCACTTTCCGTAACTGGGGCTGTGCGCAGCTCCGTCAGGATCCTGAGACGAAGAAACGCAGCCTTCCGGCTTTGGACATCTTCTCAAGCCGCACGGCCTTTGCTGGGGCCTGGGATCTGCGTCCAGACTCGGGAGGACGCGGACGTATGATCGCCGCAGAAGCAGCTGCGTTTATCAATCTTGAGCAGTCGGCTCTGGAGCACATTACCATTGACCGGTACTATCCGAAAGATGACACAGATGCGATCTCGACGATCAACCTTCTGCACCGTCAACTAAGAGACGAAAATGCCCTTGAAACACCGGTGATCGCCCTGACTGCGGCAAATTATGCGGCTGCTGGGGAGGTGGAATACACCCACGTCAATCCGAAAGGCGGGTTGAATCCCGTGGCAACCCGTAAGTTAAAGGATTGGAATCCCCGGCAGTGGCAGATGGTCGTGAATTCGATGACGAGTGGAACTTATGGCGATCCAAGCTTCGTCACCGCTTATGTGACACCCGGAAAGGTCAACGGGGCCAATAATACCTGGAGCGGCACAGCTGCGTTCATCCTGGGCCCCAACGCGGCAAGCGCAACAGGCGGCGTGGGTTTGAATTTTGCAAGTGGCTCGGACGTTGATTACTCAGGCTTAATGATGGCAGATGTAGGTGGCTACTCAGCATTCGATACTTCCTGGCTAAGCAGTCGCAATGACAGCCTGTTCGGCTGGGACATGGCCAGGAACTGGAGAAGTTCTACTTTTGGGTTTAGCGATTACTGGCAGAGCATTGGTGGAAGCCTCTATGACTTTGCGCCCTCGGATATCAGTGGATTGTACAGCTATGGACGCTATGCCGACATGCTAGGTTTTGACTTGAAGGAGCTGTCACTCGCCTCCATCAACGGCGGGGACCTCGGAAACCAAAATACTGTCATGCAGCCGACGGTGGCTGATCCCGTCAACAGCATGACAGGGGCCTTTTATGTGGATGCGGTGGATCTGACCTTGCCAGGGGCTCTGCCTCTGCAAATCCGGCGGCATTATTCTTCTCTCAATGAGGCGCATAACATGATGGGCTATGGCTGGTTGTTCTTCATGATGCCTTATTTGCAAACGAACACCGAAGGCGATAAATCCTTCATGGGAGCGGAAATGGACGGGACCGTCCTGAAGTATACACCGGTTGCGGGTTCTGGTTCAAATCCCACCAAGTGGGAAGTGACATGGAAGGACAATCCTGAACTCGTCAATACTGACGGTCGTGGCCTGCAGCACAACACGATAACTAAGAAAAAGGTCGGGACAGAGACGATCTATGAACTCACTTCCCGCAATGGCAGCGTCCGCGAATATAAAATGAGGCAGTTCGCGGTCGATAATTCCATCAAAAGAGAGAGGCCTTATCTCCATAGATGGATGGACCATGCCGGTAACTATCTTGAATTCAGCTACTACGAGTCAGCATTCTATCCGGAATTTGGCCAAATTCGTACCATTAAAAGCAGCAGCGGACAGGCGGTCACTTTTTATTACGACGGCCATGCCCAAGTGACAGAAATCGTCTCCACGGACGGCCGGGCGGTCAAATACACCTACAGCCAATACGGGGATTTAGAGAAAGTGGAGAGACCCGACGGTTCCGTCTTCCGATATTCCTACCAGTTAAAGGAGGAAACCGATGAAAACGGCAAAAAAGGAACTTATTCCACCCACATGATTGACCGTGAGTTCTTCCCAGAAGGACGGACGGTGTCCAATGAATATGATGACCTCCGTCGTGTGATTGTGCAGAGGAGCACCGCAGGCAGGCTTGGCGGCGCTGCGCCGACGGTGAATTTCACGGTTGTTTCAGAAACGAAGGCCACTCCGAAGGTTTCGAAAACCTATACCGTCTATGATTCCTCAAGGGCTGGCGAGCCTGTTCAGGAGTCCTACGACGAGGTCATCACGGCGGTTTTTGACTACAGCGCTATGGACCGGTATAGGGCCAGTTACGACTCATCGGGAACTCCAGATTATTCGATCGATAAGGAAAATGGCCAATTTTATCATGGCATTACCAAGGTTTATGATGCCTACGGGCGCGCCAGAACTTATACCTACAAGTATAACTTCATGACCAACATGAGGGATGCAAACGGTTATGAACAAAGCTGGTCGGAGTACAGCGCTGGAGAGACTCACGGCTACGCGCGCAGCACCAAGGAGGCAGTGGACTCCAAAGGTCTTAAAAACACCTTTGAGTATGATGCCCGGGGCAATGTCAAAAAGACCACCATGACGGGAGATCTTGATGGCCTGGATGGCACCGAAAGCCTGAGCACACAGACCACCTATCTGCAACTTTCC
This sequence comes from Prosthecobacter fusiformis, assembly GCF_004364345.1. NCBI lineage: Bacteria > Pseudomonadati > Verrucomicrobiota > Verrucomicrobiia > Verrucomicrobiales > Verrucomicrobiaceae > Prosthecobacter > Prosthecobacter fusiformis. The sequence continues at coordinate 389,718 of NZ_SOCA01000003.1, read as the reverse complement.
GACATTCCTTCCAGACATCAGTCAAAAACGGGTCTTCTGGATCTGCCGAAAACGATTACCATGGTGGTGCCGAATACAGGTATGGAAGGTTCCCCTGCCGTGACCATGAAGACGGATTATATCTATAATGGGGAGGACGATGAAGTGGACTATCCCTATTTGCCAAGTGTCATCACCCAGTCTGCCGAAGCAGCAGGCGGTGTCTATGCAGTTCTTGGACAAACCAAAAACATCTACGCCGACGCAGGCTACGATACACGTCCCTTTGCCAACGGAGTGCTGACCGATATCTATGTTGGCAAGGAAGTTTCAGGGACCCCGGACTTTGCCCACACCAAATTTGAATACACCACAAAGGGGCTGAAAACCCGGCAAATTCAATACAGCGGCGTCACAGCTGTTCCGGATGTGGAGACCACTTTTGTCTATAACAACCGTCATGAATTGATTTGGCAGAAGGATGCTGCCGGGCGGAAGACGGTTTATGCCTATGATGACATGGGGCGCCAGATCTGGGAGGAGCGTCTAGACGCCAACGGCAGACAGGTGGCCTGGAACTACACCTACTACAACCTGAACGGGGAAGTGGAGTGGACGGACGGGTCACGTTCCAATCCGGAGGATTATACCTTCACGCGTTATGACGGCATGGGCCGTGCCGTCGAGCAGACAAGCTGGCGAAGCCGTGCGAAGGAGGATGGTTCTGGCGTGGAGGCAGTGCCAGGTGCTGACTTATTTGCGGTAGTGACCAACGAATACAATTTGTTCGGCGACCTCGTCAAAGCCACGGACCCACGCGGGAACTATAGCGAGTCGAAGTATGACCGGATGGGACGTGTCATTGAATCGCGAGCTTTTGCAAAGGGATCGGCAGAACCGTTAAGCCAGCAAACCACACAATATCTGGCATACCGTGTCAACAAAACTTCAGGAGCGGTGGCGGACGATGCCATATCCTCTATGGATTTTAATCCGGTAACTGAGACAGATTATTACCTGCGGGAGGCGGGTGTCCGCATCCAGGATGCTGCGGGCGCAACCACAGAAACGGGGACAACCGCAACAGGTAAGCCCTACTACGTCATAGGAGCCAATGGCATTAAATTGGGAACCACCTATTTCTACGACGGGAGAGTGGCCGTACAAGAATTGACTCCAGGTACTTGGGCAGAGTTTTCCTACAACGATCCGGCGAACACCGTGACCAAAACCATCCGCAGTGCGGATTCGGCCGAACCTCTCGGCACTGAAGTTACCAAGACCAACTCCCGTGGCCAGGTTGTGTTGAGCAAGGACATCGCGGGTTATCAGACCACGACTAGCTACGACAAAATCGGCCGACCGTTGATGGTAAGCCAGCCTCACAGTCCTGGAGGTCCGGTCCATGCTGCCGTCCACCACATCTATGACCCTGAAGCGAAAAAGACCACGAGCTACCGTCCGGCCGCAACGGCAGGTAACGTGGAAGTGACGGAGACGTTACTGGATGCTCTGGGTAGGCCGACGGTCACGACGGTGTTCTCCGCTCCCTCCCCGGGATCTGGAGCCTTCGTGCCGACGGCCGGAACCGTCAGGCGTTCCCGGACGGAATACGATCCTTTGCAGAATTGGACCCGCACCTATCAGGGAGAAGCCGGATCTGAAAGGCTCTTGGGGACGACCTATACCGATGTCAGTGGTAAAACCGTCCTCAGTCTGCCTAACGGCGGCGGAATGGCGAGGACAGTCTATGACGCGGCTGGAAACCCTGTCGAAGTCATCAGCAAAGGTCAAATGGGTATCCAGGACGAGGTGACCAGCGAGCTTGTCACCAGGATGACTTACGATGCGCTAAACCGCGTCGTTCAGACCGAGTTGCCGGACCTCAAGACCAGCAGCTACCACTACGGTTTCATCGACGCCAATGAAATGGTGGTTGAGGCGTCGAGCGGATCCCGCAGCGGCATGTTCACTGCCTACACCATGCCCGGGGGGCTCACCCAGGTCAGCCTGACTGACCTGGCCGGGCGTCCGACGGCAAGCTACCTGAAAGCTGCACCGCCCGCATTTGCGGCCGGTTCACAGCTTCAGGCGGTGGCGAATACAGACACCCAGAGGCTGCGGACGCAGAGCTATTACAGCTCCACTGAGCCGCATGCCTGGGCAGGAGCCCTGGATGTGGAAACGCAATATCAGGACGCCTCTTCATCCAACCCGCTTACTCATAAGTTCAGCTACGATGACTTCGGGCGGATCTCGCTTTATTCCTGCTCAGGCATTGAGAGCAGCCGCAATATCGCTCGTGAGTACGCTCAGTACGACGCCCGTGGCATGGCCCGGACCGTCATTGAAACGGTCGGTGGCACAGCAACCCACAGCACCAGAACCGTCTCCGGCGGGATCAGCACGACGCTAGAACGTACGTTCGACAGCCACGGCCGCATCGGAAAGGAAGAGGTTTTTGCAGGTGCCGAGAAAGTCAGCAGCCTGGAGAATGTCTATGATGAAAAGAGCGGCCGCCGTTCGGCCCTTCAAGTGCCATTGACCGCTAAAGCCGGTCTTGAGGTTAGCCATGGGGGGGCTTATACCTTTAATTGGGGCGCAGATAGCAGGCTTTCAAAGATCGGCTCGGCTGGAAAGGACTTCGAGTTTTTCTATGAGGCAGACGGTCTCCTGAAGCAGAAAACGAATCCTTGGCGGATCCAGGACATCACCCAGCGTGACGGACGGGGGCGCATCGAAGAGATTGTCACCCAGTCCCGAAACGGAACGGTCGCTTCTGCCATGTTTAGAGAGGCTCTCAGCTGGACCGATGATGATCGGCAGAAGAAGTATGAAGCCTGGAGAGAGGATGTCGGAGATGGCATGCCTGCCTGGAAGGACACCCGGGATTACCAGTATGACAAACGTCGCCGCCTCTTGAGTGAAGGATATTCGGAGATGCCGTTGCGCGGGGCGGTAGCAGCCCTCCCCGGTGATTACCTCGCCGGAACTTCGAGGCTTCTTCTTCATGAGTTTGATGCCACAGGGCTGGGTATCCGGACACGATCCAAGGTGCAGGCACCCGGGACTTATGAAGTGGCTACCGCTCACAACACCGTCGGCAGCCCTTCCATCAACGGCTTCGCCCGCGTCCTGAATGAGTCTGGCAATGATGCCTGGCGGATGGAGGCGGCCGAAGGCACCACAAGTGTGAGTCCGGACATGGTGGAGCTCGATCTCGCTCGTGCGGGGGAAGGCTTCCCTGATTCCCTCCGTGTGCAGGTGTCACCGGTCAATCTTAAGACCACACCTCCGGAGTGGGACGCCATCATGAGGCTCAGGCCCTCCGAGCTTGATTACCAGTTGCGGGCTCAGGCCACGATGGCCTTGCCAAACCAGCAGGTTTCTACCGCGCAGGATATGCAGGCATTCGCGATCCCTCGTGAGGTGGAGCCGGAGAAAATTGAGAAAATTGAGACCAGCTACAATGCCGAAGGTCTGGTGACCAGCCGCACGTTCAGAGTCGGCAGCACAGAGACCCGTATCCAAAACCTCACCTGGGATTATGCTGGCCGTCTCGTACAAGTCGTGGAAACCCAGCATGCCCGCATCGGTGTGACCGGGGATGTCGCCAAGGGGTACGTTTGGGAGGCCTGGTATGATGCCCTGGGGCGTCGAATCCAGACGGAGATCACTCAAAAGGTGGCGGGCAGTCTGGTGACCGGCACCACTCAGCAGGAGCGCAGTTGGTATGATCCGCTTCATGAATTCCTGGAAGTGGCTGTGGAACGCTTGAGTAACTCCACGACCAGCAGCGATCTGAGCCGGCAGGAGCGTCTCTGGAAAGTCCACGGACCCGACAGCAGCGGCAGTTATGGTGGTCATAACGGCATCGGCGGCATGGAGGCATTGCTGGATGATACCACCGGTCTCTGGACGGCCCTGGTCGAAGATCTTTACGGCAACATCGTCGGCCAGATCGAGCAGAAAACGACGGCCGTCACCACCGTGTCCTGGCAGACTACCCAGTGCACCGGTTATGGCCCTGCGCCTGGCTCGCTGACCACCACCTACACCGGCTTTGTCATCGGTTCGCTGGCTGAATCCACTGTCTGGCGTGGACGTCGCATGGACGTCACGGGCTTCTATTACCTCGGCGCCCGTTATTACGAGCCGGGCAGCGGTCGTTTCCTGTCCCCTGATCCCGCAGGCCACGGAGCCAGCATGTCCCTCTATGACTATGCCGGGGGAGATCCTGTGAATTTTATGGACCCGGATGGGCGGATGCAGCAGGAAATCAATCGGGCAGAATCATTCTACCATCAGTATGAGATGTCGCAGATGAACAGGTTTCAGCTGAATGATAGCATGAACCAACATATCATTCGGTATGGTGGTGGTGCGGTGCATACGCCAGCAAGCATCATGAAGCAGACAGGTGTTGGTGGCTCTCAGTTAGGAATACCGAATGAATCAAACATATTCAGTACAACGGCGTATAATCTTTCGGAAGAAATGGGGACCGAGCATCCTCTGACGATTGCCACAGCCGCAGCCTATAAAAGAAACGGGCAAGAAGCATTAGGAGTTCTGGCGGACATGGGACTGATGTCGCGCCGCGAACGCAATATTCGGGCAACTGTCGGAATACTGGAGACAGGAGTGCTGGCCGCGGAGACAGCCAAGGATCTTGCCTTGAATCTATATGGCTTAGGAGCGCTCAGGACGGCTGCTTTGGCCCCGTTAAGATCCGAATTGTCCAGCGCTGGAAGACTCCGCTATCAAAACGGTGATCAGGTTATTTCTGGGTACGGACGCTCGAATTGGGGATATGATAGAACATCCATCCAAACACAGCTTGCAGATGTTATTGATACCAAATTCGCCAAGCAAATCGATCCAAATGCTCTAGTTGGGTATCGAGGGAGTCTTGCACGTGGGACAACGGTGAAGGGAGCAGATTTCAACAGGTTTGACTTTGATGTTGACGCATTTATTGTCAGCGATCAGATGGCCAAGGCCTGGAAAGGCAATGTCAGACAACGTTGGGGCACTAAAATTGACGGCGTTCGTGCTGCACAGAGACAATTCGACGAGACACTAAGGAGCCTTCCTGAGTTTCAAGGTTTGCGCCCAGAGTTTTTTAGATTCAGGATTTATACTCACGATGAAATCAGAAAACAATTACTCAGGGGAGACTCCCAAATCTTTTTTCTCGACTAATGCTCCGGATGGAGGAAAATATGAATGCTACGTAAAGTTATTCTCCAATCGACCTGCAGATGAGGTAGCTTGCTGCTTGTCACAAACAATTGGTGTGAATCTTGATAAGGTTGACCATTTCGACGAGTGTGAAGCTTATTTGGCTGTCTTGGGGAATCATGATCTAACCGTTTATCCACCCCAAGAAGGTAATAATATAGATCACTTTGATATTATGGTAGAACCCGGCCATACATGTTTGGCCGTGGGAAATTCAATTGATTTAAGTGTTGAATTTGCGGCATGGCTCAATCTAAAAGCTGCTGTGCTGGGACGATTTACAGTTTTGGAGGACAAGTAGGAATAAAAAAAGAAAAAGATGCCTGGCATGAAAAAAAGATGCCAGGCATACAGTGCTTGATACCCGACCCAATTCCAACGCATGAAAGCGACTCAAACCCCTGATCCGCAACGCGACGAACTCGAAACCCAGCTTGTCGGCATCAATGCGAAGACCGCCCCTTATCCTGCCGCGCGATCCTGGTCAGGCGGACGTAAGCGAGTCGTAGGCAGGGGACCGATGGAGAGTTATTGCTACCACGTCATGTCGCGCACCTGCGGTGGCGAGGTCTTTTTTGATGATGTGGAGAAGGAGGCTCTCAAGCGCCTGATGTGGCGGCTGTCGGACTTTTGCGGGGTAAAGTTGGTCACATACTGCCTCATGGGGAATCACTTCCACCTGCTCGTGGAGGTGCCAAAGAGGGAGGCGTGACTGGAGCGGTTTTCCGGTCCGGAAGGGGAGGAAAAGCTTTTGGAGCATCTGGCCATTCTCTACATTAAAACCTATGTTGGACTCCTGCGTCAGGACCTGACGGAGCTTCGCCGGATGGGCCTGGAAACGCGGGTCCAGGAGAAGCTTGAGGCCATCAAGAAGCGGTTTTGCGACCTGTCCATTTTCGTCAAGGAAGTCAAAGAACGCTTCAGCCGCTGGTTCAACAAACGCCGGGGCCGAAGAGGCACCTTGTGGATGGACCGATTCAAAAGCGTCATGGTCGAAAGCGGTGGCGAAGCACTGCGGACGATGGCCGCCTACATCGACCTGAACCCCGTCCGCGCCAAGCTAGTCGATGATCCCAAAGACTACCGCTGGTGCGGTTATGCTGAGGCCATCAGCGGCAGCCGAAGAGCACAGCGCGGCCTATGCAAAGCTGTCGCCAAGCCGATGGACGGATGGAATTCCCATGATGCAGCGGAGGCCTATCGCAGCCTGCTGTTTGCGAGCGGAAACGAAGTGCGCGATGCCCAAAATGAGAACATCACCCGGCCCGGAATCAGCATCCAAAAAGCCCGTCAAGTGCTGGCCGAGAAAGGCAAGCTAAGTCCTGCCGAACTCATCCGCCTGCGCGTGCGCTACTTCAGCGACGGCCTCGTTTTAGGTAGCAAGGAATTCGTCGAGAGCGTGTTCCAGGAAAACCGTGAACTTTTTGGACCGAAGCGCAAAGACGGAGCCCGTCGCTTCACCGAATGCGATAACGAACTTTTTTCCCTGCGGCGATTACGAGTGCGTGCGGTTGAGTGAGAGTGAAATATTTTTGACGTGAAAGCTGCGTAGTGGCTCAGCCTGAACCAGGACCAAGGCTGTACCGTGAGAAGCGATGTGCTAGAAGTCATGGCTGCAAATCCATTAATTGAATCGCGTTTTCTTTCGCAAGCCTGGTCATTTTTTCAAGGTAGTTGCTTGGAATGAACGTGCGACCGAGTTCCCATTTTCGCAGTGTTCGGACATCGACTTGCAGCGACTCTGCGAACCTGCGCTGATCGGATCCGATGAGGTTCCGAAACCAGATGAGCCAAGCGCCGAGAGTTTCTGGAGCTGGTCTCGGGTCATGGCCCAAAAATTTGATGACCAGTTGCCAATCGGTTCCGCATGGTGAGCGGCGTTCCCGTTCCCAAAGCTCAAGAACGCAGGGCGAGATTCCGATCATTCGAGCGGCGTCGATCTACCTCAAGCCAAGGTCCAACCGGCGTTTTTTTGATCGGTCGCGGTAGGGACACGGGTTGCCCCGTACCTCTACCGCGACCGAAGGGCGAAAGCAGAGGCTGTAGAGCATGGATCTGTAAACGTCTCCCACAAGAGACATGCTAAACCGGCAGCGATAAAGCCAGCTTGCAATCTTTCATTGGCTGCCTTTTGCTGTCCGCACCTGCTGAAGAAATGCTGGAAACTTCTTTCCTACCAACGCGTTAGTTGAAGTTCCAAAGGATGAAACTCCATAGGTGTTAGCGCCAGAAACTTTCATCTTCACCATTGGAGCGGTCGCAAGGCTTTCGAAGTCGTTATAGTCCACTGCAAAACGACGGGTTGACCAAGGGCCATATTCCGTTGTCAGACTGGCTGTGTCTGCGGTAATCGTCCGGCCACCAGTATTGAAGGCAAGGCCAAAGATGTTCTGAGTGCCATAGACGCCAACCGTGAGATAAACCTTGTTAGGAGTCGCGGCATTCCAACTGAACCCGAGGGTGTGCCACTCCTCCGTCATGCTTGCGGAGGAACTCACCGGGTCTTGCCTGATGACTTTGGAGCCATCAAAATCATCCGTCGTCACACGAACGCCTGGAGTCATGGCGGAATTCACCGACTGGCACCCAGTCAGAATGCAAATGGTGATCAAGGAAGCGAGGAGGCAGGGAAGAATGAATTTCATGGGTGAGTGGCCACGGAGGCAATAGCACATTTGTCGCTACTTTCTGTATGTCGAGCAAAAGGTAGCAGCACGCTATTAAATGGCGCTTGGCCTCCTTATCAGAAAACTCGCGTGAAATCGCCCGCAGCCTTGGACGCGTGGTGAGGCGGCTGCGTGAAGAGAGGGGACTATCTCAGGAGGACTTCGCGGCATTAACCGGCCATCACCGAACATATGTTGGATTTCTGGAAAGAGGGGAGCGGTCTCCCAACATTGAAACCGTTGAGCGGATCGCCCTCGCGCTCGAATTAAGGGCGTCTGATTTGCTGCGTGAAGCAGGATATTAATATCGCTGAAACCATGCAATACGGCGTGGCCAGGCAGCGATACACAATTGGTTTGGCATAGAGCTGGTCAGCACCAAAAAAATGGTCTTCAGAACGAAAATTGCTTGCACGATTAACTTCACGATGCTTCGATGGTTATGTCACTGAAATTGTGTGTGGGTGAAAGCCCGCATCTGATAAAGTGCCTCAGATTTCAAATAACGATGTTTCCAAAATCCTGAAGGCGGTGCCTTCAGAACGTCACATGGAGGGGCGGTGCCCCTACACCGAGCGGTGCTCGGAGTGTGAAGGCAGGAAAGGTCTCAAAGACCTCTTATTGAACCTGACTACTGTCAAATCGCGGCTCTAAAACCGTGATGGTTCTGCTTGCCCGAATTCAGGGCGCACAAATCTAACCGGGCAATCCATGCCCGCATGTCAACACCGCCTTTCATGAACACACTTCCTTCAATTGAATCCATTGCCGTATCCACGCTGGTCGCTCATCAGCACAATGCCCGTAAACACAGCAAAAAGCAGATCCGTCAGATCGCCGACAGCATCCAAACCTTTGGATTTAAAGTGCCTGTCCTCATTGATGGAAACAACCGGTTGATCTGCGGTCATGGCCGTGTAGCCGCCTGCAAATTACTTGGCATAGACCAAGTGCCAACCATCCGTGCAGACGATCTCGACGATGCAAAAATCCATGCATTCATGATCGCCGATAACAGGCTGACCGAAAACGGGGAATGGAACAACGTTCTCCTGGCAGAGAACTTCAAAATTCTTTCCGATCTCGATCTAGACTTTGACCTCGAAGTCACCGGCTTCGCCTATGGTGAAATCGAAAACCTCCTCGCTCTGGAAGATGAATCATCCTCAGAAGAGCCACCCGTGCCAGCGGCTGACTCGCTTCCAGCCATTGTTCAAACTGGCGACCTTTGGCATCTGGGTGTGCATCGTATCTTGTGCGGCGACAGCCTTGAATACGGCTCATACAAGACGCTCCTTCCAGGGAAAAACAGAGCGTCAATCATATTTACCGATCCCCCTTATAACTTGCCCGCCAAGGATATTGGCAAGACTTGTGAGGCAAGCCACGGAGACTTTGCCATGGGAGCAGGAGAAATGACCTCCACTCAATTTCAAGAGTTTCTAGAAACGGTCTTTGACCACTTGGCCAAGTTTTCAAAGAGCGGATCCATACATTACATCTGCATGGACTGGCGTCATGCTCCAGAGCTGATTTCGGCAGGCAAGAATGTCTATTCGGAATGGAAGAACCTATGCGTATGGAACAAGAACTCCGGAGGAATGGGAACCTTCTACAGAAGCCAGCACGAGCTTGTTTTCGTGTTCAAGAGCGGTAAGGGAAAACATCAGAACCACTTCGAGTTAGGCCAGCATGGACGGCATCGCACCAATGTGTGGAATTACCCTTCCGTCATGCACCTGAAGGAATCGGACGGAGACAAAGGCGGAAAAGAAGCGCTCAATCTTCATCCAACCATCAAGCCAGTGGCCATGATCGAAGATGCATTCAAGGATTGTTCCAAACGTGGCGAGATCGTTTTGGACCCGTTCCTCGGCAGTGGCAGCACTCTTATCGCCGCGGAGAAGACCGGACGTATATGCCACGGGATCGAGCTGTCCCCGCGCTATGTCGATGTGGCCATCACACGTTGGCAGGAGTGGACGGGCAAGGATGCAATCCACGCTGAATCTGGCATGACCTACAAAAACAAGGCTTCTCGTTGATACCATGAAACGGAAAAAACATATCGAGGCTGAAGAAGAGGTGGGATACGGAAAGCCTCCCAAGCAGTTTCAGTTTAAAAAGGGCCAGTCTGGCAATCTTCAAGGCAGACCTAAGAAGAAACAAACGAACTCCGAGCTTCTGAATGAACTCCTGGACGAAAAGATCACAGTGAATGGCAATGCCATCACCAAACGCAAAGCCCTCTTTCTTTCCATAGTGAACGATGCCATCAAAGGGAAGGCCAGTGCTCGAAACACGCTTCTTTCCTTGGTTCAGGATGAAGAGGTGGAGCTCGAGGATTTCGAGGAAACCATGGACGACAAGATTGCCTACATTGAGGTTCAACGTGTCGTAGCAAAACGAGGAGCGGCATCATGACCGACGCGCAGTTCATTTACCGAATGCGGTTCAGGAGCTTCATTGACTTCGCCTTTCGAGAGCTGCATCCCGGTGAATTCTTTCTGCGGAACTGGCATATCGATCTGATGGCCGAGATCCTTCAGTTGATTTATCATGAGCCAACTCACGGCATGAACCGGCTGATTTTCAATCTGCCTCCCGGATATCTGAAAACCCACATTTGTTCGGTATCGTTTCCCGCCTGGGTGCTAGGCCGGGATCCGAGAAAATCAGTACTGATCATGTCAGAGGATCCAGGATCCGCATTTGAAATTCAGGAACGGTGCGCTGAACTGATGAGTTCCCAACGATATCGTGCGATTTTCCCGCGAACTAAAATAACAAAGTGTTCACGGACACTCGAACTCAATTATGGCGGAGGCATTCGGCATGCAGGCATCGGTTATACCTCCCAACGTAAAAAGTGTGACATCGTAATCATGGACAACCCGCAGAGCATGAACAGCCTTGACCGGTTCAAGCTGGAAAATTTTGCCGAGATCGGCCGACTGTTAAAAAATCAGAAGGAAGGCATGATGATATTGAACACACGTCGGCTTGGAAAAGATGACTTGAGTTCGTTCCTCCATCAGAAGCTGGGCGGTTGGACCAGATTCGCGATTCCAGTGGTTGCGTTGAATGATTGGACCTGGGATATCCCTCCAGACGTCCACTACATTCAGAAGCCAGGTGAACTTTTGCAAGATTCGCATGAAGAATGGACGGACATTCAGGGACATTTGGAGGCAATGGGTGGAGAAACGTTTTCATTTCAATATCTTCAGGGAGAGTATTCGCCGCCTAAAACGGGTGAAATTGACCTGCCCGAAGAGGATGGTGTGAAATGGAAAGCTATTGGTGCTTTTGATCCCACTTGGGTCACCTCAAGGCATCTGGAGAACCTGCGGTCTCAATTAGCTTCGAACCTCTCTGTATGACTTGATGTTAGGCCTTGGTAGAGCGTGTGTCGCGGGAAATGCAATCCATTGAGGAACTTCAAAAATTAACCAAAGAGGAACTGCTGTACTTGTGGCGGAAGCTGCCAGGAAGGCAGCCGCCTCCTGCACGCACGGACCGTCTCCTTCGGGAACTGGCCTACCGCATGCAGGAGGCGGAGCTTGGGCGGCTCGACAAAAATACCACCGTGTCATTGCGCCGCCATATGACCGAGTTTGAAAAGTCACTGCAAAACCAGAAAACCGCTGCTCCTGAACTCAAAGCCGCTCCCAAGATCACGCTGGAAACAGGCTCGGTGCTCACCCGCGACTGGGAGGGCAAACGTATCACGGTCCAGGTGACCGGCCCACGTCAGTTTGCCTGCGAAGGCGAGACCTATAAATCCCTGAGTGCGCTGGCCCGGAAGATCACCGGCCAGCATCTTTCAGGACCTTTGTTTTTCGGACTGAAGGAGAACCATCATGGCTGAATCAATCAAACGCTGCGCCATTTACACACGAAAGAGTTCTGAAGAAGGGCTGGAGCAGGAATACAACTCTCTGGATGCCCAACGGGACGCTGCCTCGGCTTTCATCCGCTCCCAGAAGCATGAGGGTTGGAAAGCGCTGAACGAAAACTACGACGACGGCGGGATTTCAGGGGGCCACATGGACCGACCGGGCCTTCAGAAACTCATGGCTGATATCCGATCAAGAAAGATTGATGTCGTGGTGGTTTACAAGGTGGACCGCCTTTCACGTTCGCTAGCTGACTTCGCCCAGCTCATGAAGCACTTCGACGAACACGGAGTCTCTTTTGTCTCCGTCACCCAGCAGTTCAACACCTCCAGCAGCATGGGCAGACTGACCCTCAATGTGCTGCTTTCCTTTGCCCAGTTTGAGCGTGAGGTCACCGGCGAACGCATTCGCGACAAGATCGCGCTTTCCAAACAGAAGGGCATGTGGATGGGCGGCGTGCCTCCCCTTGGATACGATGTCCGGGATCGCAAACTGGTCATCAATCCGGCAGAAGCTGAAACCGTCAGGAAGTGCTTTCAGGTGTATCGTGAGAGCACCGGGTTGATTGAGGCGGTGCTTGAACTGAACCGACAGAATCTGGCCACCAAATCATTCGTCAGCCGCAATGGCAGGGTTCAGCAATCCAAAGCCTGGGTGGCTAAAGAGCTGCACCGGGTGATTTCCAATCCCGTGTATCGGGGGCTGATCCGGCATAAAGGCCAGGAATATCCAGGTGAGCATGAATCTATCATCTCCACCGAAGTCTGGGCCGCCGTCCAGGCCAAGCTGCGAGAGCATCAGCCAGACTACCGAAAGATCAGCGGTCATCGCAATGAAATCTCAATCGCCAAAAGCCGCCTCATTCATCCGCTGAAAGGGTTCCTCGTCGGCCTGGACGGGCAGGCCCTGACTCCGACCTACACCAACAAAAGTGAAAAAGCCGCCGGTGGCACCAAGACACGCAAACGCTATCGCTACTACGTGTCGCAGCAAGCCATCCGCCAGGGCTATGATTCTTCTCCCCTCAAGACGCTGAATGCCACGCTACTGGAGGAAGTGGTTCGCCGCATGCTTTTCCATGCGCTGCCAGGACTCACTGACTTGGCTGTACCAGCTGACCTCACTGCTGAAGAGATCCGGCATCGGTTCTCCATGCAAGCGCGACATCTCGCCGGACTCACCACACCTGTTGAATATGCCAAATGGCTCGAAGCACTTGCCCCCAAGATCATCGTCGGCCCAGAATCCCTGACCATCCACATCACCGCTGACCACCTGTCAAAACTGGCCGCAGCCCCTCCCTCGAATGTTGCCGAGCTAAACACACTGCCTGTTCCGATTCCTACCAAAGTGACGCAGGAGGGAAATAAAGTGATCCTCACAGCATCCGTGTCCTTCAAGCCCCAGCGTGGAAAATGCGAGATCATTGACGGCGAGACTGACAAGGCCATCACCACACGGGAAACGGCACCCAATCCAGCCTTGATCCAGACCATCGCCCAGGCCGAGTTTTGGCGAGCCGAACTCATCACACACCCAGACAAATCGCTCCAGGACATCACCGAGCGACATGGGATCAAACCTGCTTATGTGCGGCGGCTTCTGAACGCCGCCTATCTCGCCCCAGCGATCAAACGATCGATTTTCCAGGGCACGCAGCCAGCCCATCTCCAGGTGCAGGACCTCCTGGTGCCCCGCTCACTCGACTGGAAACAACAACTGAGTGACCTCGGGTTCGAAAATGAGAAACCTGCCTGAGCAGGTGCCATTCGAAAAAGCCTCTCAGAATTCCAGAAATCCGGAAAGTGTACAACGACCTGAATCAGTTTGAGAGACGCGAGAGGGAATTGGGAAACAGGAGGTGGTTTTCCCTCCATCACCTCAATCTGAGAGAGCCACGACGCCGCGTGTTTGCGGGGAAACGCGGGTCTGAAAGTGTACTTTCTGGTTCATCTCTCAGAAAGTGGCGGAAGGGGTGGGATTCGAACCCACGGTGAAGTTGCCCCCACGTCTGATTTCGAGTCAGGTACTTTAGACCACTCAGCCACCCTTCCGTGCTGCATGCAGCAATGCTATGTTAGGCAGAACCCGACGTTTGGCAAGATACGCCTCTCAGATTTTCACTTTCTAAAAAAACGCGTGCTTTTCCTCCGTACCATGACTAATTGGTGCTGTGACCCTTCCGGCTCAGGCCCTTCTTTTGCTCCCCCTGCGACTTACGCTAGGGTAGGCGGCCCGTGTTTCCTCGCCATGCTTTGCCGTCACGTCACGGCATCCCTCACCCGGTATTTTCAGGAAAATCCTTCCTGCAAAACATGCCAATCTTGTTAAAGCTTTCTTATTCCGTCCCGTCATGTTGAAGAATCCGTCCTCCAAATATCAGCCGTTTCCGCTGATCTCCCTGCCCAACCGTCAATGGCCCACACGCCACCTTTCCCAGGCCCCTCTGTGGTGCAGCGTGGACCTTCGCGATGGCAATCAGGCCCTGGCTGTGCCCATGAATGTCTCCCAAAAACTGGAAATGTTCGATGCGCTGGTGAAGTGCGGGTTTAAGGAAATCGAGGTAGGTTTCCCTTCCGCCTCCAACACCGAATTCGCTTTCAACCGGCGTCTGATCGAAGAAAACCGTATCCCGGAGGATGTCACCATCCAATGCCTGGTGCAGGCTCGCGAAGACTTGATCGAGAAGACGGTGGAATCCCTGATGGGGGCCAAAAAGGTGGTCATCCACATGTATAACTCCACTTCGCCAGCACAGCGTAAGTATGTGTTTGGCAAAACGAAGGAAGAGATCATTGCCATCGCCGTCAAAGGCGCGCAGATGATCAAGGACCGCCTGCATCGCCTGGAGGAAACCGGAACCCAAGTCACCCTGCAGTATTCCCCGGAAAGCTTCAGCGCCACGGAGGTCGAATTCGCCAAAGAGATCAGCGAGGCCGTCATGGACGTCTGGCAGCCCACCCCGCAGAAGAGGATGATCCTTAACCTGCCGGATACCGTCGAAGTCGCCATGCCCAATGTGTATGCGGACCAGATCGAATGGATCTGCACAAATATCAAAAACCGCGAGAGCCTGATCATCAGCCTGCACACCCACAATGACCGTGGCACTGGCACCGCTGCCACGGAGCTGGGCCTGCTGGCCGGGGCTGACCGCGTGGAAGGCACCCTCTTCGGCAATGGTGAGCGCACGGGAAATCTGGACATCGTCCAGGTGGCCATGAACCTCTACATGCACGGCATCGCCCCCGGCCTGGATTTCAGCGACATGAGCGGCCTCATCCATATGTATGAGCGCACTACCGGCATGACCGTCCCACCACGCCAGCCGTATGCGGGCGAGTTGGTCTTCACCGCCTTCAGCGGCAGCCATCAGGATGCCATCAAGAAAGGCCTGACCGGATACGATGAGCACAAATCCATCTGGGATGTCCCCTACCTGACCATTGACCCCAATGACATCGGCCGGGAATACCGTGAGGTCATCCGCGTGAACAGCCAGAGCGGCAAAGGCGGCGTGGCTTACCTGCTGGAGAGCGAATTCGGCATTGAGCTGCCCAAGGACATGCAGCGCGAATTCGGCCCCATCGCCAACGATTTGGTGGATACCCTGGGTCGTGAGGTCACCGCCACGGAACTGCGCAACATGTTCTGGAACGAATACATTGAGCGTGAAACTCCTTACGCTCTGCACCACTTCCACGCGGATGGTGTGGATGGTGTCTTCACCTGCCGCAGCAGCATGATCAAAGAGGGCCAGGAGATCGCCGTCACAGGCACAGGCAACGGCCCCATCGCCGCTTTTGTCCAGGGCCTGATCCTCGATGGCGGGGCTCCTATCTTTGAGATAGCCAATTTCCGTGAGCAAAGCCTCAGCTCCGGCTCCGAGGCCAGCGCCCTGGCTTACATCCAGATCAAACTGCCTGATGGCAAAACTGTCTGGGGTGCCGGGGTGGATACCAACATCGAATTGGCTTCTATCAAGGCCGTCACTAGCGCCGTGAACCGTTCCGCATAAACCATAAAATCACCCTCCTGGCATCAAGCGGCTTGATCTTGAGCCGCCTGTTGCCAGGATATACACCCATGACACAACCCCAGCGCGAAGCCCTGTTTGACCTCCTTTCCCTCTCGATCTATGCCGACGCGCATATCTCCCTGGTGGAAGAAGACCTGATCCAGTCTGCCTTCGTCTCGAAAGGCTGGAAGTCTGAATACCCGAAAAGCCTCTTCATTGAAGAATCCTTCGCCCGCGCCCGCGAAGTGGCCGAAGACGATGACGGTGTGATGGATTACCTGACAGAACGCTCCGCCGTATTCACCACCAAGACCGTCCAGGCCGAGGTATTGGGTGTGGTCAAAGCCCTGCTTGAGCGCGATGGCATGACCGCCGATGAAAACGAGTTTTTCAATCTCCTCATCCAGGCGATGCCAAAGGCCAAATAAGGAGCCTTCGCGGAGGCTTGAGTGCCTGCACCCGATAAACCCTGCCTGAACAGTCAGGCGATCCTCCTGGAGCCAAAGCAAAACTTTGGGCTCCATTCCCGCGTCCTCTTCTAGATGCCGGGGCATGTCAGCCCCTACCTGGGTAACATACCACTACCCACGGCTCTCCATCGTCCAGGCGAGCAAGAAAACCCGGGTCAAACGAAACAGATAAAACCATCTGATTTCAAATCATCAAAATATACTTTGATGAAATACGTTTTGATAAAGCGGAAGATGAAAACTGGTTGTGATCAGGAAATTGACGTCTGACATCGCCTACACACTCCGGCTTTTCCGCCCTTCGAGATATTCCTTCGGGATTCGCATTAGCCTAACAGCAGGTTTTTTAAAATCAGCGCCGCAACCAAAATACAATGCAATACACTCCTCATCATCAAAACACGTTTTGACAAAATACACTTTGATAAAGTAAACTCTGTCATGATGAACTTTCGAGGGAGAAAGCGGGAACTTGGGGCGCTGGAGGCCGCCTGGCGCGGACCGGCGGCCGCGTTCATCCCCGTCTATGGACGCAGGCGCGTGGGGAAGAGCGAGATGATCGTCCACTTCATGGAGAAAAAGACGGGCATCTACTTTGTGGGGAAGCGGGCACCGGGAGAGAGCCAGATCAGCGAGTTTTTAGAGATCGCCGCACGTTCATTAAAAGAGCCACTGCTGGCACAGGCACGGGTGAATGGATGGCGCGAGGCACTTGAACTGGTGGTGAAAAGGTGGACGGGAAAAACCAAACTGGTACTGACGCTGGATGAATTTCAATGGATGGCTGAGGCTGCCCCAGAGCTGCCTTCTGTGATTCAGGCGCTGTGGGACCGGGACTGGTCCAAATCAGGAAAAGTGATGCTGATCCTCTGTGGATCATACCTTGGTTTCATGGAACGAGAGGTACTGGGAAAAAAGAGCCCTCTGTTTGGCAGGCGTACAGCACAGATCCTCTTGAGGCCTTTTGATTACCTGGAGGCAGCGGAGTTTCACCCCCGGTATTCGGACCCCGATCATGCGCGAGTTTATGCCATCTGCGGTGGCATCCCGATGTATCTGCTGAATTTTGATGAACGGCAGTCGGTGGAGCAAAACATCATGGCAAAGATTCTGGATGATCTTTCGGCCCTGTCACGGGAGCCGGAATTTCTGCTGCGGGAGGAGCTGCGGGATCTCATGCCTTATCATGCAGTGCTGATGGCCTTGGCGCAGGGAAAGACGGCCCCAGTGCAGCTTTCGAGCACAACAGGGATTGATGTGCGCGGGTTGAACTACCACCTCAGCACCCTGGTGGACCTGGGCTATGTGCAGCGGCGGTACCCGCTGACGGAAAGCAAGCCGAGTGTCCGCTCCGTCCGCTATGCGCTGGATGATCCATTTTTGAAATTCTGGTTCCGCTTCATTTTCCCGCACCAGAGCGTACTGCGCATGCTGGGACCGCAACGGGGTTATGCGGAGATCATCAAGCCGGAAATCGAGGCCTATTATGGACGCTGCTTCGAGCGGCTGTGCCGGGAAAGTCTGCCGCTGATTTACAAGGCAGAAGGCGTGCGCGCAGCCTTCCAATGCGGGGAATACTGGCACAAGGATGTGCAGGTGGATGTGGTCGGGGTACGAGAGGACGGCTGGACCGACCTGGGGGAATGCAAGTGGGGAGAGGCAGGCAGCATGACGGCGCTGACGGCAGAGCTAGAGGGTAAAGTGGCCCTTTATCCAAATAAACGCAACGCCACCATCGGGCGGCGCTTATTTGTGCGCTCAGTGAAGACCCGCAGCAAGGCGGCTGCAGATGAGGTGCATATTCATACGCTGGCGGATCTTTATGCGCTGAAATCTCCTGCTTGAGGGGAAGCACTGATTGCATCCGGGGAAATCCTGGCTCCACTGCCGTTGCGAATGCCTACGTCCTTCTCTTCCCGTCACATTGGACCCTCGGCTGCTGAAACGGCGGCCATGTTGGAAACGCTCGGTTATGATTCTCTGGATGCCCTGGTGGACCAGGTGGTGCCTGAGGCCATCCGCCAGCGGACAGAGCTGAATCTGCCGGAGGCTCTGGGTGAGGAGGATGCGCTGCGTCGGCTAAAACAGCTCATGGGTCGCAATAAGATTGTGCGTTCCTTCATCGGGCTGGGTTATCACGACACCTTTACCCCGCCGGTGATCCAGCGGAACATTTTAGAAAACCCAGGCTGGTATACCGCTTACACACCCTATCAGCCGGAGATCAGTCAAGGCCGGCTGGAGGCGCTGATCAATTTTCAGACGATGGTCACAGACCTGACCGGGCTGGATGTTTCCGGGGCTTCGTTGCTGGATGAAGGCACGGCCTGCGCGGAGGCGCTGACGCTAGCCGCAGCCCACATGGCGGGAGCTAAGCGGGTGCTGGTTTCGGATCAATGCCATCCGCATAATATTGAGGTGGTGCGCACACGGATGCAGGCTCTAGGCATTGAGGTGGAAGTGGCCAATGTGGCAGCCTGGGAGCATGATGGCAGCAAGGGGCTGGCGGCCGTGCTGGTGCAGTATCCGGATACACAGGGGGTCATTCATGATTTTGAAGCCCTGGCGAAACAGGTGCATGAGGTAGGTGCTCTGTTTGTGGTTTCAGCGGATCTGCTGGCCCTCACCGCGCTACGGCCTCCGGGGGAATTCGGCGCGGACATCTGCGTGGGCAACAGCCAGCGCTTCGGTGTGCCACTGGGTTTCGGCGGTCCGCATGCCGCATTCATGGCGGTGAAGGATGGGCTGAAGAGAAGGATGCCAGGACGTCTCATCGGAGTGTCCAAGGATACAGCAGGCAACCCTGCATACCGGCTTTCCCTCCAGACACGGGAGCAGCATATCCGCCGTGAAAAGGCGACGAGCAACATTTGCACAGCCCAAGTGCTGCTGGCCGTGATGGCCTCCATGTATGCGGTTTATCATGGTCCAGAAGGCCTGAAAAAAATCGCCCTCCGCACCCATGCCGCAGCGGTCTGGCTGGCCCGCGAGCTGATGCTGGCGCGGTTAGAAATCGCCAGTGATGACTTTTTCGATACCCTGACGGTGAAGGTCCACAGCGCGGATGAGGTGCTCAAAACCGGTCTGCTTTTTGGTGTCAATCTACGGAAAATCGACGGGCATCATGTGGGCGTAGCCCTTGATGAACGGGTGCGCGAAGAGGACCTGCATGCCATCCTTAAAGCCTTGGGCGTGAGCAAGGCCCAGCATCCAGTGTACTTCGATGTTGCGGCTGGGCTGAACTGCTCGGGCGTCTTCCACAGGCAGTCGGCTTTTCTCACCCATCCGGTCTTCAACCGCTATCACTCCGAGACGGAGATGATGCGCTACCTGCACCGCCTGGAGAGCAAGGACATTGCTCTGAACCGAAGCATGATCCCACTGGGCTCGTGCACCATGAAGCTGAATGCAGCGGCGGAGATGATGCCGCTGAGCTGGCCGGAGGTGGCAGGACTGCACCCCTTCGCCCCGCAGGAACAGAGCGAGGGGTATCGCGCCATGTTCACCGAGCTGGAAAACTGGCTGGCGGAGTGCACCGGTTTCGATGCGACGTCCCTGCAACCCAATGCAGGCTCCCAGGGAGAATACGCCGGCCTGCTGGCCATCAAAAGATTCCACGAAGCTCAGGGAGAAGCACATCGCGATGTGTGCCTCATCCCCACCAGCGCCCACGGCACCAATCCTGCGAGCGCGGTGATGTGTGCCTTCAAGGTAGTGGCCGTGGTCTGCGATGACCAGGGCAACATCTCATTGGATGACCTGAAAGTGAAACTGGAAGCCCACAAAGACAAAGTGGCTGCCCTGATGGTGACGTATCCTTCCACCCACGGGGTGTTTGAGGAGAGCATCGTGGATATCTGCCAGATGGTGCATGCACATGGCGGGCAGGTTTATATGGACGGGGCCAATATGAATGCACAGGTGGGGCTGACCTCTCCGGGAAAAATTGGTGCGGATGTCTGCCATCTAAATTTGCACAAAACCTTCTGCATTCCTCATGGTGGCGGTGGCCCAGGCGTTGGGCCTATCTGTGTGGCAGCGCATTTGAAGCCGTATCTGCCAGGACATCTGACCTGGGAACAGCAACGTGAAGGAGCCGTCTGCTCCGCACCATGGGGCAGTGCCAGCATCTGTACCATTTCCTGGATGTACATCGCCATGATGGGACCGAAGCTCACGGAGGCGACGAAACATGCCATCCTGAATGCTAACTATGTGGCTAAAAAACTCGCTGCCTGTTTTCCGACCCTCTATAAAGGGGCCAAAGGGCTGGTGGCGCATGAATGCATTCTCGATTTCCGCCACTTCCACAAAGTGACTGTGGAGGACGTGGCCAAACGGCTGATGGACTTTGGATATCATGCCCCGACCATGAGCTGGCCTGTGGGTGGTACCTTGATGATCGAGCCAACGGAGAGCGAGAGTCAGGCGGAGCTGGATCGCTTTTGCAGCGCGATGCAATGCATCTATGGTGAAATCGACGGAGTAGAAAAAGGCCTCTATCATCCGACGGATAACACTCTCAAAGCAGCACCTCACACAGCAGCCTTCGTATTGAAAAGTGAATGGCCCCATGCCTATACCCGTGAGGTGGCTGCCTTCCCCCTGCCCTGGGTGAAGGAGGATAAATACTGGCCACCCGTGGGCCGGGTGGACAATGTTTATGGAGACCGCAACCTCATCTGTTCCTGCATCAGCGTGGAAGAGGCAGCGCAATAAAAACGGGCTAAGGCTTCATGCCTTGATGACGTTTAAATTGCAAAATCGTGCAAATGTCCCATCAGTTATTTTAGTGAGGAATAAGGCAACGAAACTGCTTCCGAAAAAAATGGCGTTGGCTACATACAGCTTTTTTTTACCAAGAGTCGCCTGATGCTCAAGCGATCTTTCAGACAATAAATTTTCCAGAAACTGGGTTTTTCTTTTGACGATGAACGACATATACCAGATGCTTCACTCGTATTTGATGTTTGCTTCTAGGCATTCAAATTAAAGTATCATTTATTTTACACTTTGTGGAAAGTTCTAGTCGCATTGTCTGCTTTGTTTTGTCACATAAACTATCCGTCAGAGAAGAGTATCTGGTGCTATTGCATGACTTCTGCTTATTGCACGACCTAACACCGCCGTTTAAATCCCGATTCCACACGCCCCATTTTTAATATGTCACAGACACGATCTGCGATCGTGAATACCGGTCACCCAATGATGACCAGCCATTTGCAAGCCTCCGGCCTGAAGCCGACGGTGGTGGAAAAGTGCCCCACTAGCGGGCCGTGGGTCGTGGCCCAAGCGTTCGAAAATCGGGAGTCGAAATGGCTTTCGGGAATGCTGGGAGGCTTTTTCCCGTCTCTGCCGCGTGTGCTGGAAGCGCACACGCAGAGGAATGAATTTCAGGTGCTGCTGGGCAGTGCGCCAGGAGATCCCGTGGCAGAATACAGTCAGCGTATTGGGCAAATGCCCGTCGGAGTGGCCTGTGTGCTGGTCTGGCGGCTAGCGGCTGAGCTGGAGGCGCTGGAAAGCTGGTTGCCTGAAGCTATGCGCTACGTGGATCCGCTGAGCTGCAGGATAGGACTATGGCAGCAGGAGTTTCTGCACCTTTTCATTGACCGTTTTGAGCAGCCTTATGCTAATAAAAGGCCTGCGGACCTGCCTTCCCGTCTGCTGAAACTTTGCGGGATGCTGCTGAGTGGTCAGTCGGATTCGGTCATTGATCCTGCCGTGGCAGCCAGGGTGCCGACATCGCTGCTGACGCCGTTGCGCCATCTCCAACACACGGGGACTTCTTCCCTGGACCTCAAACAGCTCAAGGGACTGATGTTGATGACGACAGCGGCCGTAACACGGGAACTGAGAGGATCCAATCTGATGTCCCAGCTCATTGTGGGAGAGCACTGGTATCCGAAAAAGGTCAATGCCCCTTCTCCCCTGCTCCATCATTTTAAAAGAGTGCCCAACAGGACTCACTTAAGTCCAGTCAGGCTTTCCCGCCTGCTGGCCCACAGGAACAGACTGACAGCAAATGAGGTCTCCCTGCTGATGGAGCGCCTCCAGGAGCATGCTGCCACGACACCTGACGCAAAGGTCAATTTTGACCCCCAATACATCCAACTCCACCTTCCTTGCCAGCGTGATGGGGGCAACGATCTGAAAATCCTGGATGTGCGTCTAGACAGCCTGCCAGAGTTTTTCGTGACGGTACAAAGCAGTGAGGAATGCATTGCACTGGCGCGTTCTCCAGTGACATGCCGGGAATCGCCAGCGCCAGACCTGCCTTATTCTGATCTGCGCGGCAATGTGGATGCGCAGTTGAGCCGCTTGTCTCAGACATTGCAGGACGGAACTTTTAGCCTTTCCGGATATGACATGGGCAACTCTCCTGACAAGGAGCTCCCAGGTCTTTTCTCGTGTGCACTGCCACTGCCCACCTTTGATAAGAGGGCACTGGCATCGCTCAAATCAGCCATTGGAGAATCTCTGGCCCCGCCAAGGGAGCCTGCTCCTTCGACAGCAAGCAACCTTGTCGACCTGGCTGAGTTCATCACCAAACTACAGTCCCATCCTCCCCTTGAACCCATGAAAATGATCCTCATCACCGCTGGCAGCGGCGGCACCGGCAAAAGTACGATCGCACGCTTGATCTATGAACTGGCAAATTTTGAAAACCGGGATGATGTGGCCATGTTTGACTGCGACGCGCTGGGGAACCGGGATTTTCAGAAAATCTCCCCGCAAAAGATTGAATCCATGCCTATCGACAATGTGGATACGATGCGCCGCCTTGTAGAGTCCGCCATGGACCGCAAGCTGGTGCTGGCGGATCTGCCCGCGAGCTGCCAGGATGTGATGGCACGCGATCTGAACCCCGAAATCGTCCAAAGTCTGCGTACCGATGAAGGACTGCACTGGATGCCGATCCATCTGCTCACGGCCAAGGCGGCTGCGGTGCCTGCCATCAAGCAATGGCGCAGTTCTGTCTTTGGTGATTCTCCCTCCGTGCTTATCGTCAGCATGAAGGATGGACCTGTGACAGCAGACATGCTGGATGAAGTGGCACGCCCGCAGGACATCGTGCTGAAAATGCCGGTGCTGGACCAGAGCCTGGCCTCCGCACTGGACTCCTCCAGTTCCACCTGGCTGGACATCCTGGATGGCAAGGCCCCTGATAGCCACCGCATGTTCTCCAATCCCCTCGTGAAGCGGCAGTTGCGCTTCAAGAGAAAGGAATGTGAAGACGCCCTTTTCCCGCTGCTGAGGCTGATCGTCAATGATCAGCAGCCAGCCAGCAAGCCTGCTGCACCAGCAGAAGTGGAGTGAGGCACACGCCGCGCGTATGAGGAGTGCCCTTGAGGCATCTCCTAGTCGCGCGGGTTCCCTTTTTCTTTTCAGGTCAGTTTTTCGTAAGCCTCCAGGGTGGGACGGATGGCTTGTAACGCGGTGGCCCAAAAGTCTGGGTTGGTGAGATCTGCACCCAGGGTCTGGCGGGCCACATCCTCACAGGAGGCACTGCCTGTGGCTGCAAGAAAGGTTTCATAACGCGGCAGGAAATCTGCACCTTCGACCTTAAATCGGGCGAAGAGGGCCTGGCTGAGCAGGTAACCAAATACGTAAGGGAAGTTATAAAACGACACGCCCGTGATGAAGAAGTGCATCTTCGACGCCCAGAACATGGGGTCCGTTCCCCCTGGCTGTAGGGTGTCCCCATAAAGACTGACCTGGGCCTCTGACATGAGCTCTTTCAACCGTGTGACGGAGACTTCCCCAGCCGCACGCTCCGTGTAAAAAGCTTTTTCGAACTCGTAGCGCATGGGGATGTTGACCAGGTAGGCATGGGCGCGAAGCATTTCCTGATCGAGCAAGTAGGCCTTGGTGGCCGGAGTCACGGCGGGATCACTCATCAAACCATCCAGAAGGATCATTTCTCCAAAGTTGGAGGCGGTCTCAGCCAAGGTCATCGGATAGCTAGCAGCCAGTGAGCGGGTGGGCCGCAAGACGCAGGAGTGCCAGGCGTGGCCTGCCTCATGAGCCAGGGTGACCATGTCGTGAACAGTGCCATGCCAGGTCATGTACACACGCTCTTCACGACGGAGCAAGGAGCCGGTACAGAAAGCTCCTGGGCGCTTGCCTGGACGGGGCTGGGCTTCAATCCACTGCTGCTGCAGCATGCTACGGAAGTATTTTCCCAAGGCGGGATAGGCGGTGCTGAAAGCACGGTCCACCGTGCTGCAAGCATCATCCCAGGTGAGGGCTTTCTCATCCGGGGCAGGGACTTGCGGAGCCTCTAGGTCGAAGTAATGGAGGGCATCTGTCCCCTGCAAACGGGCGGCGGCACGGATGGCACGACGGGGCAACTCTATGTGAGTGTGAATGGCGGCCATCATGGCATCCAGAGACGCCTGGCTCATGCCGCCATCAAAGAGGGGTGTCTCCAGGAAATGCGGGATGCCGCGGCGACCGTAAAGTGTCAGACGTGCTCCGGCGATGCCATTGAGAGCAGCGGCCAGTGTATCCGCATGATCTACCCAAGGCTGCTGGCCAGCATGAAAGGATGCTTCCCGCAGACGGCGGTCGGGATCTGACATAAGAGCACGGCGGCGAGCCATGGGGACGGATTCGACATGACCGTCCGGGAAGGTCATGTCAAAAGTCATCTTGCCGGTGAGGGTATCATAAAGACGGCCCCAGGCATGAAGTCCGGTGACGTTTAAATCCGCCGCCAAAGCTTCCTGATCTCCCGGCATCTGATGGCGGCCTTCCTCCCGCATGCGTTTCACGGCATGGATCGCACCAGCCAGATTGGAGTCGGTCAAAAGCAGATCAAAATCCGCGGCAGGCAGTGCGGCGAGCGCAGATTGGAGGGATGCACGCAACTTGGTGCTTTCGGCTTCCAGGGTGGAAATCCAGGCTTCATCCGCTTTCACGGCCTCGTCACTGGCGTCATCCGCCGAAAGGCAGCCCAGGTAAGCGGAGAGGTGGCCCAGCCGGTCCCCTAGAGCTTCATAATCGAGGATCACCTGGACGATCTGAGGGATATCGGTGCTAAGAGCCTCAGCCTTTGATTTTAATGCCGCGATATCCTTTACAAGGGCTTCTTTGAACTCGGTATAATCGGGCGCACCAAAATGCGTGAACCAAGTATCCAGGGACCAGCGGTCAGGGGTGGTGGGAAAATCAGAGGACATACTGCCACTAAGCGCATTTTTCCGTCAGCTTGCAATACCGGAAGGGTGGCCAGCTCATTCCAGGGCAGTCTTAGCATCCTGTCGCATTTTTTTGAGGCAGGCGATGCAGATGCAGTCCCCGCCTGTCTGCCAGCCGATCCACTGGGCCTCGTCAGGACTGAGGTTCACCTGAGCACAGGGACAGTCCGCCGCCCGGTTGCAGAGGCAGACAAAGGTCTGCGAGCAAAGCTGGCAGGGGACGATGTCATGCTTGGCATAGTTATGAGACATTCGGGGGGAGGCTAAGCATGGCGCAAATCTAGCCGCTTGTCAGGGACGTTGTGAGGAGTAGTCTCCCCAGTGCATGAAACTCTTTCCCTTCAGGTGGTTTTTCCGCCGTGAGGAGCCGCCCATCGTTCCTCCCTCCAGCATGGGGATAAAAAGTGTGCCCGGCACCACGATGAAGTATGTGGCCTTTCCGCAGCCACCGATGGCACCATATGCATATGCATCCCGCTGCTATCAAAAGAATATGGATGCGGCTTTGGCGGAGGAGTTGAAGCAATGCGGACCATCCGTGTTCATGCTGGTGGCCGCAGATGAAACCCGTGTCCTGGTGCAAAATCATCAAGGAAAACAAAAGTTGGACCGGGCAACTATCCACGAGATCAGCTTGCATCCTGTGCTGCCGGCAAAAGGCAGCGGCATGATTATCCTGTTTTTCGAAGTTCACCAAAACGGCCAGTTGGAGTCCCAGGACTTCATTATGTGCCCTCCCTATGATCTCAAGCTACAGGAATGGTGCCACAAGAAGGCTGAGGAAGTGGCAGCACTCTTGAATGTGCCATTTAAAATCACGGAACCCAGTTACGACTGTTGAAGAGATAATGTGGAGAAAGTGCGTGTTTAGCCTTTGAACTCCAGGTTTTGATCCCTACTTTGTGGGACCATGCTTCAGATCGTGTTCAATGACATCAGTGCAGCGGAACTGTCCCACCTGCCCACCCAGATCCAGTTTCAGATCCTGGAGGCTCTGAACATTCAGTCGGGAGATCTTGAGGAAACCATCCTGGCGAGCAAATTTGGCATTCTGGAACGCGGACAAAAGAAGCTCTACCGCTGCCGTGCGGGAGACTACCGCATCTACTTTGCCGTGAATGACGGGGATGTGCGCATCCACCGGGTACTGAATAAGAACACCCTGGCAGACTTTTTATACCGAAGCAATCTGCCGGGCGGGGGCGAAGACGAAGCGCTGAGCCAGTCGAAGCATTTTTGGCAGCTCATCGATGAAGGCGCAAAAACGCTGAAGACGATCTGAAGAACGCGCCGGAGATTGACTCTGCGTGACCTGTCCCCTTTGCTAGGGGATATGCGTTTCCTCCTGCTGACTGCCGTTCTTCTGCTGCCTAGTTTTTCGCAGGCGCAGACGTTCAATGCGCAGGCCCTACAGGCATTGAATGAGGTCGTGACCAGGGCGGTGGAAAAAAAGAAACCCGCAGGGGCCGTGCTATGGCTGGAGCATGGTGTGGAAAAACACACGCTGGTGAGTGGGACGAGGGCGCTGGAGCCGACGACCGAGGCGATGACATCGGATACCGTCTTCGATGCTGCCTCATTGACCAAAGTAGTGGTCACCGCCCCCGCTATTCTGCTGTTGAGCGAGCAGAGCAAGGTGGACATTGACGCACCCGTGCACCGTTATCTGCCGGAATTTACGGGTCATGGGCGTGATCTCATCTTCGTGCGACATTTGCTGACGCATACCTCCGGCCTGAAACCCGGCATCCCCCAGGACCCAGCCTGGACTGGATATGAGGAGGGCATCCGCAGAGCGCTGGAAGCGGTGCCTGATGCCGCACCGGACACTTTTTTCCGATATAGTGATATTAACTTCATTTTGTTAGGCGAGATCGTCAAACGCACGGGAGGTGACAGCCTGGACAGTTTTGCACAAAAGAATCTTTTTCAGCCTCTAGGGATGTCCTCCACTCGTTATCTGCCGCCGGTTGAATGGCAGCCACGCATCGCCCCCACGGAGAAAGATGCAAATGGGGTGATGCTGCGCGGTGTGGTGCATGATCCTACGGCGAGGCGCATGGGTGGAGTGGCAGGACATGCAGGCTTGTTTACCTGTGCGGAGGATCTGGCCAAATTTGCCCGCATGATCCTGCGCGGCGGTGAGCTGGACGGGGTGCGTATCTTCAAGACTGAAACGCTGGAACGCATGAAACGGGTGGAAACGGCTGCAACGATCTATGAAAGGCGCGGGCTTGGCTGGGACATCGAATCGCCCTATAGCAGACCTCGTGGCGAGATCTTCCCGGTCGGTTCGTTCGGGCATACGGGCTTCACGGGGACGAGTCTTTGGATGGACCCGTATTCGAAAAGTTTCGTGATCTTTCTCAGTTCGCGCCTGCATCCGCAGGAAGGCGGTAGCGTCAGGGATCTGTATGAGGAAATCGGTACGGCTGCGGCCAAGTGCATCCCTGAATCGGCTTTCCAGGAAGTGACTGGGGCTCTGCCAAAGCGAGGTGAAAAGGAAGTACCGACCGTGCTCAATGGCATCGACGTTTTGAAACGGAACGGCTTTGCTCCATTGAATGGACTCAGGGTAGGATTGATCACCAACCAGACGGGAATCGACGCCGGGCGGTCAGCCACGATCGATCTTCTTTACAACGCACCCAAGGTGAAGCTGCGCGCATTGTTTAGCCCTGAGCATGGCATTCGCGGAGCGGAGGACAAGGACATGATCCAAGACTCAGGGGACCGGAAAACCGGGCGGCCTATCCACAGCCTCTATGGAGAAAGACGTGCGCCGACGGAGGAGCAATTGGCAGATCTGGATGCGCTGGTTTTTGACATTCAGGACATCGGCTGCCGTTTTTATACTTACATCTCCACCCTGCGGCTGTGCATGGAAGCGGCGGCAAAGGCGGGTAAGAAAATCTTCGTGCTCGACCGGGTAAACCCTATCGGAGGCGTGGCCATGGAAGGGCCTGCGCTGGTGGATAAGGAGGCTTTTACGGCCACTCATGCCATCCCGATCCGCCATGGCATGACGGTGGGAGAACTGGCAATGATGATGAACGCTGAACGCGGTATTCAGGCGGGTTTACAAGTGATCCGCATGGAGGGCTGGCGGCGCGATTTGCTCTTTGATCAGACCGGTCTTCCCTGGATCAATCCTTCCCCCAATATGCGCAGCCTGGAGGCGGCACTGCTGTATCCCGGCATCGGATTGCTGGAGTTTTCCATCAGTGTAGGTCGGGGGACGGATACACCTTTTGAAATTCTGGGCGCACCTTATGTGAATGATCTGGCGCTTAGCCATGAACTCAACAAGCTGGGCCTGACGGGTATACGCTTTATGCCCGTGCGGTTTACCCCCACAGCGAGCATCTTCAAAGACCAAGCCTGCGGCGGGGTGCACATTCAGATCACTGATCGTGCGGCCATGAAACCCGTGCAAGTGGGCATCGCCATCGCTACCGTTTTCCAGCGCTTATATCCGAAGCAGTTCGACCTGGAAAAAGTGAATACCCTGCTTAATCACACCCCTCTTTTAAAAGCTGTGAGGGAGGGCAGGAACTGGCGCGAAATCTCTGGAATGTGGACTGGAGAAACCACCGACTTTGAGTCACGCCGGGCGGCAGTGCTGCTGTATTGAGACTAACAAGCGCGGCGCTGGGCGAAGAAGATGCGCGCGCTTTCCGCCACTCCATAGGCACTTTCCTGCTGGCTAAGCTCGTCCGTCTGAATGCGCAGATCCGCCAGCTGTTTATACAGCGGTTTGCGCTCGCTCAAAAGACGTTCCAGCTTGACCAAGGGCGGCTCTTCTCCGCGTAGGAGAGGGCGGTCATTGTTGCTGGCAGTGCGGCGGGCCAGGAGCTTTGGATCCGCCTCCAGCCAGGTAATAAAACCCAGATGCTGAAGCAGCGGGCGGTTACGCACCTGGGTGATGATGCCACCGCCCGTGGCGATGACGCAGTGACGGCAGCCTAACAAACTGCGTAAAGCCTCCGATTCCCGCAACCGAAAGCCATCTTCTCCTTCTTTGGCAAAGATTTCCGGAATGGAACAGCCCGCCTTTTCGATGATGAGATGATCGGTATCTGCAAACTGAAATCCGAGCATGTGCGCCACCATGCGACCCACGGTGGATTTGCCACTGCCCATGAGACCAATGAGAACGATGTTTTCTGCCCGAGGCAGACGGACTTCCCCGCCATCCAGGACGAGTTGCAGAATGGACGCGGACAGTTGAGGATCATCCCGCAGCGCATCGAAGTAATCAGGATACTGCGGCGCCCAGCCAGTGGCGCGGAGCTTGGCATTCGAGACCTGTTTATGCGTCCAGCCACGTTTGCGGTCTGGATCAGGAGCCTTCTCTTCGGGCACCGGGAGGTTGAACAACAAGGCCAGTCTTTCCAGACAAGCCCGCTGGGTCATCCGGGCATCATCCACCACATTGTAGATGCCGGTATGCCTGTGGGTGATGAGATGCACCAGGGCAGCAGCCGCATCATCGGCATGGATCTGATTGAGCAGGCGGCCATCGGGGGCGCTGGCATTCACTTCGATGCCGCTCTTCCCTTCCAGCAGATTTTTCAAAACAAAGGAGCGGCCGGGACCATAGATGCCAGCCAGCCGTGCTACAGCACCGCCGTGATCCAGCGCCAGTTTCTCGGCTGCCAGCAGGAGGCGCCCGGTTTCCTTACCCGGATCTGCGGGACTGGATTCATCCACCTCACTGCCATCGGTCTGCGGATAGACGCTGGTGCTGCCGGTATAGAGGGGGAAAGCCTGGGGAAAGGCTGCCAACAGATTTGCCATCCCATTCACATAGACCGCCTGGTACATTTCAGCACCGCCTTTGCCTGAACTGGCACAATGAATGAAAGCATCTGGGACAGTCACATCACGCAGTGTCTTCACCGCCTGTGCATCACTGACATCACAAGCCACCACGCGCCACGGCTTGAGCGCCGCCAGACGCTCTGCCGAAGAAGGCGAATGGGTCACGCCCACCACCTCATGCCCGGCGGCATGAAGCAGATCGGCGGTGCGCTCACCGACGAAACCGCAGCCAACAATGAGCACTCTCATGGGCGGCGCTGGTTTTGATAATAAGACAGAAGGCCCTGAACGATGCCACGGACATAATCCTCCAAGGCACTGCTCTGCAAACGCCCGGCAATGAGGGTACGGCCCACGTAATGCCCGGCCAGCAGGCGGCGGTAGGTTTCCTCATGGTTCATGACAAAGGGCTCAAGATAGACGACGGGACATTGATACAGACGGTTAGCCAGCAAGTTCCGTGCATAAACATACGGGTTCGTTCCTGCCTTGCGCGCATTAGGCGTCGTATAGATATAGGCAGGCAGTCCGGTGACGCGGGCCATCCCTTCCGCGACGGCATTGGCCAGGGGGATTTCTTCTTCATGCACACGGTTGAAAAGCCGGGTCAGCATTTCATACCTCACATCCTGCTGTTCCAATTCCACCGGGGCATAACAGCCGTTGACCAAGACATGCAGATGATTTTGAGGGGAAAACTGGGGCGCATTCGACGGTCCCCAGGCCTCCGCATTCAGATGCAGGCATAGGACGATGTCCGGCTTGATCTGGCTATTCACTTTTTCAGCACGGGCATGGATTTCGCTGACACGGTAAAACAACTTTTCCGTCTGCCATTGCACAGTCAGGATTTTGGCATCGCCCTGCAAACCGGCATACGTGGGCAGAGGGGCCAGGATGCCATGCTCTTTCAGCGTATCCTGGGCCAGTCGCTCGAAGTCCGCCGGACGTTGTTCAGTCACGGGCTGCGCTTTGTCCCGCACGAGGCTGACACGAGCCCCTAGAGCCTTGAGCCGCTCAGTTAAAACCTGGGCGGTGAGGAGGGAAAGATCCCCTTCACGGATGCTTTCACCAGGTTTGAAACTGAGGAACCGTTCCTCTATTTGGGCCCACGCCCCGCCGATATGCCCCGGATCCAGCGCAATATGCAGATCACTCAAGGGCGGGCGCCCGCGCAAAGGCGGCAGGTCTGCCGCACGCCGCCAGGAGGCCTCTGGAGCCACGCCCTCTCCTGCGGGCTTGCGGAAAGGCAGGACCAAAGTGGGGTCCGTTGGGTCTCCCGTGGGGACGACCAGTTCATCTGGGGTGATATCGAACGGCGGAGGCAGCCCCATCTCTGGCGAATAGATCTCCTGCCATGCATTCTGGAATTCATCCCGTGTCAGCGTACCGGCATAGACCTTCAGCTCTGCCCAGTCCGGCTCTTTCCCCAGAGGGCTGACTTTAGCAAAACGAAGTGGATCAGGCGGCAGCGTTTCAGGGGCAGGTACCACCTGTGCAGAGGCAGCAGACGCACTGCCAAGCAGGGCGGCGAGCCAAAACCGGCCATTTTTGAAAAGGAACAACATGCCTGCATCCTAGACTTGATGCGCCCCGGCATCATCTACTAAGTGCAGCCATGTCTGAAGCTGCCGCCGAACCGACCCCTGAACTTTTCCGCATTCTCTTCCTGGGCGACGTCGTGGGCGAGCCTGGGCGAAAGGCCGTGGCCGCCCTGCTACCCATCTTGCGGGAGGAATTGCAGGTGGACTTTGCCATCGTCAACGGGGAGAATTCCGCCGGGGGAAGGGGCATTACGCCCAAGATCGCCATCAGCCTGATGCGCGCCAAAGCGGATGTCATCACCACCGGAGACCACATCTGGGACCAAAAGGAAATCATCCCCTTCCTCTATGATGAGCCTCGTCTGCTGAGACCTCTGAACTACCCTGAAGGTGCGCATGGCAAAGGCACCCTGGTTTTGCAGACCAAAAAGTGCAAGGTAGGGGTGATCAATCTGCAAGGGCGCACCTTCATGCGGGATGCCCTGGAAAATCCATTCACGGCCGTGACCCAGGCCGTGGAGGCCATGCGCCAGGAGACCCCGGTCATCTTTGTGGACTTTCATGCCGAGGCGACGAGTGAAAAAGTGGCCATGGGCTGGCACCTGGACGGCAAGGTGACCGCTGTCGTGGGCACCCACACCCATGTGCCTACGGCAGATGAACGTGTGCTGCCGAATGGCACCGCTTTCCAAAGTGATGCTGGCATGTGCGGCCCGCTGGATTCCGTGATCGGCAGCCAGATTGAGCCCGTGCTGGAAAAATTTCACACCCAGCTACCCGCCAAGTTCGGCGTGGCGCGCGGACCAGTGCGCCTGAACGGTGCCCTCATCACCCTGGATCCAGCAACAGGCAAGGCGGTCTCGATCGAACGAATCGCCCGCACCTGGCACGATTAAGCGCAGGACTCCGCCAAGCGGAAGATAAGATCCAAACAAAAAAGGGCCGCCGGAAATCCGGCGGCCCCAATCATCTTTCAAGTATTACTGCTCCAGCAGAATCGAAGAAGTGCGGAAGGCACCACGACGGCCAGCCACAGGCACCTTGATCAAGCCACCTCCGATGATGCTGCCAAACGTGTCATCCTGAAGAATGACCCCGGTGGCAGCGGCTTTGCCAGCGATGTTGGCCGTTCCGATTGGCAACGTCAGTGAGCCGCTGAAGCCTCCATCCGTCTTGCTCATGAGGCCGGTCCAAAGGACGGCTAAAGGAGGAGCGGTGGTCGTCAGTTTAAACCGGGTATCGAGGGTGAATTCAACCGGCAGCACTGGTGAATTGTTCGGAGCTTCATTGGAGATGCCGCCACCTTCAATTTCCACACCCATGACACTGCCAGCGAGGCCCAGTGAAGCGCTCAGTTCAGCCGATGTTTTGACCGGGATGAATTTGCTCGTCTTCGCTTCCATCGTCATCGGTGAGGCGAAACCGGCTTCATATGCCAGCTCTCGGACATCGGCGACCTTCATCCACTGCAATCCGTTTTCCAGGCGCTGCGGGAGATTCAACGGCTGGCCCAGATTCCCCAGCAGCATGATGCCACCCACATAGGAGGCCTTATTCTTGTAAGGCTGGGACCAGACCAGGGCCTGGCCAGTGGCGGAGAGGCGCAGGCTCATGGTGATGCTTTGGGCATCTCCTAAAAGACCTTTCAGGCTCACCGCACCCGCTTTGCTGACGCTGCCCTTGGCCCAACCCTGCCCAGCTGGATAATCCACTCCGTTTTGCGCACCGGTATCAAAGACACTGACGATTTTTTGCACCGCCGGTGGGTTGGCATTGGCAGCAGCCATCCTGAATCCGCGCTGGGTGCCCGTCTCAGCAGCGGCTGAGTAGGTGCCGGTCACCAGCGGAGAATTCGTCGCCACTTCAAGCTGGGCCGTAAGGGCCGGGATGGTGCGTGAGGCAGCGAAGGTGAGATTAATCACCGCGATGTTGGAACCGGGTGTCAGGCTAAATGTACCCTTGGTGGAGCGGCGGGATGCACCCGCATAGTCCAGCGTGGCGCTGAAGGTACCTGCCTTGGAGACAAAAACACGTATTACACCCTTTGGCTGGGCGGGAGAACCAGTTTCAAGCAACGCCTCATAATTCCCCAACAGAGCGGCAGGGAACGGCGTGACACTCAAATCCAATGCATAGGAACCCACAATGGTTTTGCCATTCTTGACCAAGATTTGGAGTGCGTAGTTGCTGGCATTCCCCAGGATCTGGCCTGTGAGCTTGCCCGTGACAGGATCAAACTTCAGACCAGGGGGCAGTTTACCCACAATAGACAAGGTATTGCCAGCACCTGCCAGGCTGCTGAGGTTCATATTCACATTTTCACCCACCCGCAGTCCTGCATTCGGATTGCTACCATAAGCCAGTTCTTCCACATCGGTCAGGCCGTCACCATCAGAATCAGCCGTGATCTCCACAGGCACCAGGACATCCTCACGGAAGTTCAGATTCTGGATGCGGAGATCCGCCGAGGCAGGCGTATCGGCCACATCATAAGCCGTCTCAGGCGTTGGGTAGCGGGCGCTGATGTAAGCCGTAAAGGCCTGCTGCTCACCCAGCGGATTTTCAGGCAATTGGGGCACGACGGTGAAGTCCAGAGCTTCATTCGTAATGACCGGACCCAAAGACCCATTCGTGAGGATGTAGCGGAAGTTGCTGCCATTGGCCTTCATCGGATAACTGTCTCCGCCCTGAGCCATGAAGTTCAGTGTCACAACACGAATCACAGGCGGTGCGACGAAGCTGAAATACCCATCCTTGTAGAGCGGCATCACCACGACATCATTTTCGTCAATCAAGGCCATGGAGGTGATGCGGTTGCCGGCAGGCAGCGTCGGGTTCCAGGCAAAGGCAACGCCTGCAATATGCGGGAAACGCCCCTGGTTAGGCCACAGGGCCACACCATGCTCCAGAATAGCCTTCAGGCCCTGGGCCGTGGTATCAAAAGCCATCAGGCGGTTGTTGAAACGAAGCGCGTTCTCCACGTCCAGTTGGGAGATTCCACCCTCGGGCTTGTTCACCGCCGGATTGGCCTGCGGAGGCAGTTTTTCGGAGCTTCCAGGCTCGCTGGAAACCGCGCCAATCTGGGCACGAATGCCTCCACCGTTTTTCACGGAAACGATAGGGATGGTATTTCCAAGGATGGCACGCAGGGATTGGCTGTTCGCATCCGCCGTGATATTACCCAGATTCGTTTCCTGGCTGCGCACAAAGCTGCGCTCACCTTCCAGATAGACCGAGGTATAACCATAGACCTGACCATCCTTGATGTTGATCACGTTCTGGACGGCGTCGGTAATGGCCTTCACCCCGGCACCCTTGGTGCCAGGAGCGAAAGCGGTGGTGGCCAAGTTTTCTTCCGTGGTATTCCAGGCAGCGGCGACGTTGGCAGCCGTGGAGGCATAGGCACCATTGGTGGCGATGCGGTCATCCAGATTGGAGACGATGACTTCACCAGCCTCATCAAACTCCACCGTCAGGCGGCCCAGGTAGGTGTATTCATTGTCCGTGTTGATGATGAGGGTTGGCTTGCTGTCCACACCGGCCGTGATGACGGGGTAGGTATCGGCAAAGTCGGCGGAATGGCCCGGGAAGGCCACGGCCACATCGTCTTCATCACCCAGGCGGGTGTTGGACCCGGCAGCGAGGATGATGTCAACCCCAGTCAGCTTGGTGGCCAAGCTGCGCTCATTGGTCAACTGCTGCAAATGGGAGAGCAGCACGATCTTGTTCACCCCTTCAGCGATCAGTTCATTAATGTATGGCTGCACCTGGCTGGCCAGCAGATCCATGTCATCTACACCCGTAGTGCCCGCAGGGAACCCTTTTGCAAAGGTGCCGCTAGGGGACGAAATGCTCCGTAGAAGTTGCGTAGTGACACCGACCAGACCGATTTTTTCACCGCCTTTGGTGATGACCGCAGTCGGCACCAAGCGGCTCTTCACGGACGATGCTTCCGGCACCGCAGTGGTCGTTCCGTTCAGAGGCACATTCGTAAATTTAGCGTTCGCTGCCGAATCCGCCGAGTAATCAAGGTTGGCAGAAATATGGGGGAACTGCGCACCGATCCAGGTTCCACTGCTTCCAATGGCATCCATGAACACGTTGGATCCCAGATCCCATTCATGGTTGCCGATGGCGGAAGCTTCCACACCGATGATGTTATGCATCGCAATGTCTGGACGGGCAAAAGCCGTGGCACCGATGGAAGGGACACTGCTCAGAGAAGGGTCCGTCCCTGCGTTCAAGAAGGGGCTTGGGATGAAGTTATCACCGCCGGAAAGGATCAGCGTATGGGTATACTGATCATCAAAGGCATCTACCAGAGCCGCCAGATTCGGGGCAGTCTGGGGAGCCAGCAGCCCGGCTTCACCATCCGCCAGGTGGAGGAGCTGGAGAGTGAAGTTTTCCGGCTCTACCGAGAACAGAGTCATGGTGTTGCTCGTCTCATTGGTGACTGCAATCATGGCTTTACCGTTCGCCGAATTTTTGGCGGAGATAAACTGGATGCCTTCAGGGT
The DNA here is from genome assembly GCF_004364345.1 of Prosthecobacter fusiformis. Lineage (NCBI taxonomy): Bacteria > Pseudomonadati > Verrucomicrobiota > Verrucomicrobiia > Verrucomicrobiales > Verrucomicrobiaceae > Prosthecobacter > Prosthecobacter fusiformis. Next base: position 353,358 of record NZ_SOCA01000003.1, on the reverse strand, counting down.
TCAGGTCTTCAGGGAAACTGACCAGACCGGCACGCGTCACATTTCCTGGGTCTGTGACATCATAGACAACGATCGTGCGATGACGCTCCAGTCCCACAAAGGCATAGGTCCGACCATCAATGACACCGATCTCGATGCCTTCCGGCTCAGGGCCCTTATTATCACTGCGACCGTCATCGAACTGCGGTGCGCCGATAGCTGCCATAGTCGTCTCGAGGTCGTCCCCGCTGTCATAGATCATCTCTCCGTTGGAATCCAAAATGGAGAACGAACGCGCACCATACATAAGGATGCGGTCCACGTTTCCGTCATTGTTGGTATCGCCACGCAGACCGGGCGAGTTCGAAACCGTCAGCCTGCCTAGGCGTGCATTCGTTTTCAGAGTGGCGGCGTCAGGGAACACCTCTGGATCCAGAACATAACCGCCATTGCCGACGGTGATCGTCTCAGTCGGGCTGGTGATGAAATCGTTGCGGTCATCACCTTCATTGGCAATCACGTAGTAGGTTTCTTCGCCAACTTTGAATGAGGCGATGGAATCCGGCATGTAGAGGCCAAAGACCGGATTGCCCGTGGTCAGATTGATCAGATTGCTATTTTCAGGACCGTCACGATCGCTGAAATCAGCCAGCAAAGTGGAGAAGTCCTTTTCACCCAAAGCTACCACCGAGGTGAAAGTAGCGGTGGTGATATCCAGAACAGCCACGGCATTGGCCTCCTGAAGAGTGACCATGGCCTGGGTGCTGTCGGCGGAAACTGCCAAATACTCCGGTTCAAAATCCAGCGATGGCAGGCGCAGCACACCATTTTCCTCAAAGATACGGACGCCTTCGGCTTTCAGAGCCGCGGCTTGTGAATCAAAGGCTGTGAATCCGGCAGTGGCTACCGTAGGTGCGGCAAATCCACCGGAGACATCAATGATGCTCACCGTACCTGGATTTGGATCAGTGCCATTGAGCTGGTATTCACCCTCATCAGCGGTCAGCACCTTGCTGCCATCCGGGCTGAAGGTGATGTGGTCCGGCAGATAGCCCACCTGCACTTTGCTGATGAAGGAACCATCAACAGCATTCAGGAAGACGACATGGCCGCGCTGGGTCTTGTCGGCATTTGGGACTGCTACGGCGACGGTACCGTTAAACACATCCACACTGGTTATATCCGATGAGCTCAGGCTGATCGGAGCTTCGGTAAAGGTCAGTGTCGTCAGCACAGCAGGAGCCGCAGGGTTGCTGATATCCACAACCTGAAGACCTGCACTGCATGTCACGAACAGGCGTCGGCTGGCTGCATCATAAGCGGAGATTTCAGCACCAGCGAGTGGCAGCGTCGCAAGACGGGCCATCTTGAGTGGCCCCTGAGTGAGAGTCGGGGTGACAGGTGCCACATCGACTGTTCCAGGAGAGCCCAGGTCTGTGCCTACAGCCGCCTGAAAGCTGCCATAATTGCTGCCTGTAGCAAAGGTATAGCGCGGGGTCGTGCTGCCGGAGGTCGGCACCCAGATCAACGCCACACTATCGGCTCCAGTTGTGGCCCCAGCAGATGGACCTGCGTGGCCACCTACCGAAGAGCTTCCATCTTCACGCGTGAACTGGCCAGCGGCAAAGCTGAAGAAAAACAGCTCATTACCACCGTTGTCAAATAACGACACGCCATCGTCCTTACCAAGTCCAGGACCACCCACCGTTTGGAATACTTTCACGGTTTCCTCAATTCCCCACCAAGCCCGGAAGGCCGACGGAGAGATCACTGTAAAGATCACGGATTCACCTGCCTCAATGGAGGCGCCACCGGGCAAAGCATAGGCCGAAGCCGCAGCAGCAGAGCGATCCTTGTCATGCCAGCTGTAGCCGGCCAGATCCACAGTCTCTTCACCAAAGTTGGTCAGTTCCCAGTAATCATTTACACCAGAAGGTGCAGTCGCAGACTGGTTAGACTGTACCTCTGTCAGCCTCAGGCTGGTCGTCACGACATCCGCATCGTCATTAACGGTCAGGTTGAACGTGCCCGAGTTTGCATCTGTGGCAGTGGCCGTAATGATGACTGGCTTGTTTCCATCCGGGAAGCTGTCGTCGATGGCAGTGACATCAAAGCTGGCAGAGTCCTCGCCAGCCAGGATCGTCACTGTGGCAGGAACGGTCGCCTCACTGGTATCACTGGACGAAAGATTCACCACCAGTGCATCCGTGGTATCGCCCGAGCGTGTGACCGTAGCCGCTGCTGCTGGATTCACAGCGCTTTCAGAAAAGGATGTCGGCGTAATGTCCAGCGTCAGGCTCAGTGATGCCGTCACACCCAGCCCGGTAGTGCCGGGAGAACCAATATCCAAGGTGCTGATGGTAGAAGCGAATGCCCCAAAGGTGCCTGCGGTTGCCGCAGTATAACGTGGCGTGTCAGTGCCAAAGGTAGGATCCAGGACCAGTGCCTGAGAATCCGCACCTCCACCCGAAGCGCCTGCATGCCCGCCCTCAGCATTAGATCCATCGGACTGCATAAAACCATCCACATTGTAAGAAAAATAGAGGATCTCATTGCGACCGCTGTCATACAAGGTCAGCCCATCGCCTTTACCCAGGCCTGGGGCTGAAACTACGGTGATGACCTGCACAGAGTTGCTGATGCCCCACCAGGAACGGAAGCTCTCGGCAGTCATGGCAGTCAGAATGATAGACTCACCTGCGGCGATGGAGGTATCAGAAGGAATTGTAACTCCGCTGGCAAAAGTGCGTGCACCATCGGTCCACTTCCAGTTGCTGAGGTCCACGGCAGAGGTGCCCGCGTTAGTCAGCTCCCAATAGTCTTCCGACCCGGCGCTGACGGGATTCGAGTGAACTTCAGTCAGGAGAAGCTTGTATCCCGGATCCAAATCACCGTCGTCATTGACTGTCACATCAAAGCTACCTGCATCAGCACCACTGGCCGTCGCGGTCACAGTCACCATGATATTGCCATCAGGATAGCTGTCATTGATCGCCGTCACATCAAAGCTGGCGGATTCTTCGCCTGCAAGGATGGTCACCGTGGCAGGAACTGTGGCCTCGGAATCATCGCTGGACACCAGGCTCACCACCAGGCTGTTGAGGGTGCTGCCAGTGCGGGTCACGGTGCCTGTCGCTGCTGGATTCACCGCGCTTTCAGAAAAGGTGGCTGGGGTGATATCCACGGTTAAAGCCAGCGCAGGGCTTTCCACCGTAGCTGAGCCTGGAGAGCCGATTTCATTAGCATCATTGACCGCTGCGAAGGCTCCGTTGACACCCACGACACTCAGTTGTGAGATCTCTGCATTGTTTAAACCGACCGCATTGTCAAAAGTTGGAAGAGAAGGTCCGCCCGGGGAATCTGCAAAGTATACACTCGCCTTCAGAACATTTTGACTGTTGTAGAGGTTCACCGCATCACCATCCCCGCTCAAACCAATGCTACTGCCCGTGTAGCTGCCGAGTTTGAGACCTGCAGGCGGATTGTCTCCGAACCAGGTGGAGAGGAAGACAGCACCTTGTGTTGCAAGGTCGTCGGTTTCCATGAAGATCACCGATTCACCAGGCGCGATGCTGGTAATGCCATTCAGGGCCAGCGCCGCAGCCGGGGACTCTGTGCTGTCATCCACCTTCCAGCCGGTGATGTCCACGGCCTGTGCCATCGTGTTGGTCACTTCAAACCAGTCCGCGTCCACAGGACTGCTGCTGGACCAAGCGGCCACTTCGGAGATAAACAGGCTGCCTACGCTTCCTGGAGAACCAATCTGTGCGGAATCACCTGCGGCAACAAAAGCTCCATTCACACCTGCCACGCTTAGCAGGGAGATCGCCGTATTGGTCTGCCCGGCTGCATTGTTAAAGGTCGCATAAGAAGGACCGGAAGGGGAAGCGCCGAAGGTCACATTGGCCTGCAAAACACCGCTGCTGTTATAAAGATTGAGCGCGTCGCCCCCAGTGCTGAGGCCGATGCCCGAGCCTTCATAACTGCCGATCTGCAGAGCCGCAGGAGGATTTGCACCAAACCATGTGGATTCAAACAATGCCTTTATGACCGCAAAGTCTCGCGCATCTTTTTCAATAAAGACCACAGATTCACCTGGAGCGATGCTGGTGATACCGCTGAGTTCAATCGCCTGTGCAAACGCATTCGAATTGTCATCCACCTTCCAGCCCGTGATGTCCACAGTCGTGGAGCTCGTATTGGTAAGCTCGAACCAGTCACCCGCCACAAGGCTGTTGCCGCTGGACCAGGGAGCCACTTCGGAGATGATGATAGCAGGAAGAACAGGTGTCTCATCCACCAGATCTGTCACGGTCAGATTGTAGCTGACTGTCGCATCTGGAGTTGCACCAATGGAAACATCATCCAGCTCGACGGTAACACTATAACTAGTCTTGGTTTCGTAATCCAACACCGTTCCCGCCTTGATGAACAAAGCACCGGCGACGATTTCAAAAAAGCTGGCATCATCACCGCTCACGGTCAGTGTATTGGTTCCCAGCCCGTCATCAGTGATGGTAATGTCCGCCACTTTGACACGAATCGCGGTGTTGCTGTTTTCCACGATGGAATTGACCGGATTGGTCAGTGCCACCGCAGTCGGTGCCTGATTCGGCTCGGTCGAGGGAGAATAAACCCAAAGCTGCGGATGGTCGATGTTCCCGCCGCCGTTTTCACTGACGACGTATAGATTGCCCTTGCGGTCCATTGTCAGGCCTTCGTGCTGCTGAGCTGCTGCGGTCAGCGGATTGCCCAGATCGGACTGAATTGTCAGCGTGCTGGAGATGTTGCCAGCCCGGTCCACATTAACAATGTTGGCTGATTCCTGACTCAGCACCAGCAGGTTGCCAGCCTGAGCCCGTCCATTCAGGATGGGGAGGTTGGAAAGCGCGAACACATCCGCTACGTCCAACATGCCCAGCAAGGCCGGATCAAAAAGGTCGGTGGAATTTTCAGTGGTCGGCGAACCGTTCGTAGCGGTGAGTGCATCAAAATCAATCTCCGTCTGAAAGATGCCAATGGGGTCAATTTCTTTCAGGCAGATATAGCCACCCGTCTGGGGGTCGAAAGAGAGACCTTCCGTGCCGGTATTGGGGACAAAAGTTCCCAGCTTCACGGTCTTTGTGCCACTGCGGCTCAGGGTGGTATTGGCAGCATAAGTAAACAGGACGACCTGGCGGTCACGCTCTTCAGTCATCACAAACTGATTGTTTCCGATGTAGGTGATTCCTTCCGGATCATAAAAGTCTGTGTCCTGCGGGCTGTTGCCTTCTGCCAGTGTCATGGAATCAATCAGCTCGCCGGTCTTCGAGACCTGCACGATGGATGTGCCACCATCAGCGCAGATGAACAGAGTATCCGTGTCCCAGTTATAGGTGACGCCAGAGGCTTCCTGGGCCAGCAGGCTGGTGTCGTCAGGCGGCGTGGTCCGCGTTGGCTCAGGAAGGTCATAACGACCGACCCGGACATACATGGAAAGATCCACGGAAGTCGGCAGCCCAGTCACCCCCGGTGAACCATCGTCCCCGGTCGCTGTGAAACTGCCGAAGTTGCTACCGTTCGCCGCTGTATAGCGGGCCGTCTCTGGAGTCATGCCTGAGGTCGGATCCCAGATCAGAGCATCCGTGGCCACACCACCTGCAGATAAGCCAGCGTGCCCACCAGTAGAAAGATCTCCGTTGGATTTGGTGAAGCCTCCGGCATCATAATTGAAGGTAAACAACTTTGTTCCTACGTTGTTAAAAAAGGCGATTCGATCCCCCCCAGAGAGGCCGGGCGAACCAGTGGTGGTAAAGATCTTGACCGTTTCTGAAATGCCCCAGCGCGTACGAAACGTCGCGGCATCCACACCCGTAAAAATGACGGATTCACCCCCTGCGATAGAACTTCCAGCCGGCAATGCCCAGGCGCTTCCGGTAGCGTAGCTTTCGCTATCATCATCCCACGTGTATCCAACCAATGATATCGTGGCTAAACCAAAGTTAGTGAGTTCCCAGTAGTCGGCAGCGGGATTCGCAGACTGGTCGGATTTTACTTCAGTGACGAGCAACTGCGCCTTTGCCGATGAGGCAAAAGCACCAAAGCTCAGCGCCAGGGCGAGCGCTGCGAGCGGCAGACTTTTGAAAGGTGATTTCATGGAGGATGACTTGGGTTGCGCCTCCCGCAGCTAGATCACAAGGAACGGCAGCAAAAGACGGAGGGGGGGATAGTGACGGCCTCCGCTTAAAGCCCTTTGCGCCCCGGACTCCAGCGCGGCTGCGCAACAATTCCGCCACCTTTAAATTTGTTACGCTTCTTGTTAGCCTTGCCACATAAAGGCACCGTTTCCAGAGTCGTGAAAACCAAGTCTCGTTAAGCAAATATTCTGTCACCTCCGACAGCCTAACAGAGGCCTCAATCCTGAAAAAATAATCAAAACCGCCACTCCACACCTAACCACAAAGATCGCGGAGCGGCGACGGTGCGAATCCCGTCTCCGCTGAGGCCGGTCTGGATCTGCTCGTTGAAGAGATTTTCCACCCGCACCTGGAAGACCGCGTTCTTCACTCGCCAGGAGGCTCCGACGCGCACGCTATGGTAATCCGGAATGGCTCGCTGGGCCAGGGCATCATCAAACTGCGACGATCCATATTCCCACCCCGCAAAGAAACCCAGCCGCTCCGTCGCACGCCATTCTCCGCTGGCGATCAAGCGCAGCTCGGGAGCCTGCGGGAAGGGTTTACCCTTGAGCAAAGGCTGGTCCGGGGATTCACTAAATTCCGTCTGTGACCACAGTCCGCGCAGGTCAAAGGTGACCTCCTCCACCGGCAGCCATTCCATCCCGGCCTCGATTCCATAGACACGCGCCTGGTCCACGTTCCGCCGCTGCGCACCCGTGCCACCCGGCGGGATGACTCCAAAGATCTCCGCGATTTCAGCAGGGTCCGTCACAGGCACATTGGCGATGGCATCCGAGATCCAGTGATGAAACACGGCAGCACTGAGCGTGAAGTTTTCCACAGGCTTCCAGGTCACGCCGCCTTCCAGGCTGAAGAAACGCTCAGGATCCAAACCCGGATTGGCCTCCACGATGTCATTGCGCACGCGGAAGGGCCGATGAAGCTCGTTCAAGCTGGGCAGCCGATAGGAGGTCCCGGCAGACAGCCGCGTTTCCACATTCTGTGGCAAGGTGCGCGAGAGTTCCAGGGAAGCCGAGGGTTCAATGCCATTCCGGTCCGGCTGGATGTCTTCCCGCAGAAGAGCTCCGTTCGCGAGAGAGGTCTCGATGCGGCGGCCATCCGTGAGTCGCCAGCCATCCAGCCGCGCACTGACGGCGAGGCGTGTCAAATAATCGGGCCGATATTCGAGGAGGCCGAAGATGCCGGCCATAGCTTGCTCGCCACCGGCTTCCCTGCGACGAAAAGTCCCCACATCTTCATGGGTGGCTCCACTGATGGCCCGTGCATCGGCACCCCCGGTGAAGCTCCAGTGACCGCCATCGTCCCGCTTCACCGTCAGGGCTCCCCCCGTGCTACGGGATGGCACATCATACTGGTTCAGCGCCACCGTCTCCATCGTGCGCGCAGGGTCCAGTGAGCTGAAGACGGACTCAAACTCCCGCCGCTGATGATAAGCCAGCGCCTGCCAGGACCAGCCATCCATTTCACCCGTAATGCGCAGGGCAAAGTCCAGGGCTTCCGTTGAATTGCCCGTAAGCGGGGTACCGTTGCCACGCTCCTCTTTATAATAGGACACCATCGGCTCCACCAAAAGGCCCGTCGCTGGAACCCAGGCAAATTTTAAATCACCCCCAACGACATCCGTGACCAGCTTCCTATCGATGGGGCCGCGCTGCTCAGGTGGCACCGCATAAAACCCGTCCGTGTGCAGACCAAAGGCCGAAAAGGAAACGGCCCGTGTCTTTTCCGCGTTGCTCATCACATGCACCATGGACCCGCTGAGCGTGCCCTGGCTACCGCCGCCTGCCCGGATGGTATGCCTTTCTTCAAAAGGCGAATGGCTGCTCATATGCACCACACCCGCCGGGCTCTGGTTTCCCCAAACGGCAGATTGGGCAAAAGGCACAATCCGTATAGAATCCAGCGTGGCTGGGTCGTAACGTGCCCAGTAAACCCAGCCGCCAAAGGGATCATTTTGTGGAATGCCATCCAGCAAAACAAGGGTGCGCGACGCTGCCGTGGCACCTGTATTTCGCAGACTTACGCCAGCCGAGGTGGGGTTTCCAAACATGGATGACTGCCGCCGGTAGAGGGAAAAGGAAGGCTCGCGTGCCAGCATTTCATCCACCGTTCGAGGTGCCTCCTTCAGCAACGCCTCACGATCCCACTCCACCAGAGCCGCTCCGACTCCCGATGTACCAGTCCGCTCAGCCAGCACCACCACCTCGGGCAGCTCTTCCACAGTCTGCCCGCACGCTGGAGAAGCCAGCCATGCCGTCAGCAACAATGCGGCAACCACCGTTCCAGAACTGTAGCTTGAGGCGGCGGGAGAGGTGAACAGGGACATGCGAAGACGAAAACGGCGCTGCTTCCGCTTTCTCTAGCAAAAGCACTCTTCTATACTCGTCCACGCTTACTAAACAGGCCGTATCGCGGACTGAAAATATAAGCCAGCAAGAACAGCCCGCCGAGCACCACGATGATGCTGGCACTGACGGACCAGCCTAAAGGGTAACTCAAAAAGAAAGCCAGGACCGAGCCAAATGCCCCGATGAGGCCCCCACCCCAAAACAGGGTGCGTGCATTGTTCGTCAGCAAATAAACCGTGGCTGCCGGGGCCACCATCAGCCCCACGCTCAGAATGCAACCCACCGCCTGAAGCGACGAGATCAGAACTAAAATCGTGATGCCAAAAGTAGCGTAGTTAAGAAAGCGCACAGGCACGCCGAGACTGGCGGCGATGTTCGGCTCAAAGAGATATATCAGCAGCGGACGCTGCAAGGCAGTGAGGGAGAGCACCGCGATGGCACTGATGCCAAAGGCGATCCACATATCACTGTCCGCCATGCCGACAATGCTGCCAAAGAGCCACTCATCCAGCTTCTGCCGCACATTGAGCTGGGTCAGGATCAGATACCCGCCGGCAAACGCCGTGGTATAAAGGATGCCCATGGAAGTATCCTGGTCCAGACGCGAGGTGCGGGAAAGAAAGATGGATCCCAGCCCAACCAAAAGTGCGGCAAAAAGCGCACCCGCCAGCGCGCTCCACTGCGTGAGCCCCACCATGAGCACCGCCAGGGCAATGCCGGGCAGCAGGGCGTGGGACAGCGTGCCCACCTTCAGTGCAGACTTCCGCAGCACCACAAAGGCGCTCACAAAGCCATTGGCAAAGCCGATCATCAGGCAGGCCAGCAAGGCCCGCCGGGCGATGGGTTCAGCCAGAAATTCAGAAAGAGATGGCAGGTCAGCAGGCATGGAAATCAGTGGTCATAGGCCTCCGCAATACGCTCCGGAGTGAAAGCGGTGGCCACTTCCCCAAAGACGACCTGGGTGCGTTTAATCAAAAGCACGTCATCGAAGTTTCCTTCCACCGTTTGCAGGTCGTGGTGGCTGGCGATGAGGAGTCTTCCTTCCGCAGTCAGTTCGCGAAAAAGCCGCGCCAGATTCTGCTGGGCCGGCCTGTCCAGACCGGTGAAGGGTTCATCCAGCAGCAACACATGCGCCTCCTGGGCCAGAGCGCGGGCGATAAAAGTGCGCTGCTGCTGGCCGCCTGAAAGAGCGCTGATCTGCCGGTCCTGCAGATCCAGCAGGTTCATGGTCGTCAGGGCACGCTGGACGATCTCCGCATCATGCCGGGAATACTTTCGCCACCAACCCAGATTGGGGTAACGTCCCATTTCAACCAATCCACGTACCGTAATAGGAAAGTTCCAGTCCACATCCCCGCGCTGCGGCAGGTAGGCGATTTCGTAGCTGCTGCGCGTGAGCGGCTTCCCACGCCACAAGATGCTGCCACTGTCCGCACGCAGCAGGCCAGCCAGTGCTTTCAGGAGTGTACTTTTGCCTGCACCATTCGGGCCGATGAGGGCGATGCTGCGCCCGCACTCCGTACCAAAAGTGATTCCATCCAGCGCCAGTACCTCTTGATAGCTGACACGCAAATTGTTCACCTCCAGCCGGTGGGCATGGGAGTGGGTGCAGCCACCGCCGCCCCAGCAGACGTGCTCTTTGCGGTGGGCCTGGTCGGGTGGAGCGTGTTTTACCATGTGAAAGTGATGACTTCGTTGAGTGCGGCCTCCGTGGACCAGCGCGTTTCACTGCGGGTCTCGAAGCCATCCGGCTCCAGTTCCAGCGTCAGCGCAGTATCAGGCGTGCCTTCCGGCCAAGTCGCACTGATGATGAGTTCATTGCCGTCATGAGATACTTCCAGGTCCGTTTTGAATTCCACCGGCGAGGCATTCAGATCCAGCTTGTCTGCCAGTTCCGCACCTTCCTGTAGCAGGCTTACCGTCAGTGGGCGGTGGGCAAACCGCAGCCGCACCAGCGTAGGCACCTCGACATGTTTATGATCACCTTCTGGATGATCCGTTCCACCCTTCACCACCTGTTCTCCATCATGTGCATGCTCCTCATGGCCCCCATCCTCCGCATGGACAGGGGAGGCAGCATATCCATTTGTCAATTGAACCAGCGGAATAGCCAAGCCCACGAAAACAAGGCCGAGCAGGAAAAGCTGAACTGGAGGGAAACCGCGCATTATTTGCAATAACGTCGGTCCATTCCTTCAGGACGTCAACAAAGGAACAAATTGCCATTGGAGCCAGAAACACCCCAAGATTTTATCCAGACCCAGTATTTAACTGCCAGACTATCGATGGGCTCCCCGTTCCCGGATGTAGCAATAGAGGATATTTTCTTCTGTTGACCAGTTCCCGCATCTCTCCGAGTCTCGTAACTCTCCAACACATGAAAGCTACCCTTCGCCTTGTCTGCGCCGCATTCACCGCCGCAACCACCCTGTCAGCCCAAACGGATTCGGCAAAACCCGCCGCAGAAGTCGCCAAACCAGCTACAGAAGCTGCAAAACCTGCTGGCGAAGCCGCCGCACCTGCGGCACCAGTTTCGATGGACAAAGTCAGTTATTTCATTGGATCCCAGATCGGCGGCAACATCGCCAACAACTTTAAACAGCAGGGCGTCGATATCGATCTGGATAGCTTCCTCGGTGCTGTTCGTGACCAGTTCGAAGGCAAGCCTTCCAAGTACAAGCCTGAAGAACTTCAGCAAGCCATGGAAGGCTTCCAGAAAGTCATGGAAGGCAAGCAGGCCGAAATTCAGGCCAAGCAGGCTGCCAAGGCAGGTGAAGTCAAAGCCGCTAGCGCCAAGTTCCTGGCTGAAAACGGCAAGAAAGAAGGCGTGAAAACCACCGCCAGCGGCCTTCAGTATGAAGTCCTCAAGCAGGGCGACGGCGCAAAGCCAGTGCCGACTGACAAAGTGAACGTCCACTATCACGGCACCCTGCTGAATGGCAAAGTCTTCGACAGCAGCGTGGATCGCGGTGAGCCAATCACCTTCGGCGTGCAGGAAGTCATCAAAGGCTGGACCGAAGGCCTCCAGCTCATGTCTGTGGGTTCCAAGTACAAGTTCTACATTCCTTCTGAGCTGGCTTACGGCGACAACGGCGCTGGTGCAGACATCGGCCCAGGCGAAACACTGGTCTTCGAAGTCGAGCTGCTGAAGATCGAAAAATAATCGGGTCAGATTCTCCTTCACTCTTTAACTCAACGGCTGCCAGCATCCCTGGCAGCCGTTTTGCATTTTAAGCTGGGCTGCCCGGTCTTTTTATGACACAAACTGCACAAAACGTGTCCTGACTGCGTATTGTCTGACCCGTCTTATTTCACTTATGAGCCACAGCCAACCGTCCCGCCGTTCCTTCATCAAATCTGCTGCTGGAGCCGTCGCAGCCCCGTTCATTCTGCCCTCACGCATTTGGTCTGCAGAAACCGCCCCCAATTCCCGCATCAACCTGGGCTTCATCGGCGTGGGTAAAATGAACAGCGGTCACCTGGGCAATTTCTTGGGCCGCGAATCCGTGCAGGTCGTCGCCGTCTGCGATGTGGATACCAACCGCCGTGAAAACGCCAAAAAGCGCGTGGATGACACCTATGGCAAGCAGGCAGGCACGGAATACAAAGGCTGCTCCGCTTATAACGACTTCCGTGAGTTGCTGGCCCGCAAGGACATCGATGCCGTCGTCATCGCCACGCCGGACCATTGGCACGCTTACATCGGCATCGCCGCCGTCCGCGCGGGCAAAGACGTCTATGGTGAGAAGCCGCTGACCCACAATGTCCATGAAGCCCTGACCCTGACCAAAGCCGTGCGCGATAGCGGACGCATCTTCCAGACAGGCTCCCAGCAGCGATCCAGCAAAGAATTCCGCGTAGCTGCTGAGCTCGTCCGCAACGGCGTCATTGGTGACATCAAGACCATCACGACTTCCTTCGGTGACCCAGCACCCGTTTACAATCTGCCCGAAGAGGCCGCTGAGCCAGGACTCGACTGGGACCTCTGGTGCGGCCCAGGCCCGCTGAAGCCTTACAACAGCATCCTCAGCCCACGCGGTGTCCATACCCACTTTCCGAAATGGCGTGACACTCGCGAATTCGGCGGCGGCATGATCACCGACTGGGGCGCACACCACATCGACATCGCCCAATGGGCTCTCGGTGTGGATGAAAGCGGCCCTGTGGAAGTGCGCGCGGCCCAAGGCAAGGACGCCAAGCGCGGTGCCCAGCTCGTTTACGCCAATGGCGTGGTCCTGACCCATGAAACCGGCAAGGGTGTTTCCATTTACGGGACCGAAGGCGAAATCCACGTCAATCGTGGCAAATTTGAACTCATCCTCGGCGGCAAAACCGTCCATAAGTTCTTCGACAAGGCCGTGGATAAAGGCACCTCCCTGGACCGCGAAGTGATCCTTACCGAGCGCGAGTTCCTCAAGGACGCCAAGGTGAAGCTTTACGACAGCAAGAACCATCACGATGACTGGCTCAACAGCATCAAAACCCGCGAGCGCCCCATCTGTGATGTGGCTGTCGGTGCCACCACCGTCATCTCCTGCCACCTGATGAACATGTCTTACTATTCGGGCACTTCCTTCAAGTGGAACCCCACGGAGCGCACCTTCGCTGAAGGTGGTGATCCAAAATGGCTTACCCGCGATTACCGCGGTGAGTGGGTAGTCTGATCCCAAATTCAGTCCGTTCGTTGTGGAACGAAAGGCGGCCTCTTCAGAGGTCGCCTTTTTATTTGCCCGTCTGTTGCCACTCCGCTGGAGTATTCGCATTGGCAAACAACACCGCATCCACCTGCGCCAGCGGAAGGATGATCGCCAGCCCTTGATCCCGGCCCTGCTCGATGACCCGGCGCAGACTATACTGCTGTTTATTCATGGCCTCGCCTAACAGTGGCAAAAGGGACGGTGTATAAACGCCGACCAAAGGCTCACTCCCCTGCCCCAATGAAAAAAAAAGGGACGTATCCGCCAGTCCATGAATCACTTCATTCAAAAAAGTGGATGTCATCTGCGGCATGTCCACCGCCAGGACCAGCAGAGGCATTTGTACCCTTTTCAGCGCCTCAATGATGGGCCCCATCGGTCCACAATCGCTACCGGGCGGATCGAATAACCACTCCACACCGCTCTCTGCACCGCTCTGCAACCCTTGCTCCTCACGACAGGCGATGAGCAACCTCTCCGGTCTGTTCACCCGCAGTTTGGCCAGTTGCACCTGCCACAGCGGCTTTCCCGCCCACTCCAGCAGTGCCTTGTCCTGGCCCATGCGCACAGACCTTCCGCCAGCCAGCAGCAGCGCGGAAAAGGGTGTGTCAGACATCATGCAGTCCTCGGCTTTACTCAGAACGCAGCCCCACACTGTTCACAGAGATCACCTGATAGGCCTTGGCATCAGCGGCAGGCGCCGGATCAGTAAACATCATCTCCGCCAAAGGCTTTTCGGGAGTGTCCCCATGAGTCATGCGTTGGAAAAGCGCACGGCCAAACTTGGCCACACCCTTCTCCGGTACTCGCCCAATTTCTTCACCATTTCGCAGGATGATGAATTGCTGAATCCCGCTTTCAAAATCTGCCTTTGCATCCCAGGTCAGCACTCCTTTGTCAAAGGTCACATTCGTCGCTGCTGGAGGCGGAGTCGTATCTCCCACCGTGCCCGTTTTCAGGTATTCAGCACGCGCTTTCACCAGTTCCTGGTTAGGCATCCAGGCGGAAGATTCTTTGGCTCCCTCATATCTGCCCGCAGCCACCGCGACCTCGCTGTCCATCTCAGACAACCATCCTTGGCTGACATCCACAGGTTTTAAAACAACTCCTGTTTCGGGCAATCGCATCTCCAGGCAGGCATCCAGAAAGGGAATGGCCAGGTAGCGGGAATCTCCGCATTCATGTCCGGTGCGCGGATCACGGGCAAACCCCGCAGGTGCTCCCTTGGCCCTCCAGGCCGCAAACATCGCCCGGTCCCCCACGCGGGCAGGCCCGTGACGCTTGTCCTGCTCTTCCTTCAATCCTCCATTGAAACAAAATGGAACCTGATACACCGCATCCGTCAATGTGGGGCGTGGGATGTCGCCTTTCTCCCAAACATAATAGGCAGATCCCGAGCGGAACCAGATGGCGGCAATCCTCTCAGGATGGAGAGTCAGCATCAGGCTGGACCAAAAAGCCCCCCCGCTATGCCCCCACAATGCCCAAGGAACCTGGCTGATTTCGGGATGCTTCGACTGAACGGCAAAGTCCTCCAGACAGCGCAAAAAAGCCTTCTCCGATCCATTGCGCGGATCGCACCATTTCCGGCAATCATCCCCATCCTCCTGGTGAAAAGACGGACCCAGGAGTGCGCAGCCATGCTTTTCCGCCAGGGCCTGCCAATGCAGGTCATAGGCTGCTGTCTCTCCGTTCTTACACGCCCCAGCTCCGCAACCATGCTGATGCACGATGACCCCGCGGATCTCCTTCACCTCATCTGGCACCCAGAGAATATAGGTCACACCATAGATCAGCTCTCCCGGCTTTTCAGACGGCGGGTATTCGAGTGTGAAATAGGATCCTGCCGCCTGGGCAAGTATCGGAAACAGAAACAATGCAGCTAACAATCGCATAGCTTCAATCATGGCGGCAGGCAGAGGCACGCGTCAAGATGCTTGGCAAATCACTGCATCTGTGGAGTATCCCTTTCATGAACCCGCCGCGTCCCTGGATCATCGCTGAAACGAACTGGAAACAGGTCAAAGAGACCCGTTATGAAGTGGCAGTGCTACCCTGGGGCGCGACCGAAGCACACAACTGGCACCTGCCCTATGCCACCGACAGTCTTCAAAATGATGCCCTGTGTGCCGAGGCAGGCCGCATCGCCTGGGAGGCCAGGGCCAAGGTGGCCATCCTGCCGAACATCCCTTTCGGCGTACAGACGGGCCAGCTCGACATCCCCTTTTGCCTCAACATGAACCCCACCACCCAGATGGCAGTGCTGGAGGACATCATCTCCTCATTGGAAGGAGTGGGCGTGCCAAAATTTGTCCTCTTCAATGGTCATGGTGGCAATGATTTCCGTCAGATCCTGCGGGAGCTTCAGGCCCGGCATCCGCGCATCTTTCTCTCCGTCGTCAACTGGTTCAGCATCAGCAGCGGTCAGGACATCTTCACCATCGTCGGTGACCATGCCGATGAGCGTGAAACCAGCCTCATGCTGCATCTGCATCCCGAGCTGGTCCTGCCCAAGGAAGAATGGGGACCCGGCACAGACAATCTGTGGAAGCTCCCCGCCATGCGTGAAAAATGGGCCTGGGCGCAGCGTGCTTGGACGCAGGCCACGAATGACACCGGCTCCGGTGACCCACAGCATTCCACCGCCGAAAAAGGCGCACGCTACTTTGAGCGCCTAACTACCAAGTTCGCCAGCTACCTCATCGATCTCGCCTCAGCCGATACGAAGGCGATGTATCAAACATCTGCCACGACGTGACATTCGCCGTTTATGCCCCCGCACCAATCGTGATCCGCTTCTCGGGAATCGGAGACTCGATGATCCCATCCTCCGTCTCTTGCCGCAGTCTCAACTGACCGCACGCAGCCGCTATATCGTGGCCTTTTTCACGGCGTAAAGTAGCTTTCACCCCGGCATTCAAAAGTACGTCCCGGAAGGCATCCTGAACCTCCTCCGTGGGCCGCACCCATTGCAGACCTTCGACCGTGTTATAAGGAATCAGGTTCACCTTGGCATCCAGTCCCTTCGCACGTTTGGCCAGCCGATGAGCCTGATCCAGGCCATCATTCACCCCCTGGATGAGGATGTATTCAAAGGTGATGTGCTGCTTCCGCTTCGACCGCCAATAAGCCAGCGCCTCAAAGAGTTCATCCAGGTTATGCTTCTTGTTAACCGGCATGATCTTGTCACGCACTTCATCGCTGGCTCCATGCAGAGAAATGGCTAGGCGAATCTGCAAAGGGAAATCCGCCAGCCGCTTGATCTGCGGTGCCAGGCCGCTAGTGCTCACCGTCATGTGCCGGGCACCGATGCCGATGCCCCACTCGGAGTTCAGAATCTCGATTGCCTTGGTAACGTGGCTGTAGTTGGCCAATGGCTCGCCCATGCCCATGAAGACCAGATTATCCATCCGCTCTCCGCTGTAAGCTTCCACCTGGACAATTTGTTCCACGATTTCCGCCGCCGTGAGATTGCGGGCAAACCCGGCCAGACCGCTGGCGCAAAATTTGCAATCATAGGCACAGCCTACCTGGCTGGAAACACACAACGTGTGCCGGTCCGATGCCTCACCATACAGAGCGGGATTGGCCGGAATAAGCACCGTTTCCACAAAGCGGCCATCATGCAGCTTCAGCAAAAACTTCCGCGTGGTATCCTTGGAGCCAGTGACCGTGCTGATCGTCATCGTACGCGTCACATACCGCTCAGCCAGGGTCTGCCGCAGTCCTTTGGACAGATTTGACATCGCCTCGATGCTGACCGCGCGCTTGGCAAAGGTCCAGTCGATGACCTGCTTCGCCCGAAAGCCAGGCTCGCCCAGTTCAGCCATAAAAGCAGTGATCTCGGGCGGAGTCAGGCCGAGCAAAGAAGGGAGGGCAGCAGGTTTGGGGGCGGCAGCAGTCAAAACAGAAAAGGCGGTCCATCGGACGAATCAGTGCAGGAAGGCCTCCTGCAACACGATTTGCCCATCCCGCATTTGATAGCGGGCACGCCAGGAATCAGCTATCGCCGAAACAGCGCTTAAAACAACCTTGTTCTCACCCACGGGATGCTGGATGAACTGGCGACCTTCTGCTTCCAGCCGGGGCAGCTCCGCCCAGCCCGTGATGCCCAGCCCGGCAATGACACTGCCCGGCGGCAACGGCGTCGGGTCCATGAACCAAGCCTGTGGAATCATCTGCAAAAGGTGCGCGTAATGGCTGGCACGCAGCTCCGCCGTCCAAAAATCCCGCAGGGCATGCAGATGCAAAAGCGCCTGCCAGCCTGGCTGGGTCAGAGGGAGTAATTTACCCTCTCCCTCAAGCAAACTGCCATCCCAGGTCAGGTCAAAGGTTTCTGGAAGCGCTGTCTCCACTGGCTCCTGCGGCATCCAGTCCCTCAGAAACTTCGTCAATTCATCCCCCAGGCGTCCTTTCTTCCATCGGTTCTGTAGCATCCCCATGGCCGCCAGCCAGCGGGCACATTCATAGCCCAGCGGGCGCAGGTCTTTCCAGGCAGGATGATCCTCGGGCAGGCGGGAGACGGCAGGAGCAGACATGATGATGCCCTTAGTAACGGCAGTGACAGCCCACCTGGCAAATAAAAGCAACAGGGCACTACCCCTCTGCTCACTGAAATCTCCGGTGCGATCACTTCCCCGGTATCCCTGGCATCTTCATTTCTTGATAATCCGTTGGCGGGACAAAAACAGCTTCTTCCACCGTCTCTTCCTTCATTGAAACCAGTTCAGAGACATTGCTCTTACCACTCAGAATCAATTCTGACTTCACCACCATGCCGGGAAAATCGCTGGCTTGGGGTAGCATCCCAGACACCGGAGAGCCCATGGCTTTGGTCATCTTGTCCTGCGCCGCATTAAGCTCCTGATAATGCGGAAAGTCCTTGGCGATCCAAAATTTGCCAGTGCCTAGCTGACCGCTCCAGGTGTAAATTTCACACTCATGCTCGCCGATTTTCTCCTTCTCGCCAGTCGCCACGGGCTTGGCTGCGGGAGCGGTCCCCCCCAATGCGCTTCCAGCCATCGCCATCATGCTTTTGAGCGTCTCTTCATCCATTTTCATCATCACTTTCTGGGCATGCATCAGCATCACCATGTTGGAGGTAGCCCCGTCATAGATTACCGTCATCTGCTCGCCCATGTCCATGCGGGTCTTGTCCCCTTTGATCTTGACGTTGATCTCCTGCACCTGTCCATCCGTCGTGGCTTTTTGGATAAGCACCAAGTCCGCAAAAGCGGATTGCAGGGCTAGAAACGACACGCCAGCAAGCAGAAGCGATTTTTTCATAGGAATAGGATCTTATTAAAAGAGGTCCCGGAAGGTCAATACCATTCCAGACACCCCTCATCCATCGCATTACGACGCTGGACCGGCTGTATTCCCTGCTTGCTGGGAGGCAGTCGTCACCATCACTTTGAGCATCTGCATCACCGCCAGGATGGTTAGCAGCGCATTGCCTTCCAACCGGTTGTTGATAAACAAAAAGCTCGGCTTGGTGATGCGCCGGAGGTTGTCCTGCCTGCGCATTTCAATCAACGTCGCTGCGGCCTGCCGCGCTTCCTCATAGATGTCCTTGGTGGCATTGTAGGGTTTAAACGCTTCCACTGCCTGCTCAAACGTGCGTCCTGGTTTCAACAAAAAGCGCGCCGCTGTGAAATCATCGCATGTCAGGCTGCCTGCCAGCTGAAGCTGCTCCGCCACGGACGGCATGTGCGTCCAGTTGTTCAAAACATGAGTCACCCCATGGCTTCGCAGCATGGCAAAATATTCGGGATGCAGGAGCGACTTGTTTCGCACCTCCACACCATACTGCCAGCCTTTGGG
This sequence comes from Prosthecobacter fusiformis, assembly GCF_004364345.1. Taxonomy (NCBI): domain Bacteria; kingdom Pseudomonadati; phylum Verrucomicrobiota; class Verrucomicrobiia; order Verrucomicrobiales; family Verrucomicrobiaceae; genus Prosthecobacter; species Prosthecobacter fusiformis. The sequence goes on along the minus strand of NZ_SOCA01000003.1, from coordinate 334,332 downwards.
AAGCTGGCCAAGAAACGCGTCCAGCATGTCCACGAAATCACGCCCGCGCTGAAAATCCCGTGGATGAAAGTGGCTGAACTCGAACATCAGCACCCCCATCTTGTCCCGGTAAGGTTCACACGACGCAAGGAATGCCTTTTGAAACAGATCGGCGTTGAGAAAATGGGGATTCGCCTGCCCGCCCCGGTCCCCATACCTGGGCAGGTTGGGAAACGTGCGGGCGGTAATCTCATCCGTCACCTTGAAAGAAAACTTAAACCCGTCCGGCACCTGCCCGCACAATCCTGCAATGTACTGCGGTGACGGAAACTGGTAATACCCGGCATCCACGCTCACCGTCTTGAACACTTCGGCATACTCCTCCAGGCAATCCCGCTCGAACCGGCTCTTGGCCCATTTGCCCCGGTAAATATACCTCTGCTCATCATACAGCAGACCCGCCCAGCCAGGATACTTCCAGGAGGACGTGCCCACATAGACATTGCTCCCAGCCAGCGCGGCGAGGGCTGCCTTTAAAGACGCAACGGGGAATGGTGAGCCGGACGGGGTCAGCATCGTAGGGTAACAAAATACGAATGAGCCGCATTTGTCGCAATCGGAGATGTCCTGCCGTCGTTCACAGCAGTTCATCACCATGCGCACCTTTTTCATCGTACTCTCGCTGCTCGTCATCGGCTTCGCCCAAGGCGCGCCGAAGCCTCCCAACATTGTCTTCGTCCTCAGCGATGACCACAGCTATCCCTTCCTCGGTTGCTACGGTCGCCCGGAGATGAAGACCCCACATCTGGATCAATTTGCCGCCGAGGGCATGAAGTTTCATCGCATGTTCACCGGCGCACCCCAGTGTGTACCCTCCCGTGCTACCTTTCTCACCGGCCGCTCACCCGTCGCCTGCCGCATCACCCGCTTCAGCTCTCCCCTGCCCCGCGATGAGATCACCTATCCAGAAATCTTGAAAAAGGACGCCGGTTACTTCGTCGGCGTTCTAGGCCGCAGTTATCATCTGGATGGCTCCGGCCGTGGCCCCCCATCCACCGCCCGCGTCTTTGAGGCCAATCAACTCCAGACCTTCAAAGAGCGTTTCGACTATGTGGACGCCACCGGCCAGGAAACGATCCCTGCAACGATGAAGGCCTTTTTTGACCAGCGGCCCAAAGACCAGCCTTATTACCTCTGGGTCAATTTCAGCGATCCTCACCACCCCTGGAACAGCGGCACTAATCCGCCCGACCCCGCTAAGTTAAACGTCCCCGGCAGCCTGCCCGACCTCCCCGGCGTGCGCGAAGATCTCTCACACTACGAAGGCGAGATCGAGCACATGGACGGAGATTTCAAAAGGGTACTCGATATCATCAAGGAGCGCGCCGGTTTGGAAAACACCCTCATCATTTTCACGGGTGATAACGGCATGGCCTTCCCCAGCGGCAAGGGCAACCTCCATGATCCAGGCCTCAATGTCCCTCTGCTCGTCTGGTGGCCCGGCGTCATCCAGCCCGGCACCGAATCCCGCGCCCTGATCTCCGGGGAAGACGTTGCCCCCACTTGCCTGGAGGCCGCCGGACTTCCCGTGCCGACTCGCATCAGCGGAAAAAGTTTCCTCCCTCTACTGCGCGGCCAACCCTTCGAGCCACGCCAGCACATCTTTGCCGAACGCGGCCCCCATGGCAGCTCTACCTTTGACGAAAACGTCAAAGCATCCGGGGTGGATTACAGCCGCGCCGTCCGCAGCGACCGCTACAAACTCATCTACAATGTCACCCCCAGCCATATCTATTCTCCCGTGGACAGTGCAGGGGACCCTAGCTGGCAGGACATCGTCAAGGCACATGAAGAGAAACAGCTCGCCAGCGAATTTGAAACCCTCTGGTTCACCAGCCCCCGCGCCATCTATGAACTCTACGACCTCGAATCCGACCCCAATGAACTCCGCAATCTCGCTGGTCAGCCGGACATGCAGGACATCGAGCTGAAGCTCAAAGAAGCCCTCCAGGAAAAGATGATCCTGGACTTTGACTACCTGCCCCTGCCTCTCGCCCTACCGCCCAGGAAAAAAGCTGGATCGCGAAAACAAACGCCTGAAAAAGATCCGAGCCGCGAAAAACAGTTCATCCAAAAAGATACCGACAAGGACGGCGTTCTGAACTGGCAGGAATTCAGTAAAGGCCGCGGCCAAGCCGATGCCGAAGGCTGGTTCAAAGCCCGCGACCAAGACGGCAACGGCACCCTCAGCCGCGAAGAATTTGTCACCGGCAAAGTTTCCAACCCACCCAAGAAATCCTGATTGTTCCAACCATGAAACGGCTCCTCCTCATCTTCTGCTCCGCCCTTTGCGCGGCAGGCACCCTGGCCTCCGCGCAGGATGCCGCTCGGCCTAACGTATTATTTATCATCTTTGACGACTGGGGCTGGCGTGATGCCGGTGCCTACGGCTCCACCTGGGTCAAGACCCCCAATTTCGACCGCATCGCCAAGGAAGGCATCCTTTTCAAAAACGCCTATACCTCCAATCCCAAGTGCAGTCCCTGCCGCGCCAGCATCCTCACAGGCCGCAATACCTGGCAGCTTGAGGAGGCCGTCTGCCACGGCGGCATCTTCCCGCCCAAATTCGCCGTTTTTCCAGACATCATGCAGGCCGCCGGTTACACCATCGGCCTCACCGGCAAAGGCTGGGGCCCAGGTGACTTCAAACTCGAAGGTCGCACCCAAAACCCTGCAGGTCCCAGCTTCGATGAACACAAGATCCAGCCCCCGGCCAAAGGCATCGGACAAAACGACTACAGCAAAAACTTCGAAGCCTTCCTGGCTCAGCGAGACAAGGGCAAGCCCTTCAGTTTCTGGATGGGCTTTCAAGAACCTCACCGCGCTTATGAACTCGATTCCGGCACACGCCTCGGCAAAAAACTCGAAGACGTCGTCGTCCCTCCCTACTTCCCGGATACCTCCATCGTCCGTGGTGACCTGGCCGATTACGCTATCGAAGTCGAATACGCAGATGCCCACATCGGCAAAGCACTCGCCACCCTGGAAGCATCTGGCGAACTCGAAAACACCCTCATCATCGTCACTTCAGATCACGGCATGCCCTTTCCTTATGTGAAAGGCCAGATCCACGAAGACGGCTTCCACCTTCCCCTCGCCATGCGCTGGGGAAAAGGCATTCAGCCAGGCCGTGTCGTCGAAGACTTCATCAACGTCCGCGACTTCGCCCCCACCTTCCTGGAACTCGCCGGCCAGAAACCCCACTCCCAGATGACCGGCAAAAGCCTCGTCAATATTCTCAGCTCACCCAAATCCGGCATCATCGAAAATCGTGACTTCATGCTCGCCGGCAAGGAACGCCACGATCTCGGCCGACCTAACGACCTCGGTTATCCCGTCCGCGCCATCCGCACCCATGAGTACCTCTACGTTCACAACTTCCATCCCGAGCGCTGGCCTGCCTGCGATCCCGAAACCGACTTCGGCAACTGCGATGCCAGCCCCACCAAGGAACTCCTCAAAGCCCTCGGCGGCACCTATTTCGAGATGTCCTTGGGCAAACGCCAGCCCGATGAACTCTACCGCCTCAGCGATGATCCCTCAGGCATCCGCAACCTCGCCAATGACCTCGCCTTCGCCCCCGTCATGGCCGAACTCCGCGAAAAAATGATGGCCGAACTCAAAGCCGAGGGTGATCCCCGCGCCCTCGGTAACGGAGCTATTTTCGATACCTACAAATACCTCGGCAGCCGCAAAAAAGGCTATGACACCTGGCTCCAAGCCCAAGACGCCGCCCTCACCGAATCCATCAAAACCAAAGCCATCGAAGTGGACACCAAACAACGCGCCCGCTCCCCGAAAAAGCCCCGCCCAATTCCCTGACCTCCCACCATCACTCCACCTAACCAAAAGAGCCGTCGCACTAAAAATGCGACGGCTTTTTTATCGCAGCCTATCAGCCAAAAGTAGTCCAGAGCTTTTGCTCGCACAAAGCCCGCCTAACCATCCCATCCAGAACTGCCAAACATAACTCCCTCCCTCACTGCACCGTCACCGCCCCGTCCAAAATCTCCACCCGGAAGCCCGCCAGTTCTCCGGCATCACGGCCAATGACCACGCTCACCGGGTGTGTCCCCGCAGGCAGATCCAGCGTCAGCTCAGGCGTGATTTCCTTCAGCACCTGATCCCCCACCACCATGTCCACCGCCTTCGTGCTGCTCAGGCCCAGCTTCACCTTCCCAGGGCTGTCCAGCTTCAGCGTAAACTGGGCGATCTTCGGAAACCACGGATACATCTTGATCTGCTGTACCTCACTCAGCGGCACATCCCCGCTCACTTGTGAAAACAGCATCTGCCACGGATAGGTCGCATCCTTTTCATGCAGCGCATGCAGGCCCACATGACGGACGTGATCCACCGTTTCAGGCGTCATCAGCCCCATCACCCGCCACGTACGCACATAGCGGTTAGGCTTGATCTTGTAATCCCCCTCACGACCCAGTTCAGAAAGAAAACGCACCAGGTCCACAAACTCATCTTCACGCAGGCTCGCTGTCAGGCCCGGAGGCATCATGCTCGCCGGACTCATCTGGCGGCTGGCGATCTGCGCCTTCGGTACCTTTTGCAGTTGGTTCGCCGGGTCACGGATGATCACCTCATCCCCGCCGTCCTGCACCAGACCACCGCTCACCACGCTGCCATCCTTCAGGCCCATGATGATCATGTGATAGCCTTCCTTGATCTTCTTGCTCGGCTCCAGCAGGCTTTCGATCAAATAATCCACCGGCGCACTGCCCCCGATGCTTACTAAGTTAGGCCCTAAAACGCCACCTGCATCGCCAATGGCGTGGCAGCTCTGGCAGAGCAATTGCTGGCGGCGGTACACCTGCTCGCCACGAGCCGCATTGCCCTGATCCTTCACCTTCGCCACCAGTGCCGCCATCTGCTCCGGCGTCAGCGCCTGGTTCATCTGTTTCACACCGCCTGCGTTGCGCAGCGCATCCTCCAGCGGTCCCTTGATGCCACGGGTGGACACCATGCGGATACCCTCCACCGCCACAAAATCTGGGATGCTTTTTCCTGCAAGCTCCTTGGCCAGAACCCCGGGCAGCTGCTTGTTTTTGAGGAAAGCCGTCAGGATGGGTGCAGCCTCTTCAGCCGTTTTGGACTCCGCAAAAAACTCCACCGCACGTTTCGCGGCGAGCTGGGCACCCACATCCGTCAGACCTTGTACAGCGATGCCTCGCAGCTCTGCGTTTTCCTGGAAAACCTTGTCAAAAAAGTCACGTGACTTGCTTCCCCCCAGCTTGGCCAGCCCCTGCACCGCCCCGTCCCGCACCGCTGGCAGCGTCTCCGCTTTCACCAGGATGTTTTGCAAAGCCTCACGCGTAGATTCCACCTTCCAGGCACCTGCCAGGATCGTCGCCCGGTGGACGATCTCCACACGTGGACTCTCCAGCCAGGCTTTGACGGTTTCTTCCGCTCCCTCAGGTTTCGCCGCACGCGTCATGCCCGCTTTCACCAGCGCATCCATCAGGCCCACCACCTTGTCAGACATCGCCGGATCATTCACCATGTCCGCGATCAGCTTCGCCTGCGCAGCATCCGCGGCATCCCCGGCCATGGCCATCACTGCGGCCGCATCCTCCGCTTCCAGCTTGCCTTCCTTCAGCGAGACCAGCAGAGGCTTCAGTGCGTCACTGCGGCCCGTGGCCTTCATCGCATACACCAGATGCTTCGGATTGCCATTCAGCTTCAGGTCCCCCTTCAGCGCCAGCGGCATCCACACATCCGCCTGTTCGCGGGCCGTCAGCTCCAGCAAAAAGTCCAAGTTTTCATCCATCGGCTTATCCAGTACCTTCAGCGCCAGTTCGAAGGCCTTCGGCTGGCGCATGTCGGAAAGCACGGCCAGCGCCCACAGGCGCACCTGCGCATTTTCATCGCTGATACCCTGCTTTAAAAAATCCATCGCATCCGGCAGTTCCCGCCAGCGATGGGTCAGGATACGCAGCGCAGCCGACCGTACACGGGCATCCGGGGTCGCATACAGCTCACGCCACAGCTTGGGAGAAAAGCGATTCAGTCCTTCTCGCGCCCAGGCCACCTCCAGGAGGGTATGCCAGTAGTCCGGGGCAGCTTTGTCCAACCCGTCTGGCCAGGTTTTCAGCACCGGTATCACCTCCGTCACCCCACGCGCACGCAACTCCTGCTTGGCAAAATGACGTGTCCACTGGCGGTCACTCTTCAGCATCTCCAGCAGTTCAGTCACTGGCGCACCGACGATCTTCGGCATCACGCTCAGTGGCCGCCCCTTCGCCGTGATCCTCCAAATACGGCCATGGACCAGATCACGGCGCGGATCACGGAAGTCCACCTCACCATGCTGGATGATGGGGTTGTACCAGTCCGCAATATAAAGCGCACCGTCAGGTCCCACCCTCACATCGATCGGCCGGAAAGCGCGATGGTTGGAGGCCAGCACATCCTCCTCTTGTTTCGCGATGTAGCCGCTGCCGCTGGGCGTCACTTTAAAACGGTTCACGCGGTTGCCACGAAAGTCATTCGTCACCCAGGTGCCCTGCCATTCTTCAGGCCAATGCGGATCATCGATCACGTCCAGCCCACACTGCTTCGGCTGCCCCGGGGTCAGCCCGCTGAGCGTGCGCTTCGCCCCCGGAGAAGTTTTGAAAACACTGCCTGGGAAGATGTAGTTCAGCCCTTCCCCCCCCGCACCGTCCGTGGCAAAGGACTGGCCCCACTTGTCGAATTCATAGCCCCACGGATTCACCAGCCCTTTGCTGATGTATTCCAGCCTGCGCGTTTCCGGGCGGAATTCCCACACCCCGCCCCCCATCAGACGGCGCACCCCATGCGGGGTCTCGATATGGCTGTGGATATAGATGGACTGGTTGAATGACAGCAAACCTTCCGGTGTATGCCGCATCGTATGCAGCAAATGGTGCGTATCCTCCGTGCCGAAACCACTCAGCAGGATCGTCCTTTCATCTGCCTTCAGATCCCCATTCGTATCCTTCAGGAAAATCACCTCGGTCGAGTTCGCCACATAGGCCCCCCCATCACCTGGAATGACCCCCGTTGGAATGTGTAGATCTTCGGCAAAGACCGTGGACTTGTCCGCCTTGCCATCACCATCGGTATCCTCCAGCACCACCACTTGGTCCTTCGTCCCATCTCCCGGTTTGATCTGCGGATACGTCGTACTGCTCACCACCCACAGCCGGCCCTGCGCATCCCAGTTCATCTGCACCGGCTTGGCGATCATCGGCTCCTGCGCCCACAGTGTTACCTCCAGCCCCTCAGGGACCACAAAACCTGCCTTCTGCACTTCCGGATTGGGATCTGGCAGATCGGAGGTGGATTGCGGCTGGGAAGCCCAGGCAGCACCGGTGCAGAGCAAAAGAGAGAGAGTAAGGCGGCTGGACATGACGATGGGGTGACGAGTTAACTCGGAGCCAGGATGGGGGTCAAGGTTTCTCCGAAAAATCCGGACGGGAAATAACGGCGCTTCAAGCCAGTCTATGCAGCCTTTTTCATAACCCCATCCTCTCAAGAACTGCCCCAGGCCGCATTTTCAGCATTCCCTTTTGCCGCCTCCGGTGTATCTCCTCATCCATCCTTATGCGCTACTGGCTGCTCAAAACCGAACCTGATGTGTTTTCCTTCGACGACCTCAAAAAGCGTCCGAAGAAAACCGAACCCTGGAACGGCGTACGCAACTACCAAGTGCGCAACATGATGCGGGACGAAATGGCCCTGGGCGACCTCGGCTTCTTCTACCACTCAAGTTGTCCCGTCCCTGGCATTGCAGGCATTGTCAAAATCGTCAAAGAAGCCTACCCGGACCACACCCAGTTCGATCCGTCCTCCGAATACTTCGATAAAGGCAGCAAGCCCGAGGAACCACGCTGGCTCATGGTGGATGTGAAGTGGGAAGCCGCCTTCAAGACCTTCGTCACCCTGGACATGCTGCGCGATGACCCTACCCTCGCCGACATGATCACCCTCCGCCGCGGCAACCGCCTCTCCATCACCTCCGTGGAGGAAAAGCACTGGAAAAAGATCTGCGAGATGGGCGGGCTTTAAGTACGGTGGACACTCCTGCCCGCCTTTGGTTTGGAGAGGCGTCGAAGCCCATCACTTCTCCACCACCACATCCTTCACACTCACCGTCCCGAAGCTAAAGCCAATGCTCAGATTCGTCTTGGGCCGGGCGAGGCTGGGATGTTCATAGGTCTCTTCAAAGTCTCCGATCTTCACCGTGGCCTTGGAACTTTTCAAAGTCACCACCACAGGCACCCAGTCGCCGGGTTTCAAAGGCGGACCTGGCTTACCCAGGCGGACAGATTTGTGATCCTTGGAATCCGGAGGAAAGGCGACCACTGACGTGCCTCTCTCACTGCTCACAAAACGGAAAATGTGCCCGTCCTCACCATTGGAGGTAAACACCACCGACTTCACCGCCGCATCTGCCTTGTAGCTGAAACGAAGGGTCGCATCTTCATACCCCAGATCATAAAAAATGATGGGGCCATGGTCCTTGTGCTTCTTATACAGTTCATCGTCCTGCGTGCAGCTGGCAGTATTCTCCGCAAACTTCCACTCCCCACGTGAAGCACGGCGAGCCTCCAGTTTAGGGCTGGAAAAATCATCTTTAAGCAGTGGAGCATCCGCAGCGCCAAGGCTTGAAGCGACAAGGAGAGACATTAAAATTCGTTTCATCATCTTTAGTTAGGTTGAATTTATGGAAGTTTCTTGGCGATACCGTCAAAGCCAGCGCGCACCGTCCCATCAGCATGGATCAGCGGCTCGGCCTTCGCCACCCGGCCCAGCGGACGTACCCCTGGTGCCTCCGCACCATCCAGCCCCAGGTCATCCTTCATCGCCTCGACCAGCGTCCGCAGGCGCTGCACCTCTTCGGGATGTTTTGCCGCGATGTTTTGCTCCTCCGCGATGTCCCGCCCCAGGTGATACAGCTCCCCCTTGTCCAGATGCAGCTTCCACGGTCCCGACCTCACTGCTTCCATCTTGAAGCCGCGATAGTAATAAAACACATCGTGTCCTTTTCCTCCCTCTGCTCCCATGAAGACAGGTGAGAGGTCCTTGCCGTCGATCTTCCGTTCCGGCAGCTTGCCACCTGCAAGGGAGACAAAGGTGGGCAACCAGTCCATGTGGCTGGTGATCTCTTCCGTCTGTGTACCCGGCTTGATCTTGCCGGGAGCCCAGACCACCGTACAAACACGGATCCCCCCTTCAAAGGTCTGTCCTTTGGAGCCACGCAGAGGCTTGTTGTTGGAGCCATGGTTCAGCGCTCCGCCATTGTCGCTGGTGAAGACCACCAGCGTATCCTTATCCAGTTTAAGTTCACGCAGCAGATCCAGCACCTGCCCCACGCATGAGTCCACCTCCTGCGCCCAGTCACCAATCAGTCCATTGGGCGATTTGCCCATGAAATTCTTAGCCGGATAAAGCGGGAAGTGTACCGCCGTGTGTGGCATGTAGATGAAGAAAGGACCGTCCTTGTTCTGGCGGATGATGTCGCAGACCTTGTCCGTGTACCTCTGGGTGACAGTGAACTGCTCTTCAGCCTTCACGCGCTCAATGACATTGTTGTTTTCCAAAAGCGGCAGCGGAGGCTGTGCGGCCCCCTTGAGTCCTGTCTCATCATTCACCGGTGCCGCTTTCTTTTTGGCCTGGCCTTTGGGCTCCGGCAGTGGCTTTCCGGGGTTGCTCTTGGAGCCGTCAGCAGGAGGCCCCATGTCATTGGAATAAGGGATGCCATAGTAGCTGTCGAACCCCTGGGCCGTAGGCAGAAACTCCGGCTGATCCCCCACATGCCACTTGCCCACACAGGCGGTCTTATACCCCGCCTCCTTCAGCACCTCTGCAATCGTCGTCTCATCGGGACTCAATCCCACCGCCGCCGCCGGGAAAAGCACATGCGGGATGGGCAGCACCCGCTTCGGATAACAGCCCGTCAGCAAAGACGCCCGCGATGGACTGCACACCGGCGCCGCATAATGACTCGTCAGCTTCATCCCCTCAGCCGCCATGCGGTCCAGATTCGGCGTCGCATTGCTGGAACCAAAAGGCCCAATGTCCGCATACCCAAGGTCATCAATATTGATGAGGATCAAGTTCGGCTTTTCAGCAGCAGGCACCGCCCACGGAGCCAGCAGCAGGGCGGAAAAAAGAAGACTTCGCAAAATCATGGTCTGCTCATGAACGACCCATACCCCCCTGCATTTCAAACAAATGCTTTGCCCTCAAATTCAGAGTCCCAGGAACGCAACGCCATTAAGTGTTTTTTTGACACAGTTTAGCGAAAACAGTTGCCTGCATGGCTGCTCAGGCTAAGCAAAACATGCCTTTTTACGGTGTCATTCTCTTATGCAGCTTCCCCCATCCCCCCTGAATTTTCTTCTGCTGCTTATCACCCTGTCGCTGCCCCTGGCTCCGCATGCCGCCGCTCAATCCGGTGCATCTCCCTCTCAAAATGCGGCCTTCATTCGTGAACTCCGGGCACGCGTCCCTGCCCTTTCACCCACTCCTGACCCACTGGGAACCGATCGTGAAAAACTGGAGGCAGGCAGGGAATACGCCTACCCTGAGTACTTTAGTGAAAGCATCGCTGCCGCCAGACGGTCAGAAAACGACTATTCCGATTATGTCGGCCAATACCAGACAGGGCGCTCCTATTTCAGCCCCTGGGTACGCGGTTATGAAGCACCCGCAAAGCAGGAGAACGGCGCATCCAAGTGGAGCTTGGGCACAGCGATGCAGTGGGAGGCAGAATACAACTCGCAAACCTTGGGGGGAGGCGATCTTTGGATTCTTTCCAGCTATCTCCTGCTGGACGGCACTTACCAGATTGACGCCAGCCAGAAGCTCACTCTCGCCGGCGGGATCGGCGTTAATTTACTAACCGAAGAGCGAGAATACATCTCTGACAGCCTCGCAACTGAACTGGGCCTCACCGTGCTTCCAGGAACCTCGCTGACGTATGACCTGGATCTGGGAGATGTCCATGTGACTCTCTATGACCGGCCCAGCCTCAGGACTAACCTTTCCACTCCCATTTTTCAAAACGACTTGGGGATCGCCATCAACTGGGCCTTCCGTCCGCAGTGGGACTGGACTCTCAACTACACTCTGACTACTGTACGCAGACTCTCTACACAACGCGGCAATGATTTTCTGGGCGTTGACTTTGGGGCTAATACTGACGCGACCCGTCACACCATCAACTCGACAGTCATTCACCAGATTAGCCAAAGTTGGTCGGCTGGATTTGAAGTCTCATACATCAATGATGACACTTCCGACGATTTCTGGCCTCTCCGCTCCTTAATGCAGGGCTGGAATGCCGGATTTTTGACGGTCTGGGAGATCAATACCCGCTCCTCTTTAAATTTGGCTGCCGGTTACCAAAAATTGGATTTTGACCGCCCGGATTATATCAACGGCTGGTTACCTTCTCTCGGCGCCATCTTGAGCTTGGCACCCCCTATTTATCTCAGCGCTCAAGATGTCTCAAAGCCCTATTATTCGCTAACCTACACCGCTAAAATCAACGACCGAATCGGGCATGAATTTGCCATGGGGTTTGAGTCAAATCTGGATCCCTATGCCAACGCCAACAGCTCTCATTACGTCAACTATGGGGTGACAGCACAGGTCTGGCGTGGAGGCCAGCTGACCGTGAGCAGCTATGCTGAGAACTCCCATGCTGACGATGAAGGCAATGGCGGAGGATTAAACTATGAGTCTGAGATGAGTCGTTATGGGATAGATCTTCATCTGTCACAGCAGATCACTCCCGCAGTCACAGTAGGAGCCGGATACAGCTACCGACAGCAGACGGTCGATAATCATGGCGACTTCGCTGAAGAAATCCAGCCAGCCGTTAACAATCCCCGTCTCCACCAACAGGGCCTCGGTGCCAATGTTAGTTATGCCATCAGCAGCAACATGCAGGTGCGGCTGGACTATCAGATGCTCGCCACGGATGGATCCGATTTCAATGGGATATCACCCGGCCAAACGAGCACACAACACAGGGTCGCAGTGAGCTTACGCCTTCAGTTTTGAGGTTGTTTTACGTCCACCGCCGCACCCGGCTGTCCAGCTGGAAGACCTGTCCGCTGACGTTTTGCATCGTGTGTAGAAACGCGATGAAACGCGCCGCATCCTCCACCGTGTTCAGTCTTCCCAGAGCATGGGCCGCTTCGATTTGGGGTCGCTGTTTCTCCAGCAAGGAACGGCTCATCTTGGTCTCCAGGAATCCGGGCAGCACACAGTTGGCGCGGATGTTCCGAGGACCGTATTCAGCCGCCAGACTTTGAGTAAGGGAGACTAGCCCGGCTTTCGCAGCCGCATAGTTTGCCTGCCCGGCAGGACCTGAAATGGCGCTGAAAGAGCCAATCGTGATGATGTGCCCCTGGCGCTGTTTAACCATGAGTTTCAAGGCTGCCTGGGCAGTCAGAAACGCTCCTTTGAGATGCACTTGAAGCACGTCATGAAAGTCACTTTCGGACATCTTCAACATCGAAGCATCCCGCAAGAATCCTGCATTGTGAACCAGCAGATCCAGCCGTGGTAGCGCGCCGATCACCGCCTGTACCTGCGCCTTGTCCGTGACATCCATTTCAACATGTGACGGCGCATGCACCATCCAGCCCTGGCTTTCCAGTTCTCGTTGAATAGCCTGGGCCAGATCCCCCGCACCGCCTGTGATAAGGGCCTGGGGAGCCATAGAGTGCGGATTCACGCCGGGACAATGAACGAAGGTTTGGCCTATCCTTGCTGTCGCAGATTCATCAAGGAGCATCTTTGGCAGGCAGTGCACGCGGCACATCAGGCGGAGCGATGGGCTTGGCCTTGGCCTGAAAGGTATCGAATACCAGCACTCCCTTCAAAGCATCCACGGCGCGTTCAAGTTGCTTATCGCCCAAGTTGGCGATCTCAATGGCTGCCGCTTCACCGGTGCCGTGGCTGTTGCGCCATTTGGCCACCTTCATTTCCTCATCCGTGGTGAGTACGGAAACAATGTTAGGCTCCACTCCATGCTCATGGATGGTCCGATGGCTGGGGGTATAGTATTTGGCCGTGGTGAGGCGCATGGCCGCGCCATTTTTCATCGGCAATATACTCTGGACAGAGCCTTTGCCAAAGCTGGTCGTACCGACCACAATAGCACGTTTCAGATCCTGCAAAGCTCCAGCTGTGATCTCCGCCGCACTGGCGCTGCCGTGATTGATCAATACGGCGATGGGATAACGGCGCGGCTTTTTACCCTCACGATTCGGTGTGCGATAAGGTGGCGGATTCTGCGAGGCTATACGGCCCTCCGTAGTGACCACAATGGTACCCTCTGGAAGGAATTCGCCGCATACAGCCACGGCACTGTCCAGCAGGCCGCCGGGGTTGTTCCGCAGGTCCAGGACAAAGGCCTGCATGCCTGCCTTCTCCAGCTCATCCAGCGAATCGCTCAGATCCTTGGTCGTGGAATGGGTATACTGGGAGATGCGGGCATAACCAACTTTATAATCCCCTGCCAGCTTCGGCACCAGCAGCATAGAATCATGCACGGATGTTTCCGTTAGGGTCTCTCGCACCAAGCTGAATTCCAGAAACTGACGAGTACCGGGGCGGCGCACTGTGAGCTTCATGGTATCCCCGGCTTTCCCTTGCAGAAGTTGGATAGCCTCAGCCACGCCGACGCTATCCGTCAGCACCTCGCCTATACGCACCATCTGGTCGCCCGCCAATACCCCCGCCCTGGAGGCAGGGCCATCTTCACGCACGGTGATGATGGTCAGCACACCTTCAATCAGGGAAACGGTGATGCCGACTCCTTCCGAGGTATCGCTCTGCTCCCGCTGCATGTCTTCGAACAGACTGGTGCCCATGTATTCGCAGTGTGGGTCCAGTCGGCGCAGCATACCCTCGAGCGCCCCTTCGACGAGTTCCTCATACGTGACTTTGGATTCATCCACATAGCTCTGGCGGATAGTTTCCATCGCCCGGGTGAGCAATTCCATCTGGCGATAGGCATCCTGTGGCGGCGGCTTCGGAGCAGGCAGCGGACTCTTTTCCACAGTCGGCTTCACGGGCTGATCAGCAGGAATGTTGGATCCTGGTGCAGGACTCCCCGCAGGGGTGGCAGCCTGAAGGCTGAAGCCTGCGGCCAAAAAAATGCTGGAGGCCAGAACGATACGCATGACAAAACAGTGCATCATGTGCGGACAAGTGACAGAGGAAAAATTCGGCCTGTTCATCGCTGTTCAAATCTCGGCTGCTGTCATCTTACCATTGAAAAAACGGCTCTCATAGGCGTTGTACTCCTGATGATAAATTCCTCTCCCAAGTCCCCTCGGCAACCGTCTGGAGTCCAGAGCGCCGCTGCCCAGGACAACGAACAGGTTTGTGGGGAAAAGGATACTTCCCTGAACCGCCGTGGGTTCCTGAGCCGGGTCAGCCTGGCCACCATGACCGCCGCCCTGGGTGCTGAGATTGTCTTTGGAGACAAGATGCCATCCGGCTTGGTTCCCGTAGCGCTGGCCCAGACCGCTGCCCCCCTCACCATTCCAGGAAAAGAAGGCCTGACCCTTTTCACTGACAGGCCACTTGTCGCCGAGACCCCGGCTCATTTGCTGGATGACGAAATCACCCCGGCCAAGCATCTCTTCATCCGCAACAACGGCCTGCCCCCATCCCTGGAGCAAACAGAACCAATCAAATGGACCCTCGAAATTTCCGGGGAAAGCTGTGAAAAACCCATCACGCTGACGCTCCAGGAACTGAAGGAAAAATTCGAGCACCACACCCTGCAAATAGTGCTGGAATGCGCCGGCAACGGCCGCAGCGAATTCAATCCGCCCGCCACCGGCACCCAATGGACCACAGGCGGTGTCGGCTGCCCGACCTGGACCGGAGTCCGCCTGCGGGATGTGCTGAAACACGCCGGCATCAAACCCGATGCCGTGTATGTCGGTTATTACGGGGCCGATTTCCATCTGTCCGGGGATCCTGCCAGACAACCCATCTCCCGTGGTGCTCCTATTCAAAAGGCCCTGGAGGATGAATCCATGATCGCCTTCGCCATGAATGGTGAGGACATCCCTTTTCAGAACGGTCATCCGCTGCGGCTGATCTTTGGCGGCTGGGCAGGATCCACCTGTGGCAAATGGCTCAAGCGCATCGTTATCCGTGATCGTGAGCATGACGGAGAGAAGATGACCGGTCACTCCTACCGCATGCCAAGGTATCCTGTGGCTCCGGGGACCAAGGTGCCAGAGGAAGACATGGATGTCATTGCCGCCATGCCGGTCAAGTCTCTCATCACCTTTCCCAAATCCGGCATCACCCATCCGGTGGGAGAGATCCTGAATGTGCGTGGGCATGCCTGGACGGGCGAGGGCGACATCCGTGAGGTTCATGTCTCCATGGATTTCGGCATCACCTGGCATAAAACAGAGTTGCGTCCCGCCGCCAACCGCTATGCCTGGCAGCACTGGTCCACCACGCTCAACCTGCCCAAAAAGGGCTACTATGAAATCTGGGCTCGCGCCCTGGATAGCCAGGGCCGCAGCCAGCCCATGGTACTGCCCGGCTGGAATCCAGAGGGTTACCTGAATAACACCTGCCATCGCATCGCCATTCAGGCCGTTTAAGCCATGAATACCGCCCTCTCGATCATAGTCGGTTCCCTTCTCTGCCTGCCTTTGGTCCAGGCAGAAGACACTATCCCCCTGGACCCGGTCACCGGTATGAAGATGGCGGGAGATTGGGAACTCGTGCGCAATCACTGCATCATCTGCCATTCCTCGCAGACCTTTCTCCGCCAACGGGCCACGGAGGCAAACTGGACCTCCGTGCTGGAATGGATGCAGAAGCATGGAGGACTTTGGAAACTCGAGGCAGATGTGGAAAAGAAGATCATCCGCTACCTCGCTACAAACTACGGTCCCGGCGATGCGACCAACTACCGACGCGCCCCCATTCCCGCCACCCTCATGCCGCCTAACCCCTATGCCAGCGAAGCCAGGATCGAAGCCGAGGCCAAGCAGCAGCAAGGTATCCTTCGTCCCGCCCAGCCATAAGGCTTGGAACGCATCCAATAGGATGCCGCCATAGCGCCTAAACGGGAACTCAAGGCACATTCGAATAGCGGTAAAAGACCTGGAGCTGCAGGGTGGAAAGTGCCTGTCGATAGACATCCGCGATGGCCGCGCTGGCAGGCCAATCGGCCTTGCCCAGTTTGAAGCTTCCATCTGGAAGTTGGGCGGAGAGCATCTCTGGCAGCCACTGCGCCTGATAGAAATTCCAGTGATCTCCCCCGGCATGAAAGAAAGCGGGGGTATATCCTGCCCAGCTATACAGGTTGCAGCGAGTATCCCAGTCCAAGGGTTCTTTTTCGAGGAAATCCCGCAGAAAACGGATGCCTTTGGATGCCTCTGCGCTGCTGTTGGTGCCTAAGGTCTGCACGCCCAAAATGGCTCCGCCTGAAAGATGCCACTGATTGTAATGAGCATCCTTGTTTTGATTGCCGAATCCTCCTTCCTTCGTCTGGACGGACTCCAGATATTCCACCACCTTTTTGATACCTTTATCCAAACCAGGGACTGGCAGAGCCGACTCCCGAGCGACTAGCAGAGACTGATGCAACCAATGGGTGAGCGATAGGTCTCCACGTTGGGAGACGGGTTCACCATCCGCCAACTGCTTGGTGAAATAATCCCATGAACCCTCCGCCCCCTGCCGAGCCAGAGTGATTTGCACTGCCTTTTGAAACGTTTCCTTCAAGCCGGGGATGACAGTTGTGCCCTTGTTTGTCAGCACATAAAGCTCCCCCAGCGCCGTGGTGGCCAGGGCATGCTCATAAGCTCCTACATTCGACTTGCTATCCGAGGCCAGGATGCCGTGGGTATCCGACTGCCCTTTCTGGATGAGATAAAGGGCCGCCTTCATCACGGTATCTCCATAGTTGGGTGAGTCTGGTGTTTCACAGTGTCCGGTGAAGCACTGCAACACGAAGGCCGTATGGCCAGTCATTGTTAATCGAAGTGCTCCCCAGGAGCCATCCGGGTTCTGCTGGGTTTTCAGCCAGGCCAGGGAGCGCTTCACCGCTTCCTCCACCTGCTCATTGCCCCCATGGGCCTTCAAGCGAGCGAGCCGTGCCTGGTCAGAGCAACGGCTGGCATAACGGGGAGGCAGGTTCTGGAGTGCAGGAACTAAAGACATATTCGGACCCGCAGCCTGCATGACTTTCCAACGTTCGGCGGCATAGGCCACATCAGCCGCATTGAGAGTACCGATCGGGATAGAGAACTCCTGTCCGTCTGCACGACGGAGTCGAAGCAACTTTGACGCAATGTCCACACCTAGCATTTCAGCCTGCAAAGTCTGGCCGCTGAGATTGGTCCAGGTGCGCATCTCCGCTAAGATTCCAGAGGGAAAGGTGCTCATTATCAAGAGGACCAAGGAAAGCAGGCGTCTTTTCATAAGCTTGATTTACCTAGACATTTTCACCAATAAACACCGCATAGTCAATCCATAAATCCTTGCCCCAGCCTGAGTTATTTAGATTTTCTGTCTGCTTGTACTTCACGATAACGCTGACGGAGGACCTTTAATGAGGCGGGTAGATTGGGTTCATCTACGGAGGGGACATCGCCACCGTTTTGGAGAAGCTGAAGCTCCCGCTGAAGGTGCGGAAGATCATCCAGGCGGACTTTTTCGAGGGCCTGATTAGCTGCTGTTTGAACGGCGGTCACATACTGGGAGCGCAAGTCTTCCATGGGATCCATGGGGGGTGCGGGCGGGGATACTGGCAGGGTAATGGGCTTTACCGTTGCAGGCGCAGTAGGAAGGGCTTCCACCGGTGGCAATGCCCCGAGGACAGCGGCCGGTATAGGTTTATCCTCCATCTCAATCTCTTCGACGCTGGCCATGGGCAAGGAGGTATCCTCTTCAAAGACGATCTTGTCCTTGAAGAGGAACAGCAAGATCAGGGCCCCGATACTGACGAGAGAAACCAGCATGTGCAGGCCGGTGCTGAAGGCCTTCCAGACAAAGGCATCCACCCGTTGGAAAAAGGTCGGCTGGTAGTGCCTCACCACGGGTTTTAACTGGCCGGGGGCCAGCTTCGGCGGAGGGGCGGCCTGGGGCATGGAGGAGGGTGCAGGTCCTGCCGGCTGACGGCTGCCTGGAGCAACGACCATCTTCGTGCGTGTGGTCGGCTCGCCTTTTTCCTGCTCACCCCGGAGGGCATCCTTCAAAGCTTCGGCGACGTCTTCAGCACGGGTGAACTGACGGCCGGACCCCGGTTCCAGGCAGCGACGGATGACAGTGGCAAAGGCTGGGGGAAGATCGCGCGAAAGTCGGCCATCAGCATCCGGGGCGCATTTGGCGAACATCCAATGAAGCGTATACCCCAAGGCGCGAATATCCCCGGTGAGGCTCCCGCGAAAAGGGGCCAGCCAGGACAGCTCTCCTGTGCTCTTTTGAACCATGCCGATGCCGGTAAGCTTGGCCTGGCCTTCCGGGCTGACCAGAATGGTCTGCGTGCTGAGCGTGCCATGTGGCATAGGCAGGTCATGGACGATTTGCAATGCCTCACAGACCTGAAGAGCCAGAGGAAAAGCGACCTTGGGCTTGAGTAGCCGTTCAGAGATCAAAGTATCAAGCAAGTCGCCATCCACATGTTCCCCTACCAAGTAAAACTGCCCTTGCGGAGTACGTCCGAAATCATATACCGCCGTGATGGACGGATGGACCAGGCGGGCACGCCGACGAAGACGGTCCAGGAGAGCATTGGCCAGATGTTCCTCTGGCGGGGGGATGACCTCAATGACCACCTGCCGGCCCAGTGCCGACTGTCGGCCCAAGTAAAGTGCCCCGTCCTGGTATACCTGGAGTTGCTCCTGCACCTCATACTGGGGCAGCCAGCGGCCAAGCTCCGTCACGGAGGGGAAATCATGGGCAGAAAGGTCAGACATGGACTCGCGGCGACAGCACGTTAGCACATAGGATAGCCTAAAAGGCCTGCGCAAGCCATGGCAGAATCACACCTTTTGCATGATCCCTGTAAAATAAAAAGCGGGGCTCCGCGAATGCGAAACCCCGCTATTTAATGGGCCTCTGGTTAGCTTTGCAGCGCCACGGCTTCGGGCTTGATGTTCTTATGGAAGTCGGGGCCCTGGATGGTCGCGGCGACGTAACCGGAGCGGATGACGAAGTCACCGAAGTGCTCACCATCGAGACGCTCCTTGGCATAGTGCTCGAGAATAGGATCCAGGAGCGGCTTGATGTCCTTGGAGGGAACGTCCTTGCGGAAGAGCTTGCTCAGGCGCTGGCCGGCGTGACCACCGCCGAGATAGACATTGTAACGATCCGGGCCAAAACCGACGAAGCCAATTTCGGAAATGAACGGGCGTCCGCAGCCATTGGGGCAGCCGGTCATGCGCATGGTGATGGAGTCATGACGCAGACCGACCTCTTCCAATTTCTCTTCAAGCTGGGTGACGATGGTTGGCAAGAAGCGTTCCGCCTCTGCCAGCGCCAGCGCACAGGTCGGCAGGGCGACGCAGGCGATGGTGGACAGGCGCAGGGCGCTCTGCTCGTGGCTTTTGGCCATGCCGTATTTTTCCAGAAGCGCTTCGATCTGTGAGCGCTTGGCCGGGGAGACCTTGGCGATCATGAGGTTCTGGTTCGCAGTCAGGCGGAAGTCACCATCATGGATTTTGGCGATCTCACGAAGGCCGGTGCGCATGGGGTATCCTTCGACATCAAGAACGCGGCCGCCTTCGACGAAGAGGGTATAGTGGGAATCGCCGGTTTCGTCTTCGACCCAGCCGAAGCGGTCACCGTTGTCATCGAACTTGTATTCGCGCACTGGGCCGAGCTCGTAGCCGAGGTATTCGTTCAGCTTGGCGAGGATCCAGGCGGGGCCGTGGTCATCCACCGTGTACTTGAAGCGGGAATGCTTGCGGTCGGTGCGGTCACCGAAATCACGCTGAACAAGGACGACTTTTTCAGCGACATCCACGACCTGTTCCTTGGTGCAGAAGCCGATGACATCGGCGATGCGGGGATAGGTGGCTTCATTGCCATGGGTGGAGCCCATGCCGCCGCCAACGGCGACGTTATAACCGACCAGTTTGCCGTCTTCGACAATGGCGATGAAGGAAAGGCAGTTGGCAAAGATATCCACATCGTTGCTCGGTGGCACGGCGATGGTGATCTTGAACTTACGCGGCAGGTAGGTCTTGCCGTAGATGGGCTCGACCTCCTCTTCCGTGCTCTGCACCTTTTCACCATCCAGCCAGATTTCGTGATAAGCACGGGTGGCAGGGGTGAGGTGGGCGGAGATATCCTTGGCTGCCTGGAGCACGTCGGCGTGCACGCTGGACAGATAAGGATTCGGATTGCACATGACGTTGCGGTTCACGTCACCGCAGGCGGCGATGGTGTCCATGGCGGCGTCATTGATCTCCTTGATCGTGCGCTTGAGGTTGGTCTTGATGATGCCGTGAAGCTGGAAGGCCTGGCGGGTGGTCAGCTTGATGGTGCCATTGGCATAAGTATCCGCCAAGTGGTCCGTCTGCAGCCATTGCTCCGAAGTGGCGACGCCACCTGGAACGCGGATGCGCAGCATGAAGGAGAAGGCCTTCTCCAGGCGGTGCTTGCGGCGGTCCGGACGCAGGTCGCGGTCGTCCTGCTGGTAGCTGCCGTGGAATTTGATCAACTGCTGGTCATCTTCGCAAAGGGAGCCGGTGGAAAGATCGGCGAGACCTTCGGCAATGGTGCCGCGCAGGTAGTTCGACCGGGTCTTGATGCCTTCATTGGCAGAGAGTTGCTTTTCGCTCATGGGGGTAAAGGGGGTGGGTTTGAGCTCCTTCAGATTAATATACGTCACGCTGGTAGCGGCGGGCTTTTTTAAGGTCCTCAAGATAGGACTCGGCGGCTTCGCGGGATTTGCCGCCCTGTTTTTCGACCACTGAGATCAGGGCTTCATTCACGTCATGGGCCATGCGGGTGGCATCGCCGCAGACGTAGAAGTGGGCACCTTCTTCCAGCCAGGCATAAAGCTCCTTGGCGCGCTCGATCATGCGCTGCTGCACGTAGATTTTCTCAGGCTGGTCACGGGAGAAGGCGACGTCCAGTTTCGTCAGCGATTTGCTGGCGAGATGGTCCTGCCATTCGGTCTGATACAGGAAGTCATAGGTGTAGCGCTGGTCGCCAAAGAAGAGCCAGGATTTACCCTTTTGCTCCAGAGCGGCGCGATGCTCGACAAAGGCGCGGAAAGGAGCCACGCCGGTGCCTGGGCCGACCATGATGATGGGGGTATCCCCGGAATCTGGCAGGCGGAAGTTTTTGTTCTGATTGGTATAAACCGGCACTTTGTCCCCAAGCTTCACGAGGTCTGCAAGGTAGGTGGAAGTGACGCCTTTGCGCTGACGGCCCACGGATTCATACCGCACGGAGGCGATGGTGAGGTGGACTTCATCCGGATGTGCCAGAGGGCTGGAAGCAATGGAATAAAGACGGGGTGGCAAAGGGCGCAGGATGGAAACGAGGGCCTCCGGGGACAGGCCTTTGGGGGCAAAGTCTTCGATGGCATCGACGATCCAGCGGCCGTGGAGATAATCCTTGAGCTTTTCTTTGGAAGCTTCTCCGAGGAGGGTAGCCAGCTTTTTGGATTTGGTGACTTCGTGCAGCTTGGTCAGGACAGGGCGGGACAGGGCGGTGATGTCCAGGTTTTCCTGCAAGGCGTAGTTGAGCGCCTTGGCACCGACATCGGGCACCTGCACGGTTTCGGAACCGGTCAGCTTGGCAGCTTTCATGAGGCCTTCGACCACATCTGGAGCATTGACCGGAATGACGCCGAGCGAATCCCCAGGCTCATAGGTGAGGCCGGAGCCTTCCAGGGAGAGTTCGTAGTGCCAAGTTTCCTTGGCGGTACCTTTGCCATTCAGCAGGACGCGCTCCTTGAGCTCGGCCGCGAAGGGATTGGCCTTGTCATGCTCCGTGGCGACAGGGATGGCAAAGCTGGTAAGTGCAGGTGCCGCAGCGGGAGCGGGAGCAGGACCGAAGGCAGCCAGAGCGCCGTCCAGCCAAGCGCGATGGGGCTTTTCATACTGCAGGTCGCAGTCCACACGAGCGTAGATGCGCTGGGCACCGAAGGCTTCCAGGCGAGCATCGAAGTCTTTGCCCATCTGGCAAAACTTCTCATAGGAGGTGTCTCCGAGAGAGCAGACGGAGAAACGCAGCTTGGGCAGGCTGAGCGTTTCGGACATGAAGGCCTTGTAGAAAGAGGTGGCGGTTTCCGGTGGTTCGCCATCACCCCAGGTGCTGATGATGACCAGGAGGTTTTCGATCTTGGTAAGATCAGCCGGCTTGATGTCGGCCATGTTTTTGACCGTGGGGATGAAACCGCGTTTTTTAGCCTCTTTGGCGGAGAGATCGGCGAGCTTCTCAGAGTTCCCGGACTCGGACCCGTAAAGGATGGTGAGCTTTAAGGCGGCAGCGGTCGGAACGGCGACGGCTGGAGCGGCATCCCCTGCGGACAAATAACCGGCGAGCCAGAAGCGCTGGGCAGGTGTGAAACTCGCGAGGAGGCCATCCAAGGCCCGGCGGAGGTCAGGTGAAAAGGGGGAGTGCTCAGGAAGCATTTCGGGGATATTTCGCAGGAGGGTGGGACTGAAAACCGTCACGCCAGGGCGTAGCGGGCAGACAAACTAGCCAAAATCAGGCTCTCGTCGAGTAATCGTGTGAATTCAGAGGTGTTAGGGATTCAGAAAAGCTGGTTATACCCGATGGGGAAAACAGGCCGCAAGGTGGGGGAAATGGGGAATGGGGATGATTTTCAATTTTTCCCCATTTGGGGAAAATGCGGTTCATTTTGTTGATAATCAATGATTTGCAATGGGGATTCCTTTCCCCATGAGTGCCCGCATTGTCCCCATGGGGAGAGTCTTTGGGGATGTGCCGAGGTCTTTCCCCATGGGTGCAGTCTGCGTGCAAGCTGATCTGAGCACCTGGCAGAATGCTGCGCTTTTGCCGAAGCCGAGGCATGACGGTCTGCTTTTGGAAAGGAGCAGACAAGGGCGAGGACACGGATGGCTGACGGGTGAGAGGCAGTATCCGGTATCTGGCCGTGGGGCGCAAGCGACGGTGAGCCAACTGGGGGGTAACATCCGAAAAAACTGTCCCGGAGTGGGGACTGAAATGATTCCGTGCAGGCATGGTGCAAACTGCCTCACTGGAAAAATCCCGACAGATGCAGAAGGAGTGAATTCGACAGGATACAGGTGGGGGGGTGGAGTTTTCGACAACAGCGGCGCTGCCGAGGCAATGACTTGCTTCTTGCCTCGCTGCGCCGCACTCCGGGACGCTTCGCGACTGCGGTACCGGGTGGGTGAACGGGAGTCCTTAAATTCATTTGAAGCCTGAAATGAATTTAAGGAAATTTATAAATTCATTTCGAGCGTTAAAGTTATTTAACGGGTTCTTTAATATGCATGGATCGCGTTTCGTGAATTTAAGGCCTCCAAATCCATTGGGGCTGGAGTGATGGCAGCAAATGCTGTCCTATGGCCACCTTCCCTAAACATACGTCAAATATGACGTACGTTAATTCTGAAGTATATCGCTAGACCGGCCTCCGGGACGCTCTGCGCCTTGTATTGGGCGATGAGCTCCTACTGGCCCACCGGACGGGTTTCATGGTCTTGTTTTATTTGAATTTAATTTCTGGGCCGAGGAGGCGGAGGGAATTGAGGATGACGAGGAGGGTGGCTCCGGTATCTGCGAGGATGGCGAGCCATAGGCTGGTATGGCCGGTGAAGGCAAGGATGAGGAAAAGCGCTTTTATTGCGAGGGCGAAGGCGACATTGAACTGGATGATGCGCAAGGTCCGGCGGCCGAGAATGATGGCATCCGCCACCTGGGTGAGATCATCCTTCATCAGGGCCATGTCTGCGGTCTCAATGGCGGTATCGCTGCCGACGGCACCCATGGCGATGCCCACACTGGCAAGGGCGAGCGCGGGGGCATCATTGACGCCATCGCCAATCATGCCGACGTAACCATGCTCCTCCATGAGGCGGCGGATGTGCTGGATCTTCTGCTCCGGCATGAGATCCCCATGGGTTTCATCAATGCCGGCGAGGCGGGCGATGGCATCGGCAGTACGCTGATTGTCACCACTGAGCATGACGACTTTTTTCAAACCTGCGGCATGGAGACGCCGCAGTGCCTCAGGCACCTCAGGGCGCATGGTATCCCCAATGCTGATGATGCCGAGGACAGCACCGGTGCAGCCTGCATGAGGTGAATGCCCCAGGATGGCGAGGGATTCCCCGCGTTCTTCAATCTCCGCAAGGCGGCTCTCGATCTCGGGGCTGCAGACGCCCATTTCATGCGCCATCTGATGGTTGCCGATGAAATGCGGGTGCCCGTCCATCATGGCAGTGGCACCGCGACCGGTGACGGACTGATATTCACCCGCCTGCTGCCAGGTAATGTTCCGCGCCTGGGCAGCCTGGACGACTGCCCTGGCTAAGGGATGAGCGGAGTGTGAATCAATGGCGGCGGCACGGTGGAGAATCTCCTCCTCACTCATGCCGCCCAAGGTGATGATGTCCGTGACCTGAGGCTGGCCACGGGTGATGGTGCCTGTTTTGTCCACGGCGAGCGCGCACAGCTTTCCAAGCACCTCGAGATAAGCTCCGCCTTTGATGAGGACGCCACGTCTGGCGAGGGCGGTGAGCCCGGAGACAATGGATACAGGGGTGGAAATAACAAGGGCACAGGGACAAGCAATGACGAGGAAAACCAATGCACGATAAATCCATTCGGACCAGTCTCTATGCAGGAGCAATGGCGGCAGTAGCCCAACCAACAATGCAACCACGAAAACCGCCGGGGTATAGATGCGGGCAAAGCGATCCACAAAGCGCTGGGTGGGTGCCTTCTGGCTTTCCGCCTCTGCGACGAGGCGAATAATGCGGGCCAGTGTGGTGTCCCCTGCGGCTTTGGTGACGCGGACTTTCAAAGAGCCCTCGCCATTGATGGTGCCTGCATAGACAACATCTCCCGGCTTTTTATCCACGGGCACTGACTCGCCCGTGATGGGTGCCTGGTTTACCGATGAGCTGCCTGAAATGACTTCGCCATCCAGAGGCACGCTTTCACCACTGCTGACCTGGATCTCCATGTCCACGTATACATCGGCCACGGGCGTTTCATGAAAGGAACCATCGGGCTGGCGGGCAAGGGCGGTTTCTGGAGTGAGGGTGAGGAGTGAAGCAATGGCGCGCCGGGCACGACCGACGCTCCAGGATTCCAGCAGTTCCGAGAGAGCGAAAAGAAAGACGACGGCGGCCCCTTCCGCCCCCTCCCCCACCAGCCAGGCACCGGTGACTGCGACGGTCATGAGGACGTTCATGTCCAGGCGGCCTTTCTTTAATGCGCCCCAGGCCGCAGGGAAGACGAGCAGTCCGCCGGCCAAAGTGGCGCAGGCAAAGGCGATGACCGGCAGCATGGAGGGTCCGGCTTGGAGCCACTGTAAAAGCATGCCCAAAGCCAGCAAGGCCCCCGAGGCTGTGACCAGGGCGGTGCGTGGCAGAGGTGTGTCATCGTGGCCATGCTCGCATGAGCTGTTCCCCGAATGTGAATGTGAATGATCTTCCATAGGACAAAAAAGTTACGACCGTGGTGCAAACATGATGATGGCGGCGCCTAACAAACAGATGAATGACTCCATAATGTTCAGCGGCGCGGGATGAGGACTCCCACAAAGCGCAGCCAAACCAATGATACAGCAATAGAGCTCCCTCCCTGAAGCGGCATCACAGCCGCCATTTTTCGGCAAACGCAGTGAGGGCAGAGAGGCCGAAGGTTTTCATGAATGAGGCGAAATAAATGCATGGGCAATGAATAGCCGGAAAGGCTTCCCGTCAGACTTACACGCCGCTGAACTGCGGCAATCAATCAAAACCTACCCCCACACTGTTATGAAAAAGATCCTCACCCTGCTGGCTCTGACTACCAGCTTTGTCATGCTGGTTCCTTCGACCTCCCAGGCACGCGATTCACATGGCCATTCCGGCCACGGACATTCGAGCCGGAGCTATTCGCATACCTGCGGTTCCTGCCGCACGCCGGTTTATCGTGAACGCGTTTATTCAGGCCGTGACCGCCATGGTCATCCCCGGTATGACTACCGCACCGTGAGCCATAGCTGCCGCTCCAGCCATGGGCACGGGCATCACGACAGCCATGGCCATGGCGGCAGCCGCGGACACATCAGCCTTCCGGGCATTCATCTGGATTTTGGCAGGCGTTAATCAGGAAATGAGTTTCTTTTGAGGAACTCCAACAACCCGCCGGAGAGTGATCTCCGGCGGGTTTTTTTTGGAGTGTTTACGAAAATCAAAACCGGGAAAGGCAGGACATGTTTATCGACTGCTACCTGCCTTTCCGGTCTTCATTCAAGACTCAGTCTTTGCACTGGCAGAGCCACTCGGCTTTGTTGCAGCCGGAGCAAATTCCGGTGTCGTAGTTCATGCGGGCGGTGATGGGTTTGGCGTCAGGGCTGGAGCGGTATTGGACGATGAGCCACTGGCCTTCGGCGACGACGGGGAGGGAGAAGCCTTTTTTATCTTTTTCCACGGTGAGGCGGGTGGGCTTGTCGCGGTCGCCGGTGCTGACGGTGATCTCCTGTTTGTCGAGGGAGACGGGCTTCATGTCTTTGTCGAGGAGAGCGATGTTGAACTTGCCGTCTTTGACGGTAACCTCGCCGTGCATGGTTTCGTCTTTGCTGAATTCGAGGATGCGGCCGCCATTGGGGCCGAGCTCGACGCCACCGTGAGCCAGAAGAAGGCTGGTGGTGGCGGCGAGGATGAGGGTGGTAAGGAAGGTTCTTTTCATGGTTTTGGTTCTATTTTGGGCTGTGTGTTTTTAATGAGCGGCTGGGGCTGCCAGGCGCAAAGCTTTATCTGCCGCACGCCGTCCGAAGACGGAGAATACGGCTGGGGTGACGGCAAAATCCAGCAATGTGCTGCTGATGAGACCCCCGACGATGCAAACGGCGACGGGGTGAAGAATTTCCTTTCCTGGCTCGCCGGCGGCGAGGACGAGAGGGATGAGGGCGATGCCAGCACTGAGGGCCGTCATGGTGACGGGGACGAGGCGCTCCAGAGTGCCCCGCTCGATCATGGAGCGGCTGAAAACTTCCCCCTCATGCTTCATGAGATGCAGGTAATGGCTGAGCATCATGATGCCATTGCGTGCGGCGACGCCGCCGACGGCGATGAAACCGACGAGGGTGGCGATGCTGATATTGCCCACGAGCAGCCAGGTGAGGGCCAGGCTACCCATGAGTGCGAGGGGAAGATTCAACAAGACCTGACAGGCGAGTACGAAACTGCGGAAATATCCCCAGAGGAGAAAGACGATGATGAGCAGGACGACGCCGAAGAGAATGAGGATGCGCTGCGAGGCCTCCTGCTGCGCCTGGAACTCCCCTTCATAACTGATGAAGTAACCTTCAGGCAGTTTCACTTTTTCAGCGATCTGTTGCTGAAGCCGGGCGACGAGTGCGCCGACATCGCGAGCGGTGGGCTTGATGCTGATGACGAAGCGACGCTGAGTGCCTTCACGCTGGATGGCATTGGGGCCTTTGGCCTCACGAACCTGGGCGACGAGGCGCAGGGGGATACCGGGGCCGCGTGCGGTCTCGATGGGAAGGCTGGCTATCTTGTCGGGGGAATCGCGCAAGGCGGCCGGGAGACGGATGGCGAGACCGATGGAGCGCTGACCATCACGAAGTTCCGCGACGTTTTGACCACCGATCAGAGCTGAGAGAATTTCATTGAGACGGCCAGGGGTGACGCCATAAGCGGCGGCGCGGTGGCGGTCGGCCTCGATGCGGAGCTGGGGGATGAGGGATTGCTGGTCGAGCTTGGCATCTTCAAATCCAGGGATGGTTTTGGCCAGGGTCTGCACCTGGGTGCCAAGGGAGCGCAGGGTTTCCAGATCCGGCCCGAAGACCTTGATGGCCACGGGGGCGGAGACGCCGCTGAGCATGTGGCCGATGCGGTCCGCCAGGGGACCGGTGAGGACACTGAAGGTGCCAGGCACGCTGCGGATGCGGGTGCGGATGTCCTCCAAAATCTCCGCGCGAGTCCGTCCCGAGGTGGCACGAAAGTCCACATCCATTTCGGCTGAGCTGATGGGGACGACATGGTCTCCGCGTTCAGCTCGACCCAGTCGGCGACCGACCTGGCGGACTTCCGGCACCTGCATGATGAGGGCTTCGACAATATCTGCCATGCGGTTGGTTTCATCCAGAGAGGATCCGGGGGCAGCGGTCATGGAGACGAGGGCAGTCTCCTCCTGGAAAGCGGGAAGGAAATCTTTTCCCATGCGCGGATAAAGCATGGCCGCAGCCAGGAGCAGCATGAGGGTGACGCCGATGACCAGGAAGGGCTGGCTGAGGCTGAAGCGGAGGATGGTTTTCTTCAGCAACCATTTGAAGCCGGAGGTGAAGCGACCTTCGTGGTGTTGCTGGCCGGCCTTTGGTTTTAGCAACAGTGAACAAAGCACCGGTATAACTGACAGTGATACGATGAAGGAGGCCAGCATGGACAGGATGGTGGCCATGGCGATGGGGCCGAAGAGGCGGCCTTCCACCCCGCTGAGGCCTAACAATGGAAGGAAGACCAAAATGATGAGCACGGTGGCATAGAGGATGGAGTTTCTGACCTCCCCGGAAGCGGAGGCGATGATGGAGAGAGGAGAGGCCGAACCACCCTGCCGGAGACGGCGCCAGACGTTTTCAACATCCACGATGGCATCGTCCACCACCATGCCGATGGCCACGGCCAGACCGCCGAGGGTCATGCTATTGACACTGATGCCGAGTGCCTTGAATGCGAGAATGGTGATGGCAAACGAAAGCGGCATGGCCATGAGGGTGATGAAGGTGGTGCGGGCATTCAGCAGGAAGAGAAAGATGACGATGGTGACCATGATGGCACCATCGCGAATGGCCTCCTGAAGATTGCCGATGGCGTGCTCGATGAAATCTGCCTGGCGAAAAAGCACCACGGCCTCGACTCCGGCTGGCAAGGTGGGCTTCAGCTCCTCAATGGCTTTTTCGATCTCGCCGGTGAGAGTGAGGGTGTCAAAGCCGGGGGCTTTGGTAACGCTCATGATGACGCCGCGAGTGCCGTTGACACTGGCATCTCCACGCATGGGTTCGACACCCCAAACAACCTGCGCGACATCGCCAATGGTGACGATGCGGTCATCGGCATGACGAAGGACGGTGCGGGAGAAGTCATCCAACTGCACAGTCATGGCGAGGTTTCTAACCATGATTTCACGGGGGCCCGAGTTGAGGAAACCGCCGGTGGTATTGGTGGCGGACTCGCGTGCGGCACGCTCCAGATCCTCAAAGGTGACCCCGTGGGCCTGCATCTTGAGAGGGTCTGGCTGGATCTGTACCTGCTTCACGCCACCGCCCATGTTGAGCACTTCAGCAATGCCGGGAATGGCCTGCAAGCGGCGGCGGATGGTCCAGTCGGCCAGGCTGCGCACTTCCATGGCGGGGACTTTTACATCGGTACTGCGGACGCCTACAAGGAGGATTTCTCCCATCAAAGAGGCGACGGGGGTGAGGAAAGGTTGTGTATCCGGAGGCAAGGTGGAGCGGGCACCCGCAAGCCGCTCCTGCACAAATTGGCGCGCGCGATAGATGTCTGTACCCCAAGCAAACTCGGCGAAGACGAGAGACAAGGAGATGTCCGAAGTGGAGCGAAGACGAGTCAAGCCCGCAACCCCCATGAGGGCGCTTTCAATGGGCTGGGTGATGAGGGCTTCTACCTCTTCGGGAGCGAGGCCGGGGGCCTCCGTGAGGATGGTGACCGTGGGCTTGGTGAGGTCTGGCAAAACTTCCACAGGAAGCTGCGTGACGGTACGTGCTCCCATGACGAGCAGGAGGATACTGGCACCGATGATGATGGCCCGATGGTGGAGGGACCAGAGGATGAGGCGGTTCAGCATGGGGCTAGGAAATGGATGAGTTGCGCTTCCATGAAACCAGGGCCAGAAGGACCAGCAGCAAAGCGGTGCTGGCGGCGAAGAGGAGAGTCAGTTCATTCCATGACGAACTTTCGCTTTCATGGTCGTGATCGTGGTCTTCGGCGGCGGATTCTTTTCTCTCGGTGCCGTCCTCGTTGTGCTCATGTCCATGGGCGGCATCAAGGGCTTCTTTGAGACTGGTGGTGCCACCACCGGCGAAGGCGAGGGCATAAGCGCCCTGGGTAACCACTTCATCACCGGGCAAGAGACCGCTGATGACCTCCACGAACGTATCGTTTGTTTGGCCGATGACGACAGAAGCTTTAACGAAGGCATTGGCGAGTTCGAAATCTTTGACGAACACAAAGCGGTTGATGCTATCACCCTGGAGGGCAGCACTGGGGATGACGGTCACACCTTCACGGAGACGGGTGACGATGGTGAATTCTGCCCTCATGCCTGGACGCAAAAGAAGGTCTTCATTGGATAAGTGGAAGGCGGCTTCGACGGTGCCGTTTTTCTCGTCGGCATAGGCACCGATATGGGCGAGTTTGGCCTCGAAGACCTTGTCTGGAAAAGCAGGCAAGCGAATACGGGCGATCTGGCCTTTTTCCAACCGCCCCGCCAGATGCTCAGGCACCTGCGCGGCGGCCTCGAGCGTTTCCATGTCCACGATTTCGATGAGGGCCTGATCCGGGGTGATGGGCTGGCCTTGAGAGATATCCACTTTTGAAATGAGGCCGGCCATGGGCGCGGGCAGCATGATGGTGGGCGGTGGATCACCCGGCTGACGGCTTTCCACCCAGACGAGTTCATCCCCTTCCTCCACCTGCTGGTCTGGAAGGGCGAGGACACTGAAGGCTCGCCCAGCAATACGGCTGCTGACGACGGCCTTACGCCCAGGGAGGATCTCCAGATGGCCTAACGAAAAGATGGTTTCCTCAAAAGAGGCTTCTTCAGTTTCGACGGTTTCAAGGCGCAGGTTTTTGACGCTGATTTCATCCAGGATGACCCGGGTGCTTTCGGCGGCGAACGAAGGAAGACAAAGGAGTCCGGCAATAAAGGCGAGACGGATAAAACGCGGCATGGGAAGGGAGATCAAAGATTGACACCAGCGAGCTTGAGCAGGCGCATGGTGAGGAGATACAGAGCGACGGTGAGGACGATGCCGGCACCGAAGGCGGGCCAGAAGCCGCCGAGCTTTTTGATGAGCCAGGGCATGAGGATAAACATGGGCAGCGTGGGCAAGACGTACCAGAAGGTGCCGTAAGCGTGGCGGCCGATGAGGGCGGCGTCCTTTGTCTCCAGATAAATCCAGATGAAAGCGAGGACGGAGGTCAGCGGCAGAGAGTGGATGATGCTGGCGGCGGCGTTGTTGCGCTTGGCGATCTCCGTGATGGTGACGATCATGCCGGCGCTGAGGAAGAGCTTGATGAGGTAATAAGTCATGGCTTTGCTTTTTGTTAGGCGTGTGGATTCTAATGCATGGAACCGACGGCAGCCTCATAACGGATGCGGGCGAGGTGGAAATCACGGCTGGCGTCCAGGACAGCGGCCTCAAGCTGAAGGCGCTGATCCCGGGCGCGAAGGACGGTGAGAAGATCTGTCTGGCCGGTCTGGTAGGCGGTTTCCAACTTGTCCGTCTGCTCTTTGACGAGGGGGAGCAGGCGGTCTCGCGTCTCGGTCACGAGGGCAGCATTGGCCTGCATTTCCTGGCGGGCGGTTTCAGCTTCACTGGTGATTTGTGAAGCGAGAGCTTCGCTTTCCAAACGGGCGCGCTCGATGCTAGCGGTCTTTTCAGCGATCTCCCCCTGGTTGCGGTTCCAAAGGGGCAATGGAATGGAGAAGCGGAAGCCTATGAAACCGGTGTGCTCCGTGCTGCTGGAGCTGACATCCTGCTGCTCACGGGCGGCAAAGAGGCCCGCGCTGACATCCTGATAACGGCGGGCGTGAGCCAGTGCGGCATCGGTCTGGGCAGCCTGGGTTTTAGCCTGGGCGAGCTGGTAATCTGCCCGCTGCTGCCATGCGGACCTGCCTGGGAGGGTGAGAGCGGGGAGATCCCCCGTGAGCTTTAAGGACGCGGCAGGGCTGAGTCCAAGCATGGGTTTGAGAGCGCCCTGGAGGGTAACGGTTTCAATCTGGATGCGGCGGGCTTCCAACTGGAGCCGCTGGGCATCTACCTGAGCCTGAGCGGCATCCAGGGGAGATAGCTCACCGGCATCGGCACGCTCCTTGGCGAAGCTGGAAAGCTCCTGGGCAAGCTGGGTCTGCTGCTGGCGCAAGGCGCGTTGTTTTTCCAGAGAGAGCAGCTTGACCGCGAGGCTACGGGCTTCGGCGATGAGGTTGCGCTCGGCGTCCTTCACCTCAAGTTCGGCAGCGGTGACGAGCTGTGAGGTAAGCTGTTTTTCCAGTGTCAGTCTGCGGGTGATGGGGAAAGACTGGTCCAGCGAGAAGGTGCTGGAGCGGGGGGATACCCGGCTCTCGTTTTGAAATTCGAAGCCTAACGAAGGATTCGACAGGCGACCTGCGCCGAGCTGACGACCGCGTGCTTCTTCCACCGCCATGCGGGCTGCTTTGAGCTGGGGATGGTGGCTACGGACACGGGGGGCGATGTCCGAAAGAGTAAGTGCCTGAGTGGACGAAACTGCCACGAGGCATGAAAGGATCAATAAACGACGATGCATAAATAGACAGAGGTTAAGAAGGCGGACATGGAATAGCCAAGTCCATGGCAGGACAGTGAGCGGGCGTCATCATCGTGGATGACGGCGAGTGTCCGTATCTTAAACTCTAAGGGCAATGGTGCGTGTCAGCACCTCTGGCCATCGTTGGCCAATGCGGTCATTTCTTGGCGGTGGGACCGGGCGGCCGACGGCATCCATGGAAGCCAGCAGCACCGTCAGCGGTTCCCAGGGGGGCATGACGGCGAGGACGGGGAGAGGGACTGAAACAGACTGGGAAACAAGCTGCTTCGCCTGAACGGGCTCCTTCAAAGGGGCATGCTCATGGGTGTCCTCCCCGTTTTCATCATGCTGATGATGCGCGGGTGAATCGTCATGATGACAGGCGATGCCATGAGGGCCGTGGCAGTGATCGTAGGCAGTAATTTCCACCTCCCCTCCACAGTCACAGACATAACCGCGCATGATTCCAAAGACCTGCGCCCAACCCAGCGCCAGAAGCGCGAGGCAGGTGAGGATTTGGCGGCGGGTGGCAGGGCGCATGACTTTCTAACTAACGTCTATGACTCCGTCCTTTGTCAAATATTCATCCGGATTGCTTCACGCTGCTTTGGACATCCACGGGTAAATCGTCTTCCTCATGCTTTTCCACAGGCTGTACTTTGATCTCCACGGTGACGGGCACAGCCCGGAGGCCTTCGATGATTTTTTGCAGATGAGCGATGGAGACGTCAGAAAGAGTCGGGTGGGAAACGGCCTGCTCGATTTTTTCGAGTCCTGCGGTGAAGGCGCTCATCTGGCCGGTGATACGGCTAACGGGGTCGTTTTCGCCAGAACCTCCGGCGAGAAGATTGCGTCCGAAGGTGCGCTTGATTTCGGTCCAGCGGGCCTTGTCAGCATCACTGGCGAGATCGTTGATCTCACGCCACTTGAGAAGGTTGGCCTCGGCCGACTGGCTGAGGGTCTGGGATTCACCGCGATAGTGGTCTTCGATGATCGAATGCACCTCGGCAGCGGTCATGAGCGGCTGGATCTTCTCGGAGATCTTGTTCATATTGCGGTAGCTGCCCTGAAGCTTGAAGGGCGGCTCGGTGCGATAGGCATCCTCCATGGCGGCACTGCGGATGTATTCCTGGTTCACGCGCAGGATGACCTCGCGCACCTTGAGCAGTTTTTCCATGACGGCGACGCAATCATTGACGTCCTCGGCGCTCTGGTTGCCTTCGAATTCAATGCCTTCGCGGTTGCCGGTCATGGCGATCTTCAGCGCAGCCATGGCGTCCTTATGACTGCGTGCGGCGACGCGGGCCAGAGCAGGATTGCTGGTCAGGCAATTCTCGATGTAGCTGTCTTTAAAGGCTGCTTCATGACCGCCGAGGATGTCGCCCAGATTGTATGTATCCGCGCGGTTGGCGAGCATGTCCGGCACCTGAAATTTGCCACCGACTTCGGTGTAAGGATTGCCCGCCATGACCACGGCTACCTTGCGACCACGCAGGTCATAGGTTCTGGCTTTGCCCTGAAAGACGCCTTCAATCCGGCGAGTGCCGTCGCAAAGAGA